>NZ_LR213784.1 GCF_900659865.1 Hyella patelloides LEGE 07179
CCATCGACATCCAGTAATCAAAATGTACAGCAATGTATTTCAAACATACCTAAAGGGTGTGGTCGGCATTCCTCGCGATCAGGCGGAGCCTGGCACTGCGTGATCGCTTTTCGGAATTTTTCTTTTTAGGAAAAATATCTTGAAATAGCTTCCACTCTAGGTCATTTAATCCCTCAAATTTGCCTGGCATCTTCAGTCGTTTAGTTACAACCTTCTTATTTTATCTATTATTAGTGGGATAGGTTCATACTCCTCTTGCTGAAGCAACACTACGCTAGAGAATTCTAGGATACTGGCGCAGCTTGCGAGTCGAAACCCGTCTTACGGCTGCTCTCCTACTGGAAAATGCCCTCACCAGTTGAGAAAAAACTCAAACAACCAGGATTGGTTTTCTTTCTTCAAGTCTTCTAGAGCTTAGTTGAATCCTGCATTTTACCGCTAGCGATTCGCATTTATTCCAATCAAACTAGAAAGAAGATATCTTTGCGGTACGTTTGCGGTTTTACCGATTCAACTTCTGAATCAAACCCTCTACCTCAAGTATGTTGAAAGACTTCTGGTAATATACAACAACCAAAACTCTCGCTATATAAAGATTTCATGTCCAATTTGTATCAAAAATATATTAGGGGCTGTCTCTTCGGGAAACCCAAACGGGGCTTTCAAGGTTCTGAATTTATTTCAGAACACAGCCCCTTGAGTTTAATAGGCTCTTCGCGTTTCTACACTGGAATTTATTGGGAGTTTTAACCAACATATTTGCTATAAGTGGTCAAGGTTTGAAACTTATTCGGCAAGCCTTACTACCTTAAACAAGCAATCAAAAGGCTTATCCAAGAAAGTACTATTTTTTTGCTTGACAAGTCGTAGTCGTTATGAGTATGATTTATTTAGGCAAACTCGAAATGAGTACAACTTACACGGAGCAACAAGTAGTAGATAGTTATGAAAGATAAAGTACCTAGCGTAGTTTTTAAAACCAGAGTCCGCGATGAATCCGTAGGAGATCCTAATCCCTTTCGTTGGCAAGATCTCACTACAGAAGAAATTTTTGGAGGTAAAAAAATAGTTGTATTTGCTCTTCCTGGTGCATTTACTCCCACTTGTTCTTCTACCCACTTACCTCGTTACGAAGAACTATACAACGAAATTAAAGCTCAAGGAGTGGATGAGGTTATTTGTCTTTCGGTTAATGATGCTTTTGTGATGTTCCAATGGGGTAAGGCGCAAGGTGCAAAAAATGTCTTTTTACTTCCCGACGGTAGTGGTGAATTTACGCGCAAAATGGGAATGTTGGTTAACAAGGATAATTTAGGCTTTGGAATGCGCTCCTGGCGTTATTCTATGGTGGTAGATGACATGAAAATCGAGAAAATGTTTATCGAGCCTGATTTTGGTGATAACTGTCCTACTGACCCCTTTGAAGTTTCTGATGCCGATACAATGTTGGCTTATTTAAAAGGATCGAAATAACTTTAGGGGCTGGTGGCTGGTAATTAGGATATTCTGGGACTTACGCACGACGAATATTTTTATACTTTGTATAGCACACCCTACCCTAACTATGGTGTTTCTGCGTAAGTCCTGTATCCAGAATTGTGTCTATTTTCCCCATCATTAATTCCTAATTACCGAATAAAAACAATTATGGGAACGATTTACTTAGGATTTGTAGCTAGTTTGATTGCTGGTTTAGGCACTTCTGTTGGTGCATTACCGATTTTGTTTGCACAAAAACTCGATCGCAATTGGCAAGGATTACTTTTAGGAATTGGTGGCGGAATCATGCTAGCAGCTACAACCTTTTCTCTAATCATACCTGGTCAACAATCAGCGATTGCTTTAGGTTATTCTGACCAATCAGCAGCCTTAATTATCAGTCTAGGAATTATATTAGGTGCAGCTTTGCTATGGCTAATACACAATAACTTTCCCCATGAACACTTTAATCAAGGGCCAGAAGGTAAAATAACAGAAAACTTTCAGCGTATTTGGTTATTTGTCCTAGCGATTACTCTGCATAACTTTCCCGAAGGATTAGCTGTTGGTGTGGGTTTTGGCAATGGAGAAGGTTTACCTCTAGCTCTTGGTATTGGTTTACAAAATATGCCAGAGGGATTAGTAGTAGCCTTGGCTTTGAGAGAATTAAATTACTCTGTTGCTTATGCTTTCGGTATCTCTTCACTTACAGGTTTAGTTGAACCCATTGGTGGAATTGCAGGAGCAAGTATAGTTAGTGTAGGTCAAATAGTGCTTCCTTGGGCAATGGCAGCAGCAGCAGGGGCAATGTTATTTGTAATTGTAGATGAAATCATTCCTGAGATAGACCGAGAAAGTATAACTCAAGAAGGAACATTAGGCATTATGACAGGATTTGTCACTATGATGTTTTTAGATATGGCTTATGGCTAATTGTTCAATGATTAATTACGGGTTAAGTAATTAGCCATGAATGAAGCAAACGTTAAATAGTTAAAAAAGAAACAACCCTAAAATATCAAGAGGAACAAAATTATGGTTTCTACGATTTCTAAACAAAAAATGTATGCTACTCGTATTGATATTGCTCAAAATGTACGAGAAAAAGTAATTGACCTTTTAAATCAATCTCTCGCTGCAACTTTAGACCTCAAAACCCAAACCAAACAAGCACATTGGAACGTTAAGGGTACTGATTTCTATCAGCTACATCAGTTGTTTGATGAAATGGCTGGTGAATTAGAAGAATATGTGGATATGGTTGCCGAAAGAGTGACTGCTTTAGGTGGTACAGCTTTAGGCACAGCCCGCCTTGCAGCAGCAGAGTCTATCTTACCTGAATACGATTTAGATGCAGTAGGGGGTATGGAACACGTTACAGCTTTAGCCGATCGCTATGCTGCTTATGGTAAACACCTCAGAGAAGCGATTGATAGTACTGATGAGTTAGGAGATGCCGATACAGCAGATTTATATACTGAAATTTCCCGTACTATTGATAAACGTCTCTGGTTCTTAGAAGCTCATTTGGTTAAATAAAGATTTAATTGTAAGGTGGGCATTGCACTAAAGTACTTCCTTTGGTCGCTCACCCTTACATCAATAACGAACATGACAGATACTAAAGGCGCAGATTCAGTAGATAAAGCGATCGCTAAAGGACTGGATTTAGATGGTTCACCCATTCCCACTAATAAACTGGATTTATATAACAAGGTAATGGGTTTTGAAGCAGGTAGACAAAGAAGCGGTGTCACCAATACAATGCGTTCTCGTATAGTGCGGATCGGTGCTAAACACATTGCTCAAGATGAACTCAACCAAATGTTAATCGATGCAGAGTTTCCACCATTGAAAGATAAGGAAATTGCTTTTTATTACGGCGGAAAATAAGACAAATGAGGGATGATTTACAAATTGTCCCTCAGAAAATAGGAAAACTCGAGAACTATATTTATTTTGGTAGTTTTCTGCTTTTTAAATGCTTAATCCCTAGTAATCCTCCACCAGATAGTAACAAGCCCAAGCCAGGGGAAAACTCAAAAGGTACAGATGTTGTTGCTGGTTGAACATCAAAAGAGCCACCAAAGACAACTGCGTGTCCACTTGTATCATTGGTAGCACTGCTGGTAGGAAGTCCATTGAAAAAATATAAAGCTATCGATTGTACTTCTTCTGTCGCACCAAAATCATAATAGGCTCTGTTTTCTGCTATGTTTGCATTATTCCGATTAGTGTCTATTTGATCGTAAACATAGTTAATAGTTTGACCGTTACCAGTACCATCATCAAACTCAATTGTATCTCTTGCCAAATTAGTACTAGTTTCAAAAGAAAAATTAGGATCGATTCCTGTGCCAGGAGTTCCTACAGTAGAAGAACTGAAGGCTTCGATAGTTACAGAATCTATGTATGTTTCTGATGCACCCGTTGCTTCGTCGTCATCGATGTCATCAATAAAAAATCTAGTAGTCGAGTCAATTATGATGGGAGTAGAGAAACTAAAAGTTAATACTTGATAATTAGCTAGCGTTCCACCACTCAGCACCCGTTTGCCATCGATGACAGCTAAAGTGTCAATATTCCCATCATCACTGAGGTTAGTATCCTCAATTTTCAATCTTTTGGTAGTGATAGGACCGCGATCATCAAAATTAAAGTTTTGAGTATTGGTTTCAGCACTACCTACAAGATTATGTTGCACTACTTGAACTTTGTGGCGCGCCAGTAAAAGTAATCTGTAACCCTGTGGTACTATCGGTAGCCGTCCCTGTAGTACTTCCAGCTTGCCAGCCATCTTGTATACCACTGCCATGATCCCAATCGTTCATAATTCCACTGGGATTAATGCCATCATTGGTAAGTTCACTATCAGAAGAAAAGCTAAAAGTGATTTGAGCAGCTTGAGCAGCTTGAGTAATTAGTGAACTTAAAATAGTTGCGTTTACAATAACAGGTAAGCCCACTGAAGCAAAAATAAGATTTTTAATATCCTGAAAAGATGGATGTTTCATAGTTTGGGAATAGATTGACAATTATACGTAATTTATCCACACCATGCTAACTGTCGCCAAATGAAAAAAAAATCAGGGATTTCAAGGATTTTAGAGTTTACTTCAAAGCAGTTTATTGATTAGTCTAGTTATTTTTATTTACGGAGATACACGAACATGAGTTACGATTTTGATTTATTTGTCATTGGTGCGGGTTCTGGTGGTATTGCTACTGCTAGAAGAGCAGCCGAATATGGGGCAAAAGTAGGTATTGCCGAATTTGATCGCTTAGGCGGTACTTGTGTTAATCGTGGTTGTGTACCCAAAAAACTAATGGTGTACGCTTCCCATTTTCCCAAAGATTTTCAAGCTGCATCGGGTTACGGTTGGACAGTAGGAGAAAGCAAATTTAACTGGAAAACCATGATTACGGCGGTTAATAATGAAGTAGATCGCCTCAATAGTATTTACCAAAGGATGTTAGATAAATCTGAGGTGACAGTTTATGAGGGTTACGGTAAATTTATTGACTCCCATACCATTGCTATTGGTGATGAAAAGGTAACGGCGGAAAAAATTTTAATTGCTGTAGGTGGTAAACCTGTCAAACCTGATGATATCCCTGGTATTGAACACGCTATTACTTCTCGTGAAATCTTCCATCTGCAAGAACAACCGAAACAGATTGTAATTATTGGTGGTGGTTACATTGGTGTAGAATTTGCTTGTATTCTCAATGGATTAGGTTCAGAAGTCACCTTAGTTATTCGTAGCGATAAAGTTTTGCGAGGATTTGAAGAAGATATTCGGATGGAGATCCAAGAAGCGATGCAAGGTAACGGTATTCGCATTCTGACTAACAAACCAAACATTGCTATCGAAAAGACTAATACGGGTTTACAACTCAAAATTGCAGGTCGAGAAGAGGAAGAAGAAATTCTCGTTGCTGATGCCGTTAGTCTGGCTGCAACAGGAAGAAGTCCCCGCATCGAGAATTTAGGCTTAGAAAATACTAACGTAGAAGTGGTTAATGGTGCTGTTGCGATTGATAAATATAACCAAACTACGGAAGAGCATATTTATGCGGTAGGAGATTGTACTGCTAAAGTTGAACTCACTCCTGTAGCCATTAAAGAAGGTAGAGCTTTTGCTGATACCCATTTTGGCGGACAATCAAAGCAAATGGCTTACGATAATATTCCCACTGCTGTCTTTACTACTCCTGAAGCTGCAACCGTCGGTTTAACAGAAGCCGAAGCCAGAGAAAAATATGGGAATGCAGTCAAAATTTATCGCAGTAAATTCCGCCCCATGTATTACACTTTGCCTGATATGCAAGTTAAAACCCTGATGAAATTAGTTGTTGATGGTAACACTAATAAAGTAGTGGGGGCGCACATGGTTGGAGATAGTGCAGCCGAAATTATCCAAGGTATAGCGATCGCTGTTAAAATGGGAGCAACTAAAGCTGATTTTGATGCCACAGTCGCAGTTCATCCTAGTTCGGCTGAAGAATTTGTCACCATGCGATAGTTTTTAAAAGTGTATTTAGCCTGTGGAGAAAGGAGAAAAGAAACTGTGGGAAAAAAGCTTTCGACGACTTCTTTTCTCTTTTTTTTAGCTAAAGTTCAGGTCTGAAATATAAAGTTAATTGAAAAGGAGCGTGTAAAGCAGATGTGTTGCTGTCGTCGCTCGTCAATAACTTTCTTGTCCTAATCTAATTTTGTCTCGCCGTAGCATATCTGACGCACTATGACAGACTAGACAAATTATAACTTATTGAGATTAATTAGCAAAATATTTTCAATATTTTTAGAGTCCAAATCTAAAAAACACTGTATATTTTTGTACTAATATAGATATATATAAAGATTACAATGCTTTGCAAAGGTTAATTATCATGATTTTTTAAGTAGTACATAAATTATCAATTAGTAGTATTAAATAACTATATATTAAATTAATTGCAAATCTTTGGCATTTGACAAAAAGAAATGATATATTATTCTTATTGATTAGGATATCGAGTTTCCTTGAGTTATGTTTCTTGGATTAGCTAGAAATCCAACTTTTTGTTGCTGTTGGATACAAAATTTGACTCTAAAAATAGAAGACGATAAGTGATTTATCCAGTAACTAGAAGTAACTGATATTATCCTTCTCAATGTTCTGTATTACTTAGCCTTTACTGGTGCTAATTTAACCTACGCACCAGTTTAGTTTATTATTTTATTTTTTAAACAAAGTTATTAACTATCATAAAATATACAGCTTATTTTAAATTTAATAAATAATTATTCAAAGAATTATCCTCAACTACTTAACAGAATAAAAAATCGTTCTGGAAATGAAACTATGTTCGCAAGCACAAGAGACAAAAACTTGATTTTTCCCTACAGAAAAGAGCATAAAGACGTTTATTCTAGGTCGCTAATAATCACTTTTAGTAAAGGGCAGTTTATTCCTCAAACTGCTGAGAAGCTCTGGTTGCTTAAAAAAGGTGCTGTCAAGACTTTAAGTGGTAGCGAAGCAGGTAAGACTAATATTTTAGGATACTGGGGAGAAGGAGATGTTATTGGCTCATCTTTATCCAAGGTTAATACCTATGAAGCCCAATGTTTAAATACAGTAGAAGCTATTTCTGTTTCTTTAGAGCAAGGTAGATTTTTATTTAAAGAAATTAGTCATTGTATTCAACAAACTGATGAATTACTGCGTATTATTAGAACAGAAAAAATGTACTCAAGATTGTCTTCATTGCTAATTTGGTTCGCCAGTAAATTTGGTTCTCAAGTATTACAAGGTACTTTGATTAATATTCGCCTGACTCATCAAGAATTAGCGGAGATTATAGGTGCAACACGAGTAACTGTTACCAGATTACTTAACCAATTAGAACAAGAAGAGATGATTACTCGTCCTCGCAGATTTGCGATCGTAATTAAAAATTTTGGCTTGCTGGAATCAAAAAGACAGTAAACAGTATCATTATTTATTTTATTTAATATCTCAAATCAGCAAAGTCTAAAATTATTGAACATTGGAATCGGGAGGAGCTAGCTGATAACCTTGTTGAGATTCAATGTTTTTTACTCCTTCAACTTGATAAAGACTATTTAGCCGATCGGGCTGAATTGAACCACAAATAACCCCAATACTAGATAAAGTTTGTTCTATATTCATTCCAGATGATTGCAACTGTTGGGAAATTTGCTGCATTTGAGTTAAATGAGCGTCGTCAACGGAAACCGATATTTTAACTTCAGACATCTCAGTACTTTGAATTAAAAGTAAGTTTTGGCTCGATACGTTTTTTGATAAGCAGATAGGAATAGCTAAACATAATACCGCTATTATTATGATGCTTAATAGCTTCCAGTAATTAGCATTCAACTTGTATTCACTCTAATAAACAATTAACTTATGTTTAACTTTTTTCGCTCTATCTACTCATCATTTTAACAAGATTTAAATAGGAGCTTGCACTAAACCAATTCCTACATCAATTGAAGATAAAGGTAATCTTTGAGCATCTCGCATCAATAAAGCCCAAAGTTCCAGTCCTCTTTTGCCAGTTGCTTCGGCATACAAAGCAGCAATTCCTGCTACATGAGGAGTTGCCATACTTGTACCACTAATGGAGTTATATCTTAATGCTCCTGGTGGTTGAACTGCATTTAAATCTGTTGTCCAAGTTGAATAAATTTCAGGAAGGGGAGCTTGTCCTGCATTACCTCCTGGTGCTGCAATATCAATTGCTCCACCATCAGGATTAATTGAACCATTGGAGTACCAAGAAACACCTAACTGATTATCTAGAGCAGCTACAGCCATAATTGAAGGACAATTAGCAGGACGACCTACAGGATTGACAACACCAGGTCTATTACTTTCGTTTCCAGCAGCAGCAATAATTAAAGTACCCTGACTGAGAGCGCGTTGGGCAATATCTTCATAGATTTGAGAAAAAGGAGTACCTGGAGAAGCAGACGCACCTAAAGACATCGAAATAATTTGACAACCATTGGTAACAGCCCAATCAATGCCAGCTAAAATACCTTCATCCGCACCAGAACCTTGATTACTCAAAACCTTACCTACAAAAATTTCTGCGTTATGAGCAATGCCATAGCGCATAGGCGAAGACGGATCTGGTGGATTTAATGCTCCACAAGCAGTTCCAATACAGTGAGTACCGTGACCTTGTAAGTCTTGAACTTCTTCTCCTGTGATAAAAGATTGGCTAGTAATAGAGCGACCAGCAAAGTCAGGATGGTTCAAGTCTAAACCTGTGTCGAGTACCGCGACCTTAATACCCGTACCACTATAATTACTATCGACAACGTTTGTGGCTTGTAGTCCCCAGGTGGCTACACCATCAGTAAAGATAGAAGGGGTAACTTTTTCTCCTAATGCGACATTACCATTGCCTAAGTTGTCTGCTAAATTAGTTACACCATCTTTATAACCTTGGAGATAATTAACAATCTCGCCACTAACTGAACTCCCAATTGCATACATAATCTGTTCTGGTTCAGCAGCTATTATCGGTGCATCTCCAGCTACAGCAGTATTAAGAGACTGTAAACGGTCTGGGTCTAAAGAAACTACGACAACACCTAAATTACTATACACAGACATATCGGTATCTCTAACGCCAGTGAAGTCTGTCAATGCTGACATTCCCGAACGAACATCACTTTCGGGTAACAGAACTAGATAACGACCTGTTGTTTGTATTGGTCTTATTGGTAAGTTATTAGTCATGATTAAGTTTCAACTGAATTTTGCTTTTATAGAGGTAACAGTTTTGAAAGCACTATCTCTCCATATTTGATATGGGTACTTCAATACCTGTTTTCTGCAAATCTAGAATTTCCTTGATATTTCTTCAGGTTTCTCGCTCTTATCTTCTTTATCTATGGTATTTTTGAAGGTAATCTGCTTTTTGGAGAGAAAATGCGATCGCATTTAAAATAATTTCCCAATAATGATGCTACTTTGTTGGTTGAAAAAAAATATTGCTCAATCCGCTCCACAAAGAGAATAAATTCAATCTTCTAGTAAATCACCAAAAGCTTTTCCTAACTCCATACCGTTATCTGGTTCACATTCTTGGGGTTTTTACTCACAGCCACAAATCGAGCAGATACATTTCATGGCTTTTTAACTCTTAAGTATTTTTTATCTTAGAAAAGATAATTTGTAGAGAATATTAAAATTAAATAAGATTAAATTGCCAAGGCTCGCACGCAGGGTAGCTCGTCAAACCCTCAAAATAGCTACCTCTAAGGAAAACTTAATTGAGATTGAACTTTGAAAAATTATTGCTGTTTATCAACTTCAGTTTGATAACATTTTATTAAATATTATTCTGAATTGTATCGCTAATTGATAATAAAAAAATATATGGGCTGCTCAAGACTTCTTTAGTGTCCTAACTCAAAATCAACCAATTTTGTTCTCTATCGAACTCACGTTTACCAATTGATATTTTAATTTGAGTATGAAAAACCCTATGTGTCTGTAAACTAATATACCAAATCTCTGGCTAAATTAAATTAGTCACTAAAATTTCGTCTTAATTTTCTCTTAACCTTTACCCTTTACCATAAGCCCAAGCAAGGTCGATCGAGATCATGCAGTAAGTCTATATAAAGTTAAATGTAGAGTTGATTTATCGCTTCTAATTGTGATTCTAAGTTTGGCGACTAATTCTCTACACAACACCTCATCTAGAAAAATTGCTTGTAAATGCTTTCTCTGCTCATGAGTTCTTCCTCAAAAAACAGTTTTTTTGTACCTCTTTGATCCTTAATCCATTCTTGAAAAGCAGCAATTTCTAAAGATAGTTCATATTCCCAGTCAATAAGTTCGGTATTTTCTCTACTCAGCAACTTAATAACTGCTTTTTTTATTTGTTCGGCTGGTAAATTTTGAAGATTACTGGCTAATTGATCCTTGTTTTCGGTTGATATTTCCATTGGTATTTATTTTAAATAATCTTTAAAATTATTAGCACTACTACTAACTTTACTGACTTTACTAACTTTTTACCATTAAGTTTTGAAAAATTCCAGATTATTTAACATTCCACATCATCAAACAATGGTGATAAATTATACTAAGTAACAGGAACAAATCATTCAATTTCTAAAGTTTAAAAGCACAGGCTTGAAAAACAGTCAACATGGGAGTCCCCATTCGCCGTCCCGTCAAGCGGGATCGTATCAGGGCAGGATAATAATGATAAATGGAATATGCGTTGTCTTACAGAAGAGCATCAAGAAGCATTCCCTTGCACCCAAAACGATGGGCATAAACCCCCAAATGCGATGGGGATAAACACCCAATATGGAGGGTGTAAATGCTTTACGGCGACTGGGATATTCCCTCATTTCCTCCCGTCATTCTGAGGATAGACAAAATAAATTGCGATCGCTATAGCTGGCTAAGGTATGATTATCATAGTATGTCCAAGACTGTTTACCAATAATTCCTAGTGTCTATTATTGCTGTCGAAAATCTCAGTAAAATTTATCCTGTAGCCATCAAGCAACCAGGTTTAAAAGGAACATTAAACCATTTCTTTCGCCGTACCTATCGGGAAATTAAAGCTGTAAGTGATGTTTCCTTTCACATTCAACCAGGAGAAATGGTGGGTTTTTTGGGAGCGAATGGTGCAGGAAAAACCACCACCCTGAAAATGTTAACAGGGTTAATTTATCCTTCTAATGGTCGAGTAAAAGTAGCAGATTACACTCCTTTTAAACGTCAGCATAAGTTTTTGCAAAAAATTAGTCTAGTAATGGGGCAAAAACAGCAACTACTTTGGGATTTACCTGCTTTAGACTCGTTAAGAATTAATGCAGCTATTTACAATATCCCTGAAAAAATCTTTCAGCAACGCCTTCATGAGTTAAGCGAGATGTTATCACTACAAAGTAAGCTAACTCAACCAGTAAGGAAACTCTCTTTAGGGGAAAGGATGAAAGCAGAATTGTTAGCTGCATTATTGCATCATCCCCAGGTACTGTTTTTGGATGAGCCTACTTTGGGTTTGGATGTCAATGCTCAAGTAGCAGTCAGGAAATTTTTAGAGCAGTATAATCAACGCTACGATGCTACTATCCTACTAACCAGCCACTATATGGCTGATATTACCGCATTGTGCGATCGCGTGCTACTAATTCATCAAGGGAGTTTAATTTATGATGGTAGTCTTGATGGTTTGTTGGAGCGTTTTGCACCCTGTAGACAAGTAACAGTGGAATTATCTCAAGCAGTGCCTAAAAGCGAATTAGTTAACTATGGAGATATAGAAGCAATAGAAGGACAACAAGTTAAGTTTTTTGTTTCTAGAGAGAATTTAACCACTACCATCTCTCGTATTCTCGCTCAATTACCCGTTAGCGATCTAAGTGTTAATGACCCACCTATAGAGGAAGTTATAGGTCGTTTATTCGCTACTGGTCAAGTGGATAATTAGGGATGCCAGGAATAGCTTGTAAGAGTCTAATTTTTATCTTGAACTAGTTTTATCGATTTTTCTACTGAGACTGCTATTGGTGTTTTTGAACTTAGAGTTGCCAATAATCGCGATCGCCATTAAACTTTAATAACGGATTTTAGCTAATGTGGATCTCGGTTTTGCGAAACTTCCAACTTACGCCCTCAAAATCCACTAAAACATTGAGCTAATAGCTAAGCGCGAAGCAGGTTTAATCTCATCTAAATAACTTCTTAATTTTAATTAACCCAATCGCCTCTAATATTTTCCAAGGAGGGTTATTGATAAAATTATTGTTATGTTATACCAAGCACTTGCAACAGATTATGATGGCACTATAGCAACAGAAGGACAAGTTGATGAAACTACTATAACAGCCCTAAAACGCTGGCAGAAAACAGGACGTAAGCTGATTTTAGTCACTGGAAGACGACTCGATAATCTCTACACTGTCTTTCCACAAGCTAAATCTTTTGACTGTATTGTGGCAGAAAATGGAGCGTTACTTTCTTTCCCATCCACGGGAGAAACAACTTTGCTGGGTGAATCTCCTTCTGAGTCTCTGATTAAAGCTTTGCAACAGCGACAGGTTGAACCCCTCTCAGTCGGACAGGGAATTATCTCTACTCGAATTCCTCACGATACAACTGTATTAGAAGTTATCAAAGAATTAGGCTTGGCTTGGCTCATTAGCTATAACAAAGGAGCAGTGATGCTTTTACCAGAAGGGGTTGATAAAGACTCTGGATTGAGAATAGCTCTAGAGCGAATGAACCTATCACCCGATGAAGTGGTAGCAGTGGGAGATGGAGAAAACGATCTTCCTCTGTTAAACTTGTGCGGTTTATCCGTATCAGTGAAGAATGCTTTACCAGTTCTCAAAGATTGTAGTGACTGGGTAATGACCAAAAATAGAGGAGAAGGAGTTGTGGAATTGATAGATAAACTTTTTCAATAACTGATTTCAACAGAATGCTTAAACCGTAATGCAGATTGTATTTTTACTGTTAGGATTGCTAGCAATATTTCATGGGATATCGACCTTAGAGCAAAAAAGACGACAGCGCAAAAAGCTTACCTCAATAACCACTGGAATCGTAGTTGATAATGTGTATAAAAATCCTTACCATCATGACGAACCTTCTTATTACAGAGTAGTAGAGTTTTTTACTAATTCGCCAGAGAGGTTAGTTCGCATCGAATGTCTCGATTTTGGTCGAAATCAACCCCATAAGTTAGAACAAAAGGTAAAAGTTTGTTACTCTCCTTACAATCCTGAAAATGCTGAACTCGTGCATAATTATTGGTGGTTTCCAGGTGTCTTTGTAATATGTGTGGGGTGCGGGTTTGTGATTTTTACTCTTTTTGCTCCCATTTGGTAACAGAATAATTGAGAAAATTGCTATCTATAGCAAGCTGTTGAGCAAGATTTAGCATTGAAAAACTTGCCAGAATCGATAGAAGGCTGATTTTTAGCGATTGCCAGTTTAACCAAAAATGAATATTTATCATTTGACGGACTTACCGAACGTGCGAGTGTTGACAATCAAGACAATCGCTACAAATATTAGAAAAAAATTATTAGTTATTAATTGTTTATTGTTAATATATAAAAATCAGAGTAGGCATTGCTTATATACATTTTCGTAAATGATGTGTTTATCTGTAAGCAAAAATAAATTTATTTTATTAAAACCACTAACCACTAACCACTAACCAAGAAAAATGTACGATTTTACTATCATTGGTGGAGGAATTGTTGGCTTATCAACAGCAATGGCTTTAGGTCAAAAATATCCCGACAAAAAAATATTATTATTAGAAAAAGAAGCATCGTGGGCTGCTCATCAAACAGGAAATAATAGTGGTGTTATCCATTCAGGAATTTACTATAAACCTGGTAGCTATAAAGCAAAATTTTGTCGTGAAGGAAACAACGCCTTAGTTGAATTTTGTCAACAACACAATATAAATTACGAAATCTGCGGTAAAGTAATTGTCGCTACAGAACAAGAAGAATTACCCCGCTTAGAAAATATCTACAAAAGAGGTGTGGCGAATAATATTGACATCTCCATGTTAAGTAAAGAAGAAGCCAAAGAAGTTGAACCTCACGTTAATTCTTTAGCTGCAATTTTAGTAAAATCAACAGGCATTGTAGACTATAAACAAGTAGCTGAAAAATACGCTGAACTTGCAATTAAACAAGGCGCAGACTTATTTAATAATTGTCGAGTAACCGATATTAAAGAAACCTCAGAAGGCTACGTTTTAATAACCAATAAAGAAGAATATCAAACGCGCTTTTTAATCAACTGTGCGGGGCTTTTCAGCGATCGCGTAGCCCAATTGGTAGGAGTAAAACCACCAGCAAAAATAGTGCCTTTTAGAGGAGAATATTACGAATTAACGCCAGAAAAACGCTATTTAGCCAGCAACACCTTAATCTATCCCGTTCCCAATCCCAATTTCCCCTTCTTAGGGGTACACTTTACTAAAATGATAGATGGTAGCGTTCACGCAGGACCCAATGCAGTGCTAAGTTTTAAGCGAGAGGGCTACTATAAAACTGATTTTAACCTCAAAGACTTCCTCGACACCATGACCTATCCTGGTTTTTGGAAACTCAGTGTAAAACATGGTGTGGATGGCATACAAGAAATGGCTCGATCTTGGAGTAAATCCTTATTTGTAGCTAGTTTACAACGTCTAATTCCTGAAGTAAGTGCTAAAGATGTAGTCCCTACCCATGCAGGAGTTAGGGCGCAAGCATTAGGCAATAATGGCAAGCTAGTAGATGATTTTTTGATTATCGATCGCCCCCAAGCAATGCACGTCTGTAACGCACCTTCTCCTGCTGCTACTTCTTCTATCGCCATCGGGAAAGCGATCGCTAACAGAGTTACGGTTTAACTTTTTCAGCAAACCCTAATTATTTATCGTCTTGATTAGGAGATTGCTGATTATCATTTTCTAAAAGATGACTATCCTTAGAAGGATGAAGATGACTTAAGTTTAAAAGATACTGACTAATGGAAATTAACAAGATTGCCGAAGATATATAAACTACATCGCTTACTTGTTGAATTTCTAAATTAAGCATCCGCTTAAAAAGGCTAACAATTAAAGCTACAACAATTACATTAACTAATTTACTTTTTAGCTCTTCGAGGGATTCGCTCTGTAAAATATTAGAATCATCTTCATGTCTAATATCAATTTCTGAAATAAATAATTCATAAATACCAAAGGCAAAAATCAATAAAACAATACCTATTAAATAATAATCTATACCACCAATAATGTAACCTACTATCTTGATAGTGGCTTCTCCTTCAGGGTCTTGAACATCAAAAGGATAAGTTAATCCTGCCCAAATATCTACAGTTCCAATAATAATAAAGCGTAAAGCACTCAGTAAGCTAAAGATAACTGGAGCTATAATAAAAAAACGAAAATTCCAGATTAATGCTTCAAAAATATACTCAATTTTTTTGGTTATTTTTGATGTTTTATTAGCCATTAATTAATGTATTAATAGGGTTCTTATAAGAATCTATGGATATATTAAATTGATTTTTTGGTTAACTCTGTAAAGTCAATTAAAGTAAGTTGTCGAAAACTCTTATCCAGTAAGAATTTTATCAATTCATTAAAAGTTGAGATCGCTCTCAAAAATTCTAGTCCCGTCTGCCTTTCAAAAATCAGATGGGTTTGCTCTGTATTTTAATTTTAAATTAATATATTCGATTTTGCTGACGATTTTGGGAAGACTATAGCTAAGTCACAGATTATCTCTGACTGCCCGAACCTAGACCAATCGTGGAAATTTAAACTCAAAAAGCCAATAGCTACTAGTTAATCAATAAATAATCAAATATGTTATCTACTCTACCTTTATTATCCCTAATATTGTTAAGTATAATTTTTGGGCAGAGAGAGCGGTGTTGGCGAAAAGCAATCGTGTCTGCTTTTGTTGTTGTTGGTGTTTTTATAGTTACAACTACTGAAATACTAAGTTTAGTTTCTTTGTTTAACTTTGTGGCGATATTATTAGCTTGGAGCTTATTTAATCTTGGCTTATTAGTCACTATTGTGCGCCAAAAATATCATCGAGAAACAATAGCTGACTTGACTAAAGCAATTTATTTGTTACCGCAGCAGCTTTCTTGGTTTTTAGCCTCACTATTATTAGGAATAATTATTGTCATTGCTCTTATTGGGGTAATTGCTGTAGTCGCCCCTCCTAACACTTGGGATTCAATGACTTATCACATGAGTCGAGTAATGCATTGGATACAAAATGGAAGTGTGGCTCATTATCCCACCTATAATTTACCTCAACTATTTCATCCACCTTTTGCTGAATTTAGTATTACTCACTTGCAGATTTTAAGTAAAAGCGATCGCTTTGCTAATTTAATTCAGTGGTTTAGTGCGATTGGCAGTGCGATTGGAGTTTCTTTAATAGCAAAAGAGTTAAATGCTGACCAAAGAGGGCAGGTTTTTACTGTTGTATTTGCTGCTACTATTCCTATGGGAATTTTGCAAGCTTCTAGTACCCAAAATGATTATGTAGTTACATTTTGGCTAGTTTGTTTGGCTTATTATGTATTGCTATCTTTTAAAACTCAAGAAAAACGCTATATTTTTTGGTTTATTGGTGCTAGTCTGGGTCTGGGTATTTTAACTAAATCATCAGCATATTTATATGGTTTTCCTTTCATGGTGTGGTTTAGTTTGATACAGCTTTGGCGTTATCGTTGGCGATGGCACGCCTGGCAAACAATTGGTTTTACTACAGCCATTGCGATTATCTTGAATGTAGGTCATTATTGGCGTAATTTCGAGTTATTTAATTCTTTTTTAGGAACGCCAAAAAACTTTGCAGTTGCATATAAAATTGAAGTAATTAGTTTCCCGACTTTTCTATCTAATGTCATCCGCAATATGGGATTACATTTGGATATTATCCGTACTTTAAGATTAGAACAATTTATTACTCCCATTACAGGAATTGCCAATAAACTCATTTTATTGTTCCACGATCTCATCGGGGTAGATATGTTCGATCCTCGTACTACAGCGCAATCTTATAGTGGAATACCAGGAATTTCTTTTGATGAAAATGTAGCTGGAAATCCCTTGCACTTATTTATAATTTTCTCGGTAATTTTTTACTTTTTGCTGAGAAAAAAACTGAGGAGAGATCGCCATTTACTAACTTATCAATTAGTAACTATTGCTTGTTTTTTTATGCTCTGTCTCATGTTGAAAATTCAAGCATATCAAAGTCGTCATCATTTAGCGATATTTATATTTTTTGCTCCTGTAGTGGGAATTATTTTAAGCCATATTCCCTTACAAAAACTGGCAAATACAATCGCCATATTATTAATTGTTACTTCTTTACCTTGGGTATTACAAAATAAATTTCGCCCTATTGCTGCTGAAGCCAATATTTTTAATCTCAGTCGCATCGAACAATATTTTATCAATCGCCCTCAACTACAAAAACCTTACGTCCAAGCTGCTCAAACCATCTTGACTACTGAATGCAAAAATATTGGCTTGTCTTTGGGAGAAGGAACTTCAGTTGGGAATGAATATTGGGAATATCCTTTTTGGGTATTACTTAAGAAAAGTCAACCACAAATACACATCGAAAACGTCAATGCTCAAAATATATCTTTGTCTAAAGCCGAAAAATATCCTCACAATAACTTCGCCCCTTGTGCAATTATTGCCGTTCGTAACCTCAAAGTTCCACAAATTGAGTCAATGATATTTAAAAATCGTTTATTTACAACAACAATGTCTTCACCTCCAGTGAAAGTTTTAATACCAAAGTAGAATCATCCCGATTTAATTGTTAGATAATAAGGAGCGATTTTTAGATTTATTGGATTCGCTTGGCAACTATTTAAGCCCTATACTTTGGAGGTTATAATATCATTTTAATCACAACATTTGAAGTCACTTTTAGTATGATTTAGGCAAAATTTTTTTTCAACAAACCTTGCTCTCCAAAATTGATTGACTTCAGTTAAATAGTGAAATGACGTAATAATTCTGAATTGTTAATGACTATTTATGACTTCTAAGCTAAATACAATTGAACTCTCAGTAGTTATTCCTCTTTACAATGAGGAAGAAAACATTGACTACTTGTTTGAAAGACTGATTACGGTTCTAGATAGACTTCAAACCACTTATGAAATTATCTGTATCAATGATGGTAGTAAAGATAAAACTTTAAAATATTTAATCGATTATCACCAAAAAAATTCTACCATCAAAGTTATTAATCTTTCTCGTAATTTTGGTAAAGAAATAGCTCTCTCTGCGGGAATTGATTATACAATGGGAGCAGCAATTATTCCCATAGATGCTGATTTACAAGACCCTCCAGAATTAATTGGCGAATTAGTTGAGAAATGGCGAGAAGGTTACGATGTAGTTTATGCTACAAGGCGATCGCGTAAAGGGGAAACTTGGTTAAAGAGATTAACTGCAAAGGCTTTTTATCAAACCATTGGTAAAATGAGTTGCGTCCCCATCCCTTCTAATACTGGTGATTTTCGTTTATTAGATCGGCGAGTAGTTGAAGCTATTAAAAAACTACCCGAACGAACTCGTTTTATGAAGGGATTGTTTGCTTGGGTGGGATACAAACAAACATCAGTAATGTTCGATCGCGAACCGCGTTTTCAAGGGAATACTACCTGGAACTATTGGAAATTGTGGAATTTTGCTTTAGATGGAATTATTTCCTTTAGTTTTTTACCTCTCAAGGTTTGGAGCTATATTGGTGTATCTATTTCTTTTGCATCTCTTTTGTATGCTTCTTTTCTAATTATTCGTACCCTAATTTTTGGAATTGATGTTCCTGGTTATGCTTCTTTGATGGTAGCAATTTTATTTTTAGGGGGTATCCAGTTAATTACTTTAGGGATTATTGGTGAATATTTGGGTCGTGTCTACGAAGAAGTTAAAAGAAGACCTCTTTACTTTGTACGCGAACAATATGGTTTTGATATCGATAAAGTATAATTTGTCAATTAATCAAAAAAATCAGCTATATAGAAAATGCCATATCATATCCTATTTAATAAATCCAAAATAATCCATATTAAATTTCTTTATTTATTTGGAGTAATATTTTGTCAAAGCTAAAAGGTAGCGTTCTTGTACTAACAATTATTTGCATTCTAGCCACGGGATTGGGAATGTTTCTTCTGGGCGGAATTGACAGAGAACAATTGCAAATGTGGTTAGAAAACATGGGAATTTGGGCACCCATTATCTATATACTGCTATATACCATTGGAACATTGTTAATATTACCCTCAACCCCTCTGAATCTAACTGGAGGGGCAATTTTTGGTATTTGGTGGGGTACATTCTGGACAACAGCAGCAGCATTAATCGCTGCTATAGTTGCTTTCGCTTTTACCCGTACGGTAGGAAGAGAGCTAATCTCTAAAAAATTTGCAGGGCGTTGGGAAGCGATTGATGCAGAAATCCGTTTAGGTGGTTTGTTCTATATGTTTGCTATTCGCTTGTTACCGATTATTCCCTATGGTTTAGTTAACTTTGCTGCGGGTTTAACATCAATCAAATTGAAAGATTATTTTCTTGGTACTCTGATGGGTACACTACCAGGAGTTCTACCTTTTGTAATGATGGGTGCGGGAATTAACGAACTATCTCAGGGAAATATATTACCTTTAATGTGTGCTTTTGCTTTAACAGGAATGTTAGTAGGTGGTGCTACTTGGTATCGTCGTCGCCGTCAAAATCCTCAAGATGCTTTGGAAAAAGTCGAACGAGAAGAAAATTAAGTAGCATTATTTACAATAATATTCGATCGCTATTTGATTCCTAATTCTCCCGCTCAATTAACTGCTCCCAAACTACACCGTTTACTAATTCATTTCGTTGGTGAATGCGAGACGTTCATATCAAAATAATAGGCAAATATTAATAATGACAGATTTAACTACTTCTTCTCCATCCAAGGTAAAAAAAGCCCTAATTCCTGCTGCTGGTTTTGGTACAAGAATGTTTCCTGCAACTAAGGTAGTTAAAAAAGAACTGTTACCCATTATCGATCGCGATGGTCGAGCCAAACCAATTATTTTAAAAATCGTCGAAGAAGCTGTTTCTGCTGGCATAGAAGAAATAGGGATTGTGGTGCAAAAAGATGATGTCGAAGTTTTTCAAGCGTTTTTCCAAGCTCCCCCCAAAGCCGAACTCCTTGCTAAACTATCCTCTGAAAATCAAGAATATAGCCAATATTTGCAGGAATTAGGTCAAAGAATCACTTTTTTAGTTCAAGAGCAACAAGAGGGTTTTGGTCATGCGGTTTTTTGCGCTAAAACTTGGGTAAATAACGAACCCTTTTTACTACTTTTAGGAGATCATGTTTATCATAGTAAAGAAAAACTATCCTGTACGGGACAGGTATTAGCAGCCTTTGAACAAACTAATAGCAGTGTAATCGGCTTGACTATAATGTCTGGAGACATTATTCATAAAGCAGGATGCATTACAGGGGTTTGGCAACAACCTAATTCAATCTTAGAGGTTACTAAACTGTACGAAAAACCCGATTTAGAATACGCTAAAGCTAATCTCCATGTTCTGGGAATGCCCGAATCAGACTTTCTAGGAATCTTTGGAATGTATGCCCTTAAACCAGAAATTTTTGCTCATTTAGCAGACGAAATTGACAATAATCTGCGCTACAAAGGAGAGTTTCAGCTAACTACTTGTTTAGATCGTTTACGAGAAGCCCAAGGAATTATGGGTTATTTAGTAAAGGGACAATATTTTGATGTGGGAATGCCCCAATTTTATCGTCAGACTATGTATGATTTTTCTTGAGTGTTTTGGAAATAGGCGATCGCTCTTATCTTAGTGCCATCCGATTTAACCAGCTAACAGCTATAAGCTTAAAGCTTATAGCCAGGTTCAACACTCGCGCGACGGCGAAGCCGAGTCCTTTAGGGCGTTGCTTTGCCTCAGTTACCTCGGCAGGGGGGTATAGTTTTCATTGGCTCTTGTAGAAATTAGCCAGGCAAAGCCAATTAATAATCCATAGCCACCAAATAAAAAAGCTCCATATCGCCCTGCTGTTTCAGGCTGCATATTACTCATAATCTGAGAAAAGCTTGAGAGAATCGGAATCTCACCTAGCATTCCAGGTAAAGCAAGACAAATCGCACCCTGTAACCAATCTTTTGCTTCAATATGTTGCCATTTCATAAGTCCTAAAGATACAGCCGAAAATACAATCCCTGTAGCAATTACGTTGAGCCAATACGCAAAAGAAGAACCTTCAAAGAAGTACGAGCCAACTAGACGATAAACTATCGTTGCGATCGCCCAAATGAATACTCCAAGTAAAAAAAAGCTAATTTGGTTTTTTGTGTTCATGATAATTTATCTCTCAAATAATGTTACTGTAATGGTTATTACGTTAATTATTAATGTAATAGCTGTTACGTTAAATGTCAACCCATGAATCGACCCATTGAGCCTAAGAAGAAACAAGAGCTTTTAGAAAAATGTCTAGCAATTGCAGTTGAAGCAGGATCGCTAAACTTTAGTCTTAATGCGATCGCCCAAAAAAGCGGAACTAGCGGACGAATGCTCGTCTATCACTTTGGCTCGAAACACGAATTAGAACGGCAAATAGTTAGTCTTTTAGAGACTCGCTTACGAGAAAAATTATGGTCATTTCAAGGCTTGTCACCAGATAAAGTAGATTGTCCAACAAAACTCTTACTTGAAATTTGGAAACATTTAACTTTGCCAGAGATGCATGGCTTACTGAAACTAACAATGGAGCTAAACCAACGTGCTATGCAAGGTGACTCAGAAATACAATTGCTTTTAGAGCGTGAGAGCCAAAAATGGGTAAATTTTCTCTTCGATCTTACAAATGATAAGACTACTGCTCTATCTTTACTTCATTTATTTCAAGGCGCGATTTTAGACTTTTTAACCACAGGAAATGCACAACGCGGACAACAAACCATTGAGGCTTTTGCCGAAACTCTCAAGCAAAATAAAGCGATCTAACTTAAGCTGGATTAGACATTCGCCTTGCCTGTGAATTAAATAAATAAGGTTGGCTTGGAATCAACTTTTGATGTGTTATATATTACCTTTTATCCTTGATTAGATACACTTAAATCGACTCGCTCGGATTCTAATTGTTTAAACTTTCGTTCTTGCTCGAATTCTTGACTACTACAATAATTCCTATCTCTAAATATTTAGGACTTCAGATTTACCAGTGCCAAATATAGCAATACGATAAAGGGATAGGACGCGAAAATATTGTAGTTTAATGAAATGTCCTAATCTTTATTTGTACGGCTATATATTCAAACTGCTCGAAAATCGCTTGTTTCTGTTCTTTCATTGGATATATGAACTAGAAATAACTCACATATCCTAAGTAGATGCCAATGATGATGAATCCGACGCTCGACAATCTGATTGCCCTTTGACCAGTCTTGGGCGATTTGAGCGTCAATTCAGGTATGACAATCAATGCAGCACCTTTCAACATCGCGCTAAAGCCGATAAGTGTTATGATTACTTCCGCAAGACTTCCCCAGAGGAAATGTTGAATCAGGATAGACAGACCGACCAGAAAATGTACAGCCCCAGAAAGATTGAGAGTCACTGGATCCGTACTCGCGTTTTCCTGCACCATCTTCTCGTAAAAGTCAGTCGAAATCAGGAAACCCAGCCCAGTGACCAAAAAATATGCTGAGGCAAGTTTAGCAAAGAATAGGGTTGTCTCTTTCATAAAGCTCTTCCAACGCTAATTGCTTTTTCGTTTAGCTGGACTTTTTTGACTTTTTTTCCTGTATTAAGTCTCTGATAACTTTTGAGCGCGTTGCTCTGGGATACTTTCTATAATAGCGATCGCATTGGCAATTCCTTCTTCTTGGCGTATTTTTTCCCCCAAAGTTGCTGCGTTTTGTCGAATTACTCGATCTGTTGTTACTTCTCGTGTTACTTCTCGAATAGCTTCAGCCAGTTTCTTAGCTGTCAATTTCTTTTGTGGAATAGGTTTACTACCTACACCCAGAGCATAAACCCGTTCGCCCCAATAATGCTGGTCAACCAGAAAAGGACATACGATTGTAGGTCTGCCTGCCCGTAACCCTGCTGCTGTTGTTCCCGCGCCACCATGATGTACTACAGCCGATACGCGAGGAAATAGCCAACTATGGGGAATCTTATCGATCTTGAAAATGGTTTCCGTTAGATTGCGGAGATCCAACCCACCCCAACCAGTAGCAATGATTCCGCGTACCTTGGCTTTCTGTAGCGCATCAATAACAATATTCGCCATTCGTTGCGGATTACGCCCTGCCATGCTACCAAATCCAACATAAACGGGCTTTTCCCCTGCTTCAAGAAAATCCATCAATTCAACTGGAGCTTGCCAATCATTTTCTCGATCTAAAAACCAATAACCAGTGACATGGGCTGTATTGAGCCAATCCCTTGGGCGTGGTGAGACAAGTTCACTATAGCCATGCAGAATTGGAATTAATTTTCCATTTGCCATTTGGATCGGACTGGTCGATTTAGGTAGTTTAATAATTCCTAGTAGCTCCTGGCGGAATTCGTTTATTACGTCATCGTAAGTATGGTAGCCCTTATGCAAAAGTGTATAAGAAATTTTGTTGTACCAGCGTCCTAGTTTCAAATTGGGAAACCCAATGGCGACAGATTCAGCAGTTGGAACGATCATAGGTATCGGAATAGCCATTATTGCGGGAATGCCTAGTTTTTCGGCAATATGCGAACCAGCCATTGCTTTGGGGTGGAAAATTATGATATCAGGATTTGCTGCTTGGGCTGCATTCCAAGCATCTTTGAACATTTCTCGATTGAGTGCTTTGGCTTCTTTTAGTAATGTCAGCATCGTTTTAATCGAGCCCAAGAGATTGCCCCCGCTTTCGATCGCTTCTCTACCTACTTCTGAATCAAAGAGTTTCATCAAACCATCGTTCATATACCCATAATTCAAACCATGTTTAGTGATGAATGATTCAAAATTGGAACAGGTACAGATCGTTACTGAATGTCCCGCTCCCTTTAAGCCTTTACCCAATGCCACATAAGGTTGGACATCCCCCCGTGAACCTACTGTGATTATAAATATATTCATACTAAGTCTTAAACGAACCTTTTAATTTCTTACCTTATCAAAAAGCCAGGCTAATTCCTGTAACTAGATTGTGTTCTTTCTAATTCCTATTTCTAAATATTTAGAACTTCATATTTACCACTGCCAAACATATTCAAACTGCTAGACAATATGAGCGGAGTATTTTCTTTATTGAATTGTATAAATTACATATTTACGATCGCGATACAAAGTTGTTAAAAAGCTGCATGAAAATTGATTTTCTATTTCAGCAACTACATGAGTAAGCTCGTAATCTGTATCTAACTGTTGCAATAATTGACAGCGATTGCGCTTTGGTTCATACACTTGGTTGGATCGTATTACCCTGTTATGCCATTCAATCACCTCGGTATCTTTATAGGGATGAGATTTTTTATTCACAAAAATAGGAACTCCTGTATACAGTCTAAATTTTTGTAGCTGTTGAGAATTAGGAGGAATTAAATAAGTATATTCCGCTTGTTTATTTGTCTTGACAAAATTCAGCATTGGAGTACTTTCTCCTCTATATTGAAAGAGGGCAATTTGCTTATCAAAACCCTGAACTGTCAGAGCGGATATAATAACTAAACTAATCCCTACTAATACATGGTTAATAGTAGATTGCTTCCCTACTAATTTAGTAATAAAAGATACGAACGCAGCGATAATAAGGGCGGTTGATATTGGTACTAAAAAGACAGATAAACGCCAAGGAGCGATAAAACCAATAAAATCATTATCTAAAATTACTTGCAAGATTGTTAGATAAAAAGCCGTTATAAAAGGAATTAGCAAGATCCTAAATAATGAAGTATTTCTAATTAAATATAATCCAGCAATTGTCACTAAAGATTGTAGATGAGAAATACCTGTTGCTAACCAAACTTCTGGAATAGAATGATGAGAAATTCTAAAATTGACAATAATATCTATTGCTTGTTTTTTAATTGCGGGAGTAGTTGCTGGAAAAGTAAAATACATATAACTAAAAATCGGCAGCACCAGAAGCAAAGAAAGAAAACCAATAGCGATCGCTTTTTGAGAGTCTTTGGGAAAAACAAAGAGAACATAAGATAAGGTAAAGACTGCCACACTAAAAATATAAGCAGGATGAAAAGTTGCTGCAAATGCACTTGCCAAAACTGCCCAATAATATCTTTTATATAGAGCTAGCCAAATTGACAACAGGATAAATACACCAAATGTACAGGGTTGAAGAACAGCTCCTAAAATGTATTGCTGAGCTACTCCACTATGAAGATGCCAAGCAGTATCAAAAGTACCAAATTCTAAATTAACAGTGTGAATACTCAGAAAAAATGCCAGATAAAGTAAAATTTTTGTCAGAGAATCTTCAAGTCGATAAACATAATTTACGATTCCAAATAGACTTGTAACATATAACCCCATGATTAACCCATAATAAAGATAAAAAGCATATTCATGATGAATATATTTATAGGTAAACTTCACTAAAAATGTGAAGGGGGGCAAAGGGTCTATTGTATTAGCTGTCCAGTCTTGATTTAGAAAACCCAAACCAGCTTGAGCTAAACCATAAAGAAATTTAGTGTTTTGATTGCCATCGGCATTTTCGGGCGAATTGTAGATAGGTTCTTGTGTATAAGCCAGGCTAAAAACAGTAGCAAAAAGTAGAAATCTCAGAAGTAATAACTTTTTGTTCGAGAAAATAGCAATCATTTTCATCTTGCAAAAGTTATAAATATTGATAAATTTTAATTTGAATAAAGATGATTTTTGTAAACGCATTTATTTATTTTTATTGATAAGTTAATTGACGATTTGCCAAGTATCAATAGCTGATTCTAAAATTTGGGTCTGAGGAGATACAAGTAGCTGATTTTTTAAAATTGCTAAAAACAAAACGTTATGCTCGTCATCAGTGATTTTTACAATGGGAATATTTTTATAATTATTGCTTTCAAGTTGTTGATTATACTGACGTTCAAGCTTGTTAGCAAAATTCAACAACTTGATTTTATTTTTAATGCCCACAATTAATAAATAATTTTCTCGATCGCTCTCGGATTCAAAATTATTTTTGGGCAAAAAAGCTAACATTACATTTCCGATCCAAGGGCGAATATCTTGCTGATAATTAATTTCTTTTAAAACTGCCATTCGACTCATAAAAGTATTGAGTTCGTATTTCAAGAAATTTCGCGCTTCGGATGGTACTAATTTTTTAATCTGTTGCCAATCTTGAGAAGTTGTAGAAATATACAATGTAACTAAAGCTTCTTGAGGTATGAATTGAAACCCTTCTCTAGGAGTTAATTCTTTTCCTACAAGAAACCGAAAATGAAAATCTGTAATAACAATTGCACTACTAATTAGAATTAGGCAAAGATAACTTATTTTGATTTTTTTCTCGCTCATTTAATTATTTGGTAATAATTTTGGGATTGGCTCACGTTAAATCACCAAGATAAAATGTTCAAAATCCAGAGTTAATCGTGGCTATTTCAACTGCACTAATCTATTATTGTAGTATTGTAGGAGCTACGCCTGATTCTGATAGGCTCAATTGCTTTCGAGTCAGGGATTTTAAGGCTCGTATGTGCCGAAAATACGATCCCACCAATTGATTGTTTTTATGATGAACGTAGTGAACGGGTATTTTCATCCAGAATAAGTAATGAGTAATGAGTAATAAGAAATAAGTATTGATTTTCCACTCTTAACTGTAGGAATCAATTGAATACCACTTTTACCAATCGAATTTAGTATGACAACGCGATCGTAATCTGTTGGAATAAGCGATCGCGCAGTATTTCAATTTGCGAGATCGCATTGATTGCAGTAGCGTTTATGATGACTTGCAATTAAGGTTTTGCCTCGAAGTGTTTTAATTAGGGATAGTAATAGAGGTTGATGTTTCGGTTTCTACATCAGTAGGTACTCTAAAAGTCACAGATCGCCCTAATTCGCCTTCTTGATACTTGACTGTCAATAGTCCAGAATAAATATCTGTTCCTTCTGGCAAAGTTAAACTATCAACTCCTGTAACTGTGCAACTATCTGCTTGACAGTCATCGGGTTGGAAAGAAACTTCGGTTACTTGATGATCTTTCCAGTTATAATCGTTCAACTCGACAAATGGTAAAGGAACGGGAACAAAATTCAAAGCACCATTCAACATCCCTGAAACCAAATTATTTTTTACCCTTGTTGTATGTAGGATTTTAATATTATTGTCCTGTTTTTCCATCCGAATCCATTCGTCATTTTCACCAGAACGTTCGAGTCGCATCCTCAGAACTTGGAGTGGTTCTTCTAGACAGTAAGAATTTTGGGGAAATTTGGTACAGAGACTCGATCGCTCGATTTCTAATGTTGTCTGTTCTGGTTCTCCTGAAGAATAATTGTAATCACGACAGCGAGAATTTTGAGGGAATTTACTACATAAACTATCCAGACTTACTTCTTCGGTAGCACTAGCAGCTTGAGAAACTGCGATTTCATTTACCAAAAAAGTCGTAGCTACAGCTAATGTCAGCTTAGTAATATTTGTGATTATGGGTTTCATTGCTAATAATCTCTAACAGAAGTAATCTTGATATCTCAAACAGTACTTCTATCAATTTTGTTTTCCAATTTCCTTGAGTCATAAAAAAACATGACCAGAGTCATGTTCTCAAAACGCTCTATTTGTCTTAATGTATTGGTAATTTGTATGATTCAAACGCACCGATGTGTATCAATCCAGTGGCGAATTCATTTTCCTCGATCTTCGGGAAATTGCGTTATGTAGAATGGCTGTTTCTTGCGGTTCATATGGTAATGGGAATCAGCAGTGGCAATAATAATTTGGCGTTAAGCTTGGCTTTTTACGGAATTTTTGTAGCTTTAAGCTGGATATTACCTCTAGATCGCCCTCTGATACTGAGACAAGCCTATGTGTTATTAGCAATTATATTAATGGTCTGTGCCAATTTCATGGGTGTCAATTTAGATTTAGTACTTTATCTTTATCTTGCCAAAAGCTTTTTTTTAATTGGTAGCAAAAGAACTTATTTAACTGCTGCAATCGCAGGAATAGTTTGGATTGTCATTGATTGTATCTCTGAAATTCAAGAATTAGAGGGAACTGTAGATTTTAAACCGCCTTTTGGTTTTGTTTCTTATAATTTAAGTACGATTTTTATTCACTCCTTGGGAATTTATCTTGCAGTCAGCGTTTTTGTAATTTCATTTAGCTCGGTAGTTAGTGCCGAATACAAAAGCCGTAAAAAAGCAGAAGCATTAGCCGAACAAGTAGAAATTTTGGCAGCAGATTTGGAAAGGACTCGTATTGCTCGCGATATTCACGATTCTTTAGGGCATACTCTGACTAATTTAGATATTCAATTAGCAGTAGCTCAGAAATTACGCGATCGCGATCCGCAGAAGGCTTTTCAGGCTCTAGATACTGCCAAAATACTTTCTAGCCAGTGTATCGAAGATGTCAGCCATGCGGTAAAAACCATGCGGGATTCTAATTTCGATCTCGATCGCGCCTTGAGTAATCTCATAGAACAAATTAGGAGCGATCGAGCTTTACACATTCATTGGGAGATCGACTTACCTCAGTTACCAATTGCCACTAGTCATCAAATTTATTGCGTAGTTAAAGAAGGATTGATTAACATCCAAAAACACGCCCACGCTTCTTCCGTTTACTTTGAGAGCAAATTCACTTCCCAAGAGATTATTTTACAATTAGAAGATGATGGCATTGGTTTCGATTTGACTGCATCGAATTTTGGTTCGGGTTTAAAGGGAATGACAGAGCGAGTGCAAGGTTTAGGCGGTAAATTAAACATTGGTAGCTCACCAAACCAAGGAACGCAAATTTTAGTGGTAATTCCCCGATGATTAGCTTATTACTGGTAGATGACCAAGAAATCTTTCGTCAAGGTTTGGCTACTTTACTCGCCACAGAAGAGGATTTAGAAGTAATTGGACAGGCTAGCAATGGTCGAGAGGCGATCGCTTTAACCGAACAACTACAACCCGATGTAATTTTAATGGACGTGCGGATGCCTATTTGCGATGGCGTAAGTGCCACCCGCGAGATTCACCAACGTTATCCTTGGATGCGAATTCTCATTTTGACTACCTTTGAAGATGACGAATATGTCTGGCAATCTTTACAAGCTGGAGCAATGGGCTATATTCTCAAGCGTAAGTCTTCCGAACAAATGGCGATCGCTATTCGCGCTGTCGCTCAAGGTTATTCTCAATTGAGTTCGGCGATCGCACCAAAAGTTTTTGCCAATCTTAAATCAGCCCATCCTACCTCAACCGATGCTCTAAACCAACTTAGTTCGCGAGAATTAGAAGTATTAAGACTGATAGGACAAGGAAAAAATAATCAAGAAATCGCCCAAACCTTGCATCTAAGCATTGGTACAGTTAAAAACTACGTTACCCAAATTTTGAGTAAATTGTCACTGCGCGATCGTGTTGCTGCTGCTTTGTTAGCACAACATTTGCCAGTTTGAAGATTGTGAGCGATCTATTGAGGAATAGATCGGAATTTGGCAGAAATGTTTAGTAAATCAATGGTATTTCAACAGCTTGGGCGCACCACTATTATTTATTATTATTGGTTAATAGTTAATATCTTGTTGGTGCATGAGAAATCATCCAAGGTCTATTAGTATTAACTTTTTGGTATCTAGGTTTAGTTAACTCTTTGGGTTTTTGTTTGACTAATCGGGGTTCGGCAGAATTTTTTGGAGAAATTGCCGACAAACTACCAGAATTGAGATTAATATTGGGTGCAGAAAAAATTTTCACTGCTACAACATCACATTCGGGACAATGCATAGGTGCATTATAATCAGAAAGCGATCGCAATGCTTCAAATTCGCCACAATTATGGCAAAGATATTCGTATAGAGGCATTATTTTAGTTATCAGTTATTAGTTATCAGGTAAGGGCGAATGGTATTCGCCCTCTGTTTAATTAATGATGATGCTCACTCTACAGGTTGTTTTTGCTTTACACTGGCAAAATACTTTTATCAAAAATTGCCGTCGGTAAAGCCAGAGTACAACAAGCATTGGGAATATCCACAATTCCGCTAATTCTACCTTCTACGGGGGCGCAACTTAACAGCAAATAAGCTTGTTCTCCTGTAAAGCCAAATTTCTTGAGGTATTCAATGGCATTTAAACAAGCCCGACGATAAGATACATGAGCATCAAGGTAATATTGTTCGCCACTAAATTCATCGACGGAAATTCCTTCAAAAATTAAATATTCTGAATAATGGGGTTCAACAGGGCCTGGTTTGAAGATGGGGTTAACCATGCTGTATTTTTCCACACCACCTTTGATAATGTCTACACTAAGATCGATGTAACCAGACATTTCAATTGCGCCACAAAAAGAAATCTCCCCATCTCCTTGAGAAAAGTGAATATCTCCCATTGATAAGTTGGCCCCGTCTACATATACAGGGAAATAAATTCGCGAACCTTTGGAGAGATTTTTGATATCACAGTTTCCACCGTGTTCTCTAGGGGGTACAGTACGGGCTGCTTCGGCTGCTACACGGTCAAATTCTGCACCAGTTAGTTTACCTAATACGGCTTGTTCTGGATTGGGTAAGGCTGCTAAGGAGGGAATTTCGGGTTTCCAAGGGGGACCACCTTTTTCGACTAAGGCTCTTTCTCGTTTATTCCAGGTTTGTAATAATTCCATTGAAGGGGCGCAACCAATTAAGCCAGGATGGGTAATACCTGCAAAACGAACCCCTGGAATATGGCGCGAACTGGTATAGATACCTTCTAAATCCCAGCAAGCTTTGGCTGCTTCAGGAAAATGATCGGTTAAAAAACCACCACCATTCTCTCTAGCAAAGATTCCTGTAAAACCCCACTCATCCCCTGGTAAAGCACCAATATCTAGTAAATCAACCACTAGAATATCTCCTGGTTCAGCACCTTCAACTCTAATAGGGCCACTAAGAACGTGAACGATATTTAAGTCAACGTCTTTGATATCATTAGGGTTGTCGTCATTTTTGATTTGCCCGTCTGTCCAGTCTTTACATTCGATCCGAAAAATATCTCCTGGTTTAACAGATACTACCGCAGGAATATCAGGGTGCCAACGATTATGACCTGGTATGTCTTGTTCAGACATTGGTTTAGTCAAGTCTACTTTAAAAAGAGTTTCTGGCATAAGTCTATCAGTGATGAGTGATTAGCTATTTATTAGAAAGAGATAATAGGTTATAACTAAACATTTATTAGTATTTACGTTCTAAATCTCTAGGTCTGACAACAATAAAATTTTGTGTTGAGAAATACTTTGTTGTATTGATATTTCAGATATTTCAGATCGGGTTTATGTGAGACAAAACCAAGATATTTTCGTAAATTTAGCTTCTAAGAAGTTAATTTGCTTCAAAATACTAATTTTCTTGATTTATCTAAGAATATTGCTGGACATTTGGCAGAATAAAAGTAACAGATGCTACATTTCACCTAAAAAGTTGTCAGAACTTAACAGTTATTAACTTTTACTGGATTAAGACGATAAGCAAAAATTAACAATTTCTAATTTTTTACCAGTTTTTTCTAATAATATTTTGATGTAATTAATCCCATTAGCAGCTAATTTATCACAATCTTCCACTATCAATATATTGTAATTGTCATCTCTTAAAACTTGATTTAAAAGGTTTCGTCGATCGCTAAAACCGCTAGCAATTTCTTGATGTACTTTATATATCTGATATTTTTTTGCGATCACATATTTTTCTAATTTAATTGCTTGTTTTTCTAACTGTTGCTTTTCTGCTATAGTGTCTACTCTAGCGTAAATACAGGCTATCTTTTCTCGAGCATAATTTTGCTCTTCTGTAATAATAATAGTTCCCGTTGGTAATTGATATCCTGAAATTTGACCAGCTTTCCACCAACGATGAGCCGTTTTATAACTTACTCCTATTTTTTTTGCATAGCTAGAAAGTTTCATTCAAATATAAAAAAATGCAATTTACAGGTAAATACTCAACATATTTAAGTACTTAAATAGAAAGGTAAGTAACTAGACAATAAATTAATGCACAAACAATAGATATGACTGACTTTAAAGCTGTAATTTTAAATACTAAATATCTTGGTCTGGGTATATTTGGGTATATTTGGGTATATTTTTATCTAAAATTCAAAAGTTAGTATATTATCAAAATAAAAAATTTTCGATCGAAAAATTTAAATCTAGGAAGACTTAAGTCAATGACTAATTTTAAAGCTAACGATAATTTTTTTATTTTTTTGTATAAAAACTTACAAATATAATTAAAAGTAAAGTTTAATCTACAGAAAATATCAAATTAGTAAGCTAAGTTTCTAGTAGTACAAAAGACTATAACTAAGCTTCATTTTCAGTTTTATTAAGTTATCAAAAGCTTTAGAATCGAGGAATTTATAGTCATGCCTGTAGGAACTATCTCATCTTCACCTGACACTGTAGGGGTTGCCGTTGTTAATTATCCTGTTCCCATTCTAGAAACGAAAGAACAAGTTGTTAGTAATTGTACTCAGATTGCTAATTATATTGAAGGAGTAAAAAGAGGTTATCCTGGTTTAGATTTAATCATTTTTCCTGAATACAGCACTCAAGGCTTGCATCCTCAGTATTGGGAGGATTTAACTACGACAGTACCAGGAGAAGAAACGGCTATTTTTGCCGAAGCCTGTCGTAAAAATGAAGTTTGGGGCGTATTTTCGATTACTGGCGAAGCCAATCCTAATGGAAAGCCTTTTAACTCTTTTATCCTGATTAATGACCAAGGCGAAATCGTTCTTAACTATCATAAAATTTTTCCTTGGGTTCCCGTTGAACCCTGGTGTCCAGGTAATGAAACTAAAGTAGTCACAGGGCCTAAAGGCTTAAAAATTGGCGGTGTTATCTGTTATGACGGCAATATGCCCGAAATAGTTAGAGACACAGTCATGAAAGGTGCAGAATTAGTAATTCGTATTCAAGGCTATATGAACCCATCAAAAGAACAGCAAAGAGCGATTGCAAAGGTTCGTGCTTGGGAAAATACTTGTTATTTTGCAGTAGCTAATATGGCAGGAAGAGATTTAGTCTATTCTTACTTTGGTCAGTCTTGCATCATTGACTTTGATGGACGAGTCATTGCGGAATGTGGGGAAACACCTAACGAAGTACAATATGGCTTATTATCAATCTCTGCAATTCGTGATGCCAGAAAACATTGGACAGCAGAAAATCATCTTTACAATTTAGTCCATCGTGGCTATACTGCTGTTCCCGATCAAGGAGTCGCCGATTGTCCTTTTGACTTCTATAAAAATTGGGTCAACAACCCTGAGAAAGTTCGCTTAGATGTCGAAGATTTAACAGGAAAATATCCCATTCCCGACAAAGCACCTGCTTCCAAAACTGTTTAACAACAAACAAAATAACTATTCTATTGTCTGCCAAAAAGCAATCTTATTCCAATGAACAACAAGTATCAACCTCCCCTATCTAGTCTCGGTCGTCGTAAATTTCTCAAATATAGCTCTCTCGCAGTTGGAACAGGAATCTTAGCAGCTTGTTCTGGTGGTGCTTCTAGTACAGGAGATGAAGATTTAGGAGAAAACCCGATTAAAATTGGTATCATGTATTCCACTACAGGAACGATCGCAATTGTCGAAAAATCCTTACAAGATGCCACTTTCTTAGCTTTAGAACAGATTAATACTAATACTGGTCCCTGGGAAGGTAACGGCGAAGGTATTGAAGGACGGAAAATCCAGAAAGTAGTTGTTAATCCTGACTCTAACTGGGACTTGTATAACCAAATGTCGAAACGTCTGATAGATGAAGACCAAGTTGTTTGTGTCTTGGGCTGTTACACTTCTGCAAGTCGTAAGTCAGTTTTACCAGTATTTGAAGAAAAAGACTCGATTCTTTATTATCCAGTCTATTACGAAGGTAACGAATGTAGCTCTAATGTCTTTTATACTGGTGCAGCACCCAATCAACAAATTACTGATTCAATTCCTTATTGTTACGAAAATTTTGGGGCAAAAGGATTCTTTATCGGTTCAGACTACATCTATCCCAAAGAAAGTAATCGCATTGCCAAAGCCGAGTTAGAAAAAATTGGCGGTAAAGTTGTCGGCGATGAATATGCAGCTTTAGGAACAACAGAATTTATCACCATTATCAATAAGATTAAGCAAGCTAAACCAGATTTTGTATTAAGTAACCTAGTGGGTGATAGTATTCCCGCTTTTTATCGCCAGTTTAAAGATGCAGGTATCACTGCCGAGCAAATACCGATTATGGCTTACCCCACTACAGAAGAAGAAATCTTAGCAATGGGAACAGAATATGCTGAAGGTCACTATACTAGCTTTAATTACTTCCAAACTGTCGATACTCCAGAAAATAAAGCTTTTGTAGCACAATTTAAAGAGAAATTTGGTAAAAATCGCGTTACCAATGGTGTTATGGAAGCTGCTTATTTACAGACTTTCTTTATGGCGCAAGCAATGCGAGATGCGATTAAAGCGGGTGAAGAGATCGATACTAAAAGTATTCGCGAATATACTCGCGGTCAGAAATTCCAAGCACCTCAAGGTTTAGTGAAAATGGATCCTGATAACTATCACACCTATTTATATTCTCGTATTGGTAGATGGGGTGCTGATGGTCAAGCAGAAATTGTTTTTGCTACCCCTGCTGCGGTTAAGCCAATCGCCTGGAGTCAGACTTTATATCCTGGTCGCGTTTGTAATCGTCCTGTTCCTGATGATCGCAGTAACCCAATTAAAGAGACTGGTAAAGATTTACAAGTTAAGTATTTGGAGAAAACTTAAATCAGCAACATCATAATTGGCAATTAGTTCTCTTCAGCAATATCCTTTAACCTTTTCTCTATTAAAAAATGTACGCATATTTATTTCCTGTTTTTTATTTAGCCCAAGAAGCTGTTACAGAAGAAACCACAGAAGCTTTCAGTATTGTGGCTTTAGGCAATCAATTACTTAACGGTATTAGTATCGTGGGTATTTTGTTACTGACTGGGTTGGGTCTGGCAATTACTTTTGGGGTAATGCGAATTATTAATCTGGCGCATGGTGAGTTTATCATGTTAGGGGCTTATGTCACCTTTTTGATGCAATCTACTTTTGGACTAGATTTATTACTGACTATACCTTTTTCGTTTCTGATTACTGCTGCAATTGGGGCGTTAGTCGAAATTAGCATTATTCGGCGATTGTATGGTCGTCCATTAGAAACCTTGCTGGCTACTTGGGGTTTAAGTATTGTCTTGCAAGGGGTAATTAAGCTCATTTTTACCGCCCAACTAAAATATGTGAAAGCACCACCCTATATATCAGGTAACTTAACTTTACTACGAGATGCTCAAGGTTCAGCAGCGATCGCTATTTCTTATTATCGGCTATTTATTGTCTTCGTTGCGATCGCACTTTTGGCTTTAACAGGTTATCTTCTCTACAATACCGATCTGGGTCGTCAAGTAAGAGCAGTTACCCAAAACCGAGAGATGTCAAAGTGTTTAGGGATTAATACAAGTTTGGTAGATATGGTAACTTTTGCCTATGGTTGCGGTTTAGCAGGAATCGCAGGATCGGTTATTTCTTCCCTTAAAAGCGTCTCCCCTCCAATGGGACAAGATTATTTAGTTGATGCTTGGATGACAGTAGTTACAGGAGGTGTGGATAAATTAATCGGTGTCTTAGCTGGTGCATTTCTCATTGGCGAATTTAATGCAGGTATTGCTTATCTGTTGAACGATCCTACCGCTAGAGTAATCGTCCTTGCTGCGGTAATTGTTCTCATTCGTTACAAACCAGAAGGCTTATTTACAATTCAAAAACGATCTTAGGTTAGTGGTTATTGGTTAGTAGTTGATTGCTCGTAGCTCGTGGTTTGTTGTTATTTCTTATTTGTTTTCCCCATCCACCTCATCCCTTATCCCTTATCCCTCATCCCTTAAAAATGTCTCAATCAACAATTGGTATTGCCAAGCGATCGCAATTACCTACTAAATTAATGACTATTTCAGGAATTATCTTCATAATAATGGCAATTTTGCCGTTATTCTTAGGTAGTTTCCAAGTATCTTTACTTTCTAAACTATTACTGTTTGGTGCTTTAGCTGTTTCTCTTGACCTAGTTTGGGGTTTCACAGGTATTCTCAGTTTTGCCCACGGTGTATTCTTTACCCTTGGTGGTTATGCAATGGCGTATTACCTCAAGTTAAATTTAGCTGCTGAAGGCAATACCTATGGTGTGGATTTACCCGATTTTATGGTTTGGAATGGCTTAACTGAATTACCTTGGTTTATTGCACCTTTAAAATATTTCCCCTTAGCTGCCATTGCAATGGTAGCAGTACCTGCAATTTTTGCCTATTTGATAGGTTGGTTTATTTTTCGCTCTAAAGTTAGTGGTGTTTATATTACTATTATTACCCTGGCAATTTCTTCTGCTTTAACCACTTTTTTTATTAGTCAACAAGCCTATACAGGAGGAACAAACGGCATTACTGATGTTTCCCGACTTAGTATTTTTGGTATAGATATTCCTCTCAATGGTTTGTACTGGATGATTTTGCTTTTTACTACTTTTGTTTTAGTTGGTAGTTATTGGCTGACTCAATCTAATTTTGGTTTGATCTTGCGATCGATTAAAGAGAATGAAAATCGCATTTCTTATCTAGGTTATGATGTTGCGAGCTTCAAGATTTTTATTTGGACATTATCAGCAGGAATCGCGGGGATTACTGGAGGATTATTTGTTCCTTTAAATCGTTTTATTTCTCCTGTTTATTTAGCCGTTGCTTTTGGAACACAAGTAGTAATTTGGGTAGCTATTGGTGGTAGAGGTACATTAATAGGCCCTGTTATTGCAGCTATTTTATTAGGTCAAATTCAAAATTATGCCGAAAGAGTTACCCAAGATTGGCAATTAGTTGTCGGAATTTTATTGTTAATTGTAGTCTTATTTATCCCCGATGGTTTAGTCGGTTCTGTAAGCAAATTTTTTGATAAAGCAAAAAAACAATAAACTATTATTAATTATTAATTATTAATTACCCATGAAACCGATATTATCAGTCAAAGATTTACAAGTTGTCTTTTCTGGCTTTAAAGCTTTAAAAGGAGTTACTCTAGAAGTAGGCGATCGCGAAATTGTTACTATTATAGGCCCTAATGGTGCTGGAAAAAGTACCCTCTTAGATGCCATAGTAAGCAAGTCTCCCGTAGCAGCAGGAAAAGTTTATTTTCAAGGTAAAAATATTACTAATAAAAATCCTTATGAAATTGCCAGAATGGGTATTGGTCGTAAGTTTCAAAATCCCAATGTTTATAATGAATTAACAGTTTTTGAAAACTTGCTTTTATCCCTAAAAGGAGACCATGGTATTTTTGACTCAATTACAGCAAAATTAACTAAAAAGAAGCGAGATAAAATTATAGATGTTTTAGAGATTATTGGATTATTAAACTATGCAGCAACTCCAGTAGCTTCTCTTTCTCACGGTCAAAAACAATGGGTAGAAATTGGGATGGTAATCGCTCAAGACCCCACCTTAGTTTTACTCGACGAACCCACAGCAGGAATGACCCCAGAAGAAACCCACGCTACAGGAGAAATTATTAAATCTTTAGCACAAAATCATTCTGTTGTGGCGATCGAACATGATATGGAATTCGTCAAACAAATTGCCGAAAGAATTATCGTCTTGCACCAAGGAGAAAAATTAGCGGAAGGTTCGGTACAAGAAATACAAAATAATCCCCAAGTAATTGAAGTTTATTTAGGAAGAGAGAAAATTGATGTCGATGTCGCTGCTCGAACTTAATAATGTGACTGCTGGTTACGGACAAACTCCTGTATTATTTAATGTTGATATGACAATAAATAAAGGGGATATGGTCTGTCTTTTAGGACGTAATGGTGTAGGAAAAACTACTTTATTAAGAAGCATTATTGGCTTGAATAAAATATCTCAAGGTAGCCTAGTTTTTCAAGATAAAAATATTACTAAATTTCCTACTTATAAGCGATCGCGTTATGGAATTGCTTACATACCTCAAGGTAGAGAAATTATTCCCTATCTTTCTGTTTTAGACAACTTGAAACTAGGCTTTTCTGCTAGCGGTAAAAGTAGTAAAAGAATCCCTTCTGAAATCTTTGAATTCTTCCCCATGCTAAAAGAACATTTACCCAGACAAGGAGGATTATTAAGTGGCGGACAACAGCAACAACTAGCCATTGCTAGAGGGTTAATGTGCAATCCTAAAATCATGTTACTTGACGAACCTACCGAAGGAATTCAACCTTCTATTGTGCAAGAAATTGAAGATACCCTGAAAAGAATTAACCGCGAAAAAGGAATTACTGTAATTGTTGTAGAACAGAAAATTGATTTCGCCAGGCAATTGGCACAAAAATTTTTTATCATGGACAAAGGCTCTATTGTGGCTCAGGGTCAAACTTCTGAGTTAACAGATTCTTTAGTGCATCGGTATTTGACTGTTTGATTTTATCTAAGTTCGTTAAATTCTTCTTCTGTAATTTCCATTTGCTTGAGTATTTCCTGAAATAACCAACTACCAATTTCAGCCTTACCATGAATAGGAATAGTAGTTGCTCTCCCGTCGGGATGTTTCCAGCGTGCATGGCTGCCTTTTTGTCTAGCTTTCTTAAAACCAAGCTTTTTAGCAACCTTCTCGAATTCTCTCGCTTTAGCTGGCATTAGCAACAACCAACTCAACATCTTGAGGAAGAGAACGCCCCATTTCTTGATATTCTTCTAATATCATGGCAAAAACGTTGTCTAATTCTGCTCTTGCTGACTCGGAAGTTTCCCCCCAAGCATGACATCCTTCAATTGCGGGAACATAAGCAACAAAAGTATTATTATCGTCGGGACGAATAACAATCGTGTAATCTGGTAAAGATTTCATCACTCAAATAAAAATTATATTTTTAATTATAAAAGACTTTACTTGATTTATTTGCGATCGCTTTTTTTTATTTATAAACTACAGACGTTGCAATAAATTATTTTCTTGATTAATAACTACGATAAACATTCATCAATGATACTTTTTAACAAATTAATTTCACTATTGTATTTGTTTAAGTCCTTAATATGATTTTTATTTTGCTTTCTTAAATTAGATATGCGATCAATTTTATCTTGGATTTTTTGGATTTCGACTTCAAAATATCCTTGTATTTTTACAATAAAGGTTTCAGCATCCTCGTTTAAAAAGCACAAGTCATATGCAAAGCTATTAGGCATAACATTAATATTTCCCCTAGTGTTAGCGATCTGATAAAAATGATTATTGACAATACTTGTTTTGTAGGATCTAGCTCTTAACTTCATCAAAATAATTTGTGCTTTTACGACCGAATTGGCTTGTATTGCTTGTGTGAAATTTCGACCAAATAAGAATTTCATCATTTTGTATAAGTCTAAAAAAGCCTGTAAGCATTTTTCTTGATTAACCGTTAAACCTGATTGCTCGTGATTATGAAAAAAATTGTTGCGATTATCTCTACGAGCATTAATACGATCTAACAATTTATATAAGTAAGTGTGATTGGGTTTTCTATTCTTAACTTCTTCTATACAGTTACTTCACTAACAGTTGCAAATTTATCATCTCGATCAAAAAGCTGAACTTTTCCTATTGAACCAAAACCAATAGAGGAAATACATACATCATATTTTTTTAAATAAAATAGTGATTGACCTGAATCGGCGTACTTTAAACTATTCAAGCTATCCAAATCTGTCAAGTCACCCGACCTAATAATAGGTATTCCTACTTCTGAATATGTAGCACTTCTTCCTTTAGTAACTTTTCCTAATTCCTCTAAACTTTTTACTTCATAATTAGAAAGTAAATGGTCTACAATTATTTGATACTTAGGTTGAAAATATTCAGCATCAATGCGTTTAGCTTCGATTGTTTCATCAAAATTAGCTACATAACTTGTTTGAGGAGAAAGATCGAGATTATCTAATCCTAGTTCTTGTAATAATAGTTGTTCTGCTTCCGCAGACAAAGCTTCTGACTCTCGGCGTTTATCGTATGCTAGTTTAGTTAGTTTTCCTATTTCATTAAATTTATCGCCTGTAGGAACAACAATTTTTTTAATTTTATCGATAAAAAGCGCAGGTTGAACATTTCCAGTTGCTTCTCTAACTGTTTGGAAAAGCCCAAATTTACAATTTAAAAAGGTAGCTAGATAATAAGGACTTACTTCTTTTGTATTTTTAATACGAATAATACCTAAATTTCTATCTAAGTTCGCTGGTAGTAATCCATCACTAACAACTGCTGCTTTTCCTACAGTACCTATTGTTGTCAATAAAACATCTCCAACACAAGCTTGTGTTCTTGGATTTAATTGATGTTGTTGTTCACTTATTAAACTAGCATTTGATATATTAATATAATTTTCTCCAAGACATTTTGCTAATAAGTAAGAAATTCCGTTTTCTTCAACAAAATCTGGTGAGCCATGTATTCCATCGGTTACATACGCAAAATCGTTAATAAAGACAGTATCAATTTTAGATAAATGATTAGCAAGTTCGAGATATTCAGGCTGATAATATTCAGGATCGAATCTTTTTCCAGGGGTATCTTGATAATCGATAATACTCCAAACTGCCACTAGTTTAAATCCTCCTGCCAAAAAGAGAAATTTTGTTGCTGGGCAAATTCTTGAAAAGCTTCGGCGATAGTAGGATAATCGGTAATATAAGGTAATATAGCCTCGTATTGTTGTCTATGTCGATCGCATTTTGCCTTATCTTTCTGATCTCTTTCTAAAAGACGATTTAATTGAGATTCCAAAACTAACTTAAAGTCATACAAATCTTGATCGACAATTTTGTGACCAAACAAATCTAGTAAAACCTGTCCGTCTTTTCCTTTAAGATAAATATATTCTCCTGAGTTATCTTTACCTGGATGCTGACTGGTAGCAAAGAAAATCGGATAGTTAGCTATATGAGCATCATCTAGCCACTTTTGAACGAATAAAACACTGGTTTTTGTTCCTGTATGGGGCTTGAAAGTATTAACATGAAGCCCAACTACTGCCAGAATGCGACATTTTTCCGCAATAAAATTACGAATACGCTCGTCGCTAATGTTGTTAAATCTTCCTTGAGGTAACACAATTGCCATGCGCCCTCCTGGTTTGAGAAACTCTAGATTACGTTCGATAAATAGAATATCTCGCCCCATTTTATTAAGACGTTTACCATCCTCTTTTTGAGTAAGATCGTATTGATAGAGAATACGCGAGTCTTTAATATCTCCTGCAAAGGGTGGATTAGTAATAATTACATCAAAGTCGAAGTTACGATAATTTTTCTGATTCCAATCGTTTTTTTTATCGTCATCAAAATGAGATAAACGCGATCTCAAACCAATTCGTGCTTCTTCATCCCAAGTACGAGGATCGAGAGTATTTACCCGATAAACATTAGTTCTACCATCACCAGCAATGAGGTTAATTGCTTTAGCTATCTTAACGCTACGGGCATCAAAATCTAAGCCGAAAACCTTTTCCGCAGCATAGTTTGTTTGCCATTGTTCGGGTTTTTGCGAAGTCAACTCGCCACCCCAAACATGAAAAATACTGTGCATGGTACAACCACAACTACCAGCAGCAGTATCAATTATGTACTCCTCCCATTTGGGATTGAGCATCTTTACCGCCATATCAATCACATGACGCACGGTAAAATATTGTCCTTTTGAACCTTTCGCCACCTGGGTAACAAGATATTCAAAGGCTTCATCAATAATCTGTAAATTGGAATTAAATAATTTAATATCCTGTAAAAAAGAAACGCATACGGCTAAGTGAGGCGGAGTAAGGTTAATCTTGTCCCCTTGTAAAAAAACCTCCTGCCATTTTTTCACCGCTTCCTTAAATAAACTATTAATACGCTCAAATATTTCTGGATAACTTCCTGTTGCGCGAAATTGAATTAATTTTTTCCGTCTAGGATCGTTTTCAGCAGCCCATTCATCATAAAGCTTGGCGTAAATTAACTTAAATACTTCTTCAAAAGCATCAACTCCCGCATTCGCCAGAACCAAATTTTCCAAATCGAGAATAATGTCTCGTAAACCCAAACGCTCATTAACCAATTTGTTTCTTGATTCTAATTGCTCGATAGTTACCCTTTCATCAATTACCTGACTCAGAGTTTGATCGACACGGGGTAAATATTCAATTTTGCGATAAATATTAGGATCTTCCCGATGTAGAATTAAAACCTCATTGCCATTAGTCCAAACTGCGATCGGCGCACCCTCAGCATTACAATAAGATTTAAGCTGCTCGATACCATCCTTGCGCTTGGGCTTTTTAACCTCAACAATAATATAAGCTGTATCTGGATTATCGCGATCGCAAATAACAATATCAGCCTTCTTTTTTGCTACAGTAGAACCAAAATAAACCGCTTTTTCTACTGAAATACGCTCGACAGGATAGCCGTAAGTATGAATTAAGCGATAAAGATACAGTTGTCTAACAATTTCTTCTGGTTTAGCAGGGCGATCTTTACCATCAACAAAATCTTTTAAATATGGCTTATTCTTTTTATCAAACAGTTCAATTGCTGCAATTTCTTCTGATTCAAAAACTTCTAACGCATAATTAGTGGATTTTAGAATATCAGCGATAGTGTAGATGCGATCCGTTGCATTTGTCATAAACCCCGAAAAAACAATCTATTTTAAGAGCTAATTCAACTCAATATAGGTTAAAAGATGCCTAGATATTCGTCAATCTATTTATTACAGCTACTTTGAAAAATTCATAAAACTTTTAAATCAAGAAAAGCGATCGCTCTCAACCTAAAACCTCTAAATTCCCTAAAAGCGATCGCATTAATAACCAATTTATAGATGGAAAAAATTGGCTTTTGGAGACAGCATATAATTAACAAAGCAAAAAACAAAAAACTCTCATGACATATCACGTAACAGCAGACTATGCCAGTAAAAACTTTAATGAAATTATTCAACGAGCCAAGATTGAAGCTGAAGGAGTAACCATTGTTAAAGACAATCAAAGCTTTGTACTAATCGATCGAGAAGAATTAGAAGCCTTAATTGAAACTGCTGAATTGCTTCAAATACCTGACATATTGACAGATGTATCTCAAGCCAGAAAAGAATATCAACAGCAAGAAACTCTAGCAATGGAGGATGTATTTGGCTGAAGACACTACAAATTATCAAATTCGATTTGCCAAAAAAGCTCAGAAAGACATTGCCGAATTAACAGGACAACAAAAAGCAAAGCTTAAGCAAATTTTAGAGCAAGTTATTGCTGTCAATCCTCATAGTGGTAAAGCTCTGAAGGGCAAATTAAAAGGTTTGAATTCTTATAGATTGAATCGCAAAGATCGAATTTTGTATGAGATTTACGAAAAAGATAAGACTGTTTTAATTATTAGGGCTAGAACCCACTACGGAGAATAATTGATAGAAATATAGACAACCTTTTTTAGCGTTTATGCCATAGATTATAGGCGATCGCTATCAACCTAAAACCGCTAAATTCAAGAAATGCGATCGCATTTTATGCGACCTAATGCGACCAAACAGAAACTACCTTAATAGTTTTATTTTCTTCATCAATTGAATATACTAAACGATGCTTAATATTAATACGTCGAGAATAGTAGCCTTGTAAATTACCTGAAAGTTTTTCGTAGGGTGGTTGATATGAATTTTGTTTGAGAATCTCAATTAGTTGATTAACATTAGAAGTTAAATTGGCAGATCGCAATTTTTTAACATCTTTAAGAGCATTCTTGCTGAATTTAATCGTCCAAGCCATTCAACTCATCCATGAATTCTGCTTCAGATACCCATTCATCATCTGTTTCAGCCTGTCTAATAAGTACCTAGACAAAATTAATTGTGCAATTATTATCTTGCTATACCAGGCTTAGAGCTTTAAATAATATACAAACAATTCTGTCCGATTACTTAGATTCTACAAATCCTGGAATAGATTGCAAATATTATGAGATTTTACTGTTCTTCTGGAGATCAAGAATCCCAAGTTTTCAATCTGCTTTCTCGTCGCGATCGAGTTGGTGACTGACAAAGACATCATTGGCTGGTTTACTCACGGTTGTTATTATGTTCCACTAAATTAAAAACCGCTATTGACCTTCCGCCACCACTTAAAATAAAAATATCATTATGAAGGAAACGCTATATGAATGACTTAATTCGGATCGTCATTGCTATTGTACTGCCACCATTAGGAGTATTTTTGCAGGTGGGTTTGGGTAAAGACTTTTGGATTAATATTCTGTTAACTTTGCTCGGTTACATCCCTGGATTAGTTCATGCTATCTGGATCATTGCTAAGAAATGAGAGAAGCCGAAGAGCGATCTCCTTATAACGTCCTGTTTAGCAATCGCACTTTGATTTTTTCTCCGATCGGCTGTTCAGCTAGTCTGTAAATAAAGCTGATATACTTCCTGAGCGACTTGTTTACTGGCACTGGCAACATAGCGAAAATTATAGGTGCGTAGGTTTTCAATTCCTCCCAGCACTTGAAACAAATCCGAGCATTCAGTAAAGTCAACACCTGTGGCATCAATGAGAGAGCCACCTTTTTGCTTGAGAAAAGCGATCGCCCCACAGACATCCCAGAAAGAACCTTTACCCATCAAGGCAAAGTCAAGTCGTGGACGTTGACTGGGCATACAAGCAGAGGGGTCGTGGGCTGAATGCGATTCAGCACGGAGGTCTGAAGTTGCGGAATCCGATTCCGCAACCGCCTCCTCCCCTAGAGAACCCCGTCCACCCTTCGAGGGCGGTGTCAGCCCCTCACGATTTTGAGAATCACAGCACCATAAAAGCGTCGGTACAGCAGCCCCCAATTGACGACGCTTGAGAATTAGTCCTTGAAATTGTAAGTTTTCAAAAGTACTATCGATGCCATAAAACTGGGCTGCTGCTAGTTTTTCTAAAGGTTGAACTAAAGGAACAACATCTTTACTAAAAAAGGTTTCTTCAGTGTAGGGCAAAGAAATTATACCTTCTTCCACGACACCATCCCTAACGAAGCCAATGGAAATAGCCCACAGGGGTATTCCTGCCTTAAAATTGGCAGTACCATCCAAAGGATCGACTAAAAACCAAGTTCCATCTTGGGAGAGTTTATCCTCTCCTTCTTCCTCTGCCACAATTCCCGATGCAGGAAAGTGTTGTTCAATAGCAGTCAAAATCATCTGCTGCGATCGCCGATCTACTTCAGAAACAAAGTCAAATTTATCCGCTTTGGTCTCAAATACTATATTTCTATCAGTAAATGCCAGCTTTTGATATTGGGCTACTTCTGTAACTATTGGTATCAGAATTTCAATCATAATAAACGTAGTTTGGAAACTCCGTCGCGTGATTCGCGGAGAGGAAAAACAGTAGAACGGCTTTAGCCGTTAGTGAAATATTCGATCGTGGATGAGTTATTTGCTGAATCTTTTGCAGTAGAGTTTGTTCTTGTTCAGCAAAGAAAGGTTGGGTTTATAGAGATGCCGTAAAAATCCTTTTTTTATTTTCTTGGCTATTCTTGACTCAATGCTTGATGATTTGGAACCTTCAACGTTGTTTGCAGCTAAAATTAAATTAGCAATGAGATACCATCATTCACTTCAAGTCGTGGAAAGTTTACTAAGAACGTATCTTTTTTCGTCAATACCTCAAGCTATGAGAGATTGTTTCCGATCGATCTGAAGAATATGGCCAGTTGCGGAAAAACTTTCATTTCCAGCAAGTTTTCCTGTCTTGGTTTCTACAATTTTAAACCCCTCGCTTTGATAAAGATTTAGTGCTGCATCATTGCCACTCAGCACAGAAACATATACGATACTGTTACAATTCGCGATCGGGCAAGCCTGGCACTGTGCGATCGCTTGTCTCAATAATCTCCGTCCAATTCCCTGTCGATAACGATCGGGTAAAACGTATAACCAAGTTATCCAGGTCATTTCGCTGTCTATGGCAACAAATCCCACCACAAGATCGTTGTCCTCAGCTACCCAAACCTCTCCTTCAAACAACTCTTCATTTTCCGCTGTTTCTGCTAATGAGAGAAAAGCCTCTACACCTACTGATGCACTTAACTCATCTAGTCTAGCGCGATCGTGAATAGTAGCGATCGCATCCCAGTCTCTTGGTTGATATTTTCTTATCTGTATCATAACTGACATCTAACACAATATCGTAGTGTTGAATCTAATTTTGTCTAATTACTGAATATTTGCTAAATCTACAACTGCAACATTTTTTGAAGCTAAAAGCTCCTTGGCTTTGTGTTAGCGACCGCACTTCGAGAAAATCATACCTCAATTCAGCAACGCCAAAAATAGTAAATAGTCAAAAACTAAACACACCTTTTCAAAGCTTCACCTCATCTCTTTACGATGAATTCTTTTTAACTATTTTTAATAATGTTGTAACCTGTGACTACTTTTTGACCATCAGGGTAAATTGTCCAAATCCACTCTACTGATTCATCTTCAGCCACTTCAACACTGATTACTGTTGAGGGAATGTTGATTGTATTAGTGGATAAGGATAAAGTTGATGGAGGTGTCGTAAAAATCCTTTTTTTATTTTCTTGGCTATAAGTAACAATCATAATTCTTGGCTATTGTTGCTAAATCATCTTTCTATCTTAATCAGTTTTCTGTAACTCTTGCTTATAGATAGATGGGATATCCCACGCCTCTGCAATGTAGCCGTTAACGATGCGCCACACGACTACTGCATCGAGTTTGATCGCCTGGTTTTCAAATGTCATCCGATCTTTAACGTGGGTAACAACTAATTCATCTCCGATAGCGGTGATGGAGATCGGTTCAACCTGAAATGTGCCACCAGTTAGCACTTTCAGTCTTTCAAAAAATTCTTGAAGACCTTTCAAGCCATTATAATCACCTTGGACATCTGGTAATTTGGGATTAAAGAAATGCCAAACGAAGTCTTCCGCGAAAAGATTAGTAGATTCAGTTATGTTACTAGGATCTAGTTGTTTCACAAGAATAACGTTAGGGTGTTCTTTAATCATAATTGCGTTTCTCCTTATTTAAGTTTGTCGAAAATCAAGGGCATTAATCGTAATTTAGGTTCGACTACTAACGTCTATAAGCTTTAGCTGAAGCTCTAATCCAGATCGAGGCAGCAATAGTGAAGGGGATGAGGATAAAAAGCAAACCAGAAATTAAAGCATATTCTCTAATGATTGAAAAAGAAGCCATCGCTGCTATGCCTAATCCACAGTAAATCAGACCAATAATGGGAAGACCAAAAACCAGAAAGATTAATTGTGTATTGGAGTTAGTCACAATTTCGTTTTGCATTTTAATCGCCAATAGTATGAACCTCGATCGCATTTCCGTTGAATTAATTCTAGAATCTGAATCAATGCTAGTAAACTGACGATAAAACTAGAAATTATACCTGGCAAAATCAATAGGTGTTGCTATTAGCGCGCTCAAAATTATTTAAATGTCATTATCTTGCCTAGCTAAATCAATAGGTATTCTTCTGGTATTGCTGCTGTACTTTGCTTGATTTTTTTGAGTTAAACCTTTCTCCGTCTAGATTGTAGGCAATATCCTAGACTTGAGGAATTGTCTTGAGAATATTCTTCAAAATACTCATAAAATTAGGAGTTACCTCAACTCCTTCAGTACCGATAAGCTTGAACAGAATTCATTTTTAATAATCTTAAAATTGTATTCTAGCTGCCGTTTATTGGTAAAGAAGATGGAGAACTCTCCAAAGTCCACCAAAAGAAAACCTTCAAAAATAGAAAAAATTAAAGCCAATAGTAATTTTTTACGGGAACCTTTGGCAACAGAGCTTTTACAAGATACAACCCACTTTAGCGAAGCTGCTCTACAAATTCTGAAATTTCACGGTTCTTACCAACAAGATAATCGAGATAACCGCGTCAAAGGGCAAGAGAAAGACTATCAAATGATGTTGCGGACTCGTACCCCAGGGGGATTTGTTCCACCCCAGTTTTATCTAGCTCTAGATCGCTTATCAGAAGTATATGGCAATCAAACCCTTAGAGTTACTAGCCGTCAAGCATTTCAAATGCACGGCATCCTCAAGCAAGATTTAAAAACAGTCATCGCTGATATTGTCCGCAGCATGGGTTCGACCTTGGGTGCTTGTGGCGATCTTAATCGTAATGTTATGGCTCCACCTGCGCCGTTTAAGAATCGTCCAGAATATGACTATGCCTGGGAATATGCCAATAAAGTTGCTAATCTGTTTACCCCCCAAACTGGTGCTTACTATGAAATTTGGCTTGATGGTGACAAGATAATTAGTGGTTCAGAATCTCCCGAACAAAAAGCAGCGCGACAGCAAGACCTTAATGCAGCAATATTTACTGACAGTGTAGAACCTCTTTACGGCTTGAACTATCTACCCAGAAAGTTTAAGTGTTGTGTAACTGTTCCAGGAGATAATTCAGTTGATGTTTACACCCACGATATAAGTTTGGTAGTCATTACCAATCAAGATGGCGAGTTAGAAGGATTTAATGTCTTGACTGGTGGGGGGATGGGTCGCACTCACAATAAAGAAGAAACCTTTGCTCGTTTGTCCGATCCTCTTGGCTATGTAGAAAAAGATGATATTTACAAGCTACTAAAAGCAATTGGTGCGATTCAAAGAGATTATGGCGATCGCTCTAATCGTCTTCAGGCTCGAATGAAATACCTGATTCATGATTGGGGAATTGAGAAATTTAAAGTCAAAGTCGAGTCCTATTTTGGCAAAGCTTTGCAACCATTTCAAGAACTACCACCATGGAAGTATCAAGACTTTTTAGGTTGGCACGAACAAGGAGACGGGAAGCTGTTTCTCGGTATTCTAATCGAAAATGGACGGGTTCAAGATAAAGGTAGCCTGAAGCTAAAAACTGCCTTAAGAAAAATTGTCGAACAGTTCAATTTACCATTGTGCTTAACTCCCAATCACAATCTGATCTTTTACGAAATCGAGCGATCGCAAAAACTCGCTATTACTGAGATTCTTGAAGCTCATGGAGTTGCCATTAATCCCGAACAACTGGATAGCTTAACTCGCTATGGAATGGCTTGTCCAGCATTTCCCACCTGTGGTTTAGCAATTACCGAATCAGAAAGAGCATTACCAGAAGTTTTAAAGCGAATTAACTCATTACTAGAAAAGCTAGACATGGCTAACGAACAGTTGGTAATTCGTATGACAGGCTGTCCTAATGGTTGCGTCCGTCCTTATTTAGCCGAATTAGGCTTTGTGGGTAGTGCGCCAGGAACTTATCAAGTATGGCTTGGGGGAACGACTGATGGGACTAAACTAGCTCAACCTTACCTGCAAAAACTAAAAATTGAAAATTTAGAAGCTTTTTTAGAACCGATATTGCTTTATTTCCAGGCTAATCGAGAATTAGATGAAAGCTTTGGTGTCTTTTGTAATCGAATTGGGTTCGATCGGTTGTCAGAAATTTGTGGAACTTTTTTTAGTGACAAAGAAAATAAATGACTCATTATTTAATTTTGGAATCAAGAGATCCTTATGATTCTGCTGACTGGATAAAGATGCAGGAAATAGTAGTAGAACTCAAGAAAAATGGCAATAATGTAACTCTCTTTCTACTACAAAATGGCGTATTGCCCATTCGTAAAGGAACTTCTTTTGAAAAGCATTTTGACAATCTTAAATCATTAGAAATCAATATTTTTGCCGACTTTTTTGCCTTACAAGAGCGAGGAATTAAGGAGATTGCTAAAAGCGTTGAAAAAAGCAATCTCGATCGCCTGATTCAACTTTGTTTGATACCTAATACCAAGACGATTTGGCACTGATATGTAATATAAAACCCAACCATAAAGGAGCTTCGCTCCTAGCTATAAGCTATAAGCTATAAGCTATAAGCGCGATTGCCAATCAAACAGGGTATTAGACCCTAGCCGATTGTAGACAACGCAAAGGCTAGGAAGTCTTGAACTCAGTAGTGTGATTACTGGAAGAGCCGTCAACACTCGCTGTGGAATAGCGCAACAGCCTTGCAGGAGGGTTTCCTGACCCAGAGGACTGTTGTAAGACAGCGCGCTTTTCCGTGACCGCATCGGGAAGCATTCCCAAGTCCGCGACTGCGTGGGTTTCCCGCGCAGTTTAAGTCGGACGCTTGCACCCAATGCGACGGGTATAAACACCCCAATGCGATGGGTGTAAACGCCTTACGGCGAAGCGGTCAGAGAGACCCCGCCTTGAAAAGACGGGGCTTCCTCTGACTTCGTGAGTTAGTGCGGTCTTGGGCGGGGCAGAAGAGTTCTGCCGTGAAACGACAGAATCAGCCCCTTGGGTTTCCCTCAATGAGCAACTAACGAACCCTTTAGGGGGTCTG
>NZ_LR213785.1:0-2246 GCF_900659865.1 Hyella patelloides LEGE 07179
CGATTGCTACTTTGAAATAGTCCAGTAACCAAGTAGTATCTGCATCTTTACCATAGCCATCAACCAATTCTTCCGCAAAGCGAGTCACTATTTCCGCAGTGGTATATTCACGAGCGTGGATGGCACCATTGACATATAAAGTAGGTTTATCTTCGTCTTCAATTCCGCTATTTTTATTAGTAAGCTCGATAGCATGAATATCATAACCCTCAGCACCGCCAGGAGTAACTTTATCATAGCTATCTCCAATATCAATCCAACTAGCAATCTCTGGGTTGGCTTCGGCTAATCCCGAAAGGTCTTCAAAAGTCTTTTCTACCGTACGATAGCTAGTAAAACCAGGAATAATATTTTCAGTAATTTGAACGGGAATGTCTTCAACCGCCAACCCATCATAATTACTATCTTCGCTCTCTAAGGTAACGCTAACCTCACTTATTTGTTCATTACCTTCGTCAATGCCATCATCTATTGCAGTAACCACTGCTGCTTGTGCTTCAAACCAGTTATCGGGGGTAAAAGTTAAAGATTCAATAGGTTCTAGTTGCTCTCCATCTACTTCAAAATTGAAAGTTACATCTGCTGTGGGACGGCTTTCGAGGAGAAATTGGAAATCGAGAGGGTCAGGAACATTATCTTCGCTTACTCCCACATCTCCTACGGGAGGTGTTACTCCAGGGGTCAAAAAGTCCACAACTTCTACATTGTCAACTCCCCAAACGAAAGACCAATTACCATCAAAACGAAAACGGACTTGAGCGTTTTCCGCTTCAGCTAATTCCTCTGTAAGATCGACTGTTACTGGAGCAGTCAAAGTTTCACCAGTGTCGGAGAAATAGACTTGTTCCCAGTTAGTGCCATCGGTAGAGGCTTCAACGTAAATCTGGCTGGCATTTTCTCCTGCTGCAATTCCACCATAATACTGGTCGAACGACAAAAAAACTTCCTCTGAGTCTGAAGCATTAAATACTGGGGATTCTAGAACAACACTTTCGTCGACTCCATCATCCGAAAGGGCATCACTATCATAAGTAGCAAAATTACCATCAAAGCCTTCAAAAGAGTCTAAAAAAGAACGTTTTCCTGGGTTGTCGAAACGCCAAATATCGGTTTCTGGGTTGCCTTCAAGAACTTCAACTGCCCAACCAGAGGGTGGAGTAGTACCGCTAGCTTCTGAAAAATCTTCTGTAAAAATTGGCTCGTATTGGCTCATAAAAAAACTCCGATTTGCATTGATAAATCTGTATAATTCGACTTAATTGAGGTAGCGTGCGAGTTTAGCTACCTGTTTGGATTCTTCCTTTTTGGAGTAACACTCTGCCAAATTGTTTTTTCTTCAGAGATGAATTCTAACTCCTAGTATTTGCAAGGCAATGCTTTAGCGATACCTGAGTTTTGTTCTTTCATGGGACATCATCTGGAATTCAACCCGTTCTCAAAGCACGACAGAAAGAACTTAGAAGAGCTTTTCTGCGGATAATCCTCAGCTAATGATAAAGGATAAATGTCAAATGATAAATGTCAAATGCGATCGAGAAATAACTTTTGCGAAACAACTCTAATTATTCATGGGATTGAGAAAGATTTTTAAACGATCGCTTTTCTTAACTATTTCTAGATTTTAAATCTTATTTAATCATGAGAGCTATTTGATGTTTTTTATTATTAACCAATCAATAAATTTCTTAACTGAAAGCTTAATTTATTTTACATTAGCATGAACTCTGAATTATTAGTTATTTCCAAGATAGATAAATAAATCCTGTAATAAAATGCGATCGCACTAGGAATTGGTTAATACTTTTTAGGCATCTTTATTGTTTTTTTACTATTTCTCCATCGAAAAAATAGCTTGTGTGACAACTATCTCAAGATAGATTTAAATTATCTAAAAAATTTCGTCTTGACAAAAAGCTAAATGAGATCAAAGCAATTTTAATTTGTGTCTCAAAACTAGAAATGCCATGAATTAAACAACGTCAGTTCAATGATCTAAAAACCTGAATTGATTTCTCGGCTTGTAGTACAAAATTAATTTAAAAGAGAATGCGAAACTCACCTTTTTTTCCTTAGCTCTTTAACTTTCCCCCAGTTATCGCCTGTTAACTAAACCTCTCGACGAATTTAGGTTAAATTAACAAATTCAATAGAAACATAATTTTTACTAATTATTTAATTGATTTTTATCCAAAGATTTAACTTATCAAGACTATTACCGATTACATATTATTTACAAAAAAATCAAC
>NZ_LR213785.1:2371-50685 GCF_900659865.1 Hyella patelloides LEGE 07179
GAAAAAAAAATTAAGCACATATTGGAGCGTATCCGTACTAAAAAAACATGAAAATTATCAATAAAATACCAAACACCATAAGACAAGCAAAATATATACATCTAGTTAATTTATTACAGTCACTTACAAGGAAAAACTGGCAATTTTTCCTGGCAATAGTGATTGTTAGTATTGCTATTCCCCAAATAGCTCTGGCTGCGGAAGAAAAAGCTTCGGGCGGTTTTATTGGGACGCTTGACAGCGTTTTTTCGGGGTTGGTTGCTGTTTTAGATGAAATTCTCTTTTTTGAAATTGCTGGTTTCCCTTTGATCGTGCTGTGGCTGATTTGTGGGTCGATCTTTTTTTCTTTGCGGATGGGATTTATTAACATTCGCGGTTTGAAACACGCTTTTGATATAGTGCGGGGTAAATATGACGATCCTGACGATGATGGCGAAGTATCTCACTTTCAGGCATTAGCAACGGCACTATCGGGAACAGTAGGATTAGGTAATATTGCAGGAGTTGCGATCGCCGTGCAAACTGGAGGACCTGGTGCCGTGTTGTGGATGACTCTGGGGGGCTTTTTTGGTATGTCTAGTAAATTTACTGAATGTACCCTAGCTCAGAAATATCGACGAGTAAAGCCTGATGGCTCGGTAGCTGGCGGACCTATGTATTATATTTCTCGTCCGTTATCGGATATGGGGATGCGTCCTGCGGGTAAAGCTTTGGCGGGGTTGTTTGCCATTCTCTGTATCGGTGCCTCTTTCGGAGGCGGGAATATGTTCCAAGCCAATCAATCCTATGCAGCCGTATCCAATGTTCTTCCTGGTATACCAAGCTGGATTTTTGGGATAGTTATCGCTGTGATAGTAGGAATCGTAATTATTGGTGGTATCAGTCGCATTGCTTCAGTCACAGGTAAGATAGTTCCTTTGATGGCAGTAGTTTATGTACTTGCTTGTCTGTGGATTATTTTAATTAACTTTGCAGAAATTCCTAATGCGATCGCTACTATTTTTACAGGAGCTTTTTCCCCTCAAGCTGTTGGAGGTGGCTTTCTTGGGGTATTGATACAGGGAATTAGACGTAGTGCTTTTTCCAATGAAGCAGGAGTTGGTTCTGCTGCGATTGCTCACTCGGCTGCCCGTACTAATGAACCCCTCAGAGAAGGCATTGTCGCTTTATTAGAGCCTTTAATCGATACAATTATTATCTGTAACATGACTGCCCTGGTAATTGTCATTACAGGGACTTATCAAGATAGTTCTATTGGAGATGGGGTATTGTTGACCAGCAGATCTTTTGATACTGTTGTTGACTGGTTTCCCTCAATTTTAGCGATCGCTGTAGCTTTATTTGCTTTTTCAACTATGATTTCCTGGAGCTACTATGGCGAAAGAGCTTGGGAGTATTTATTTGGCAACAGTAGCATTCTGGTTTATAAGGCTATGTTTGTCTTTTGTGTCTTTCTTGGCGCAGTAGTTAACTTGGGTGCTGTGCTTGACTTTAGTGACATGATGCTGTTATCGATGTCAATCCCTAACCTAATTGGCTGTTATTTATTATCGGGAACAATAGCTTCTGAATTAAAAGACTATATGCAGCGTCTTAGTTCGGGAGAAATGCTTACCTATGAGGATAAAGTAGCTCGCGGTAGTTCCCAACCAGAAGAAGTAATTTCTCGGTAAAATTTAAGTCTGATTAGTCATTAGTCAATGCTGTTCGGATAAGCCTTTTTATTTATTGGTAGGGGTATGGGGAGATAATTATTTCTCAATTCCCCAATTTTCTACTTCTTCGAGCAATAATTTTTGATCGAATAGTATTGAGAGTAGTCCGCTTTGCTCACTGTCCCGTTTAGTTAAGGCGATCGCATTAACACAATTCATCTGACCAACTATTAAGATGGTATTGGTCTACTATTAACATCTGCTTCAGTCTTTTTCCTCATAACAACTTCAGTTTCTCATCATTTTGCACTCTGAGGTTTTTCGAGCCAAAATTTGTCACAAAAAGTTCATAGTGTTGTCACAGGAAAGTCATAACTCAAATTTATATTCAATAGTGTCGGGTCTAGATCATGCTTCACTCAAAGCTCCTTCAGACTTTCTTTCTTCTCTAGACCCACTTTTCTCTCTTTAATTTTATTGATTGAGTATTAAAAGTTATTTAACCGTTAAATGAAAAAAACTTTTCCTTCAGAATCTCAACCACAACAAAGCTCTACACTTTGGCAAAAGGCTACTGCTTCCTTTTCCCTAATGTTGCTGGGAGGAGGAATCGCTTTAGGTGGTCATTACATAATAAATAGCCCTCAAAGGATCGTCGCCAGCACTCCTATTAAAGAAATCACTCAAAATAAACGGCAACAAACCTCATCTGAGGTTGCAATTGTTCCCCAAAACTTTGTTACTCAAGTAGTTAACAATGTAGGACCTGCGGTAGTCAGAATTAACGCTTCTCGTACGGTAGAAACCCAAATACCAGAAGCTTTTCAAGACCCCTTGTTCCGTAACTTTTTTGGTTCACAAATTCCCTCTATGCCTGATAGACAAATCCAAAGAGGTGCAGGTTCAGGCTTTATTGTCAGTTCTGATGGGTTAATCTTGACCAATGCTCATGTAGTAGATGGTGCTGAGAGCGTAACAGTGACTCTCAAAGATGGTCGCACTATCGATGGTGAAGTAATGGGGAAAGATAATCTGACAGACATGGCGGTAGTCAAAATTGAAGCAGAAGACCTACCTATAGTAGAATTTGGCGACTCTGAAGCCTTACAAATTGGAGAATGGGCGATCGCAATTGGCAATCCTCTTGGTTTGGATAATACGGTCACTACAGGCATCGTTAGCGCGACAGGACGTAATAGTATGCAAATTGGTGTTGGCGATAAAAGAATTGACTTTATCCAAACTGATGCAGCCATTAACCCTGGTAATTCTGGAGGTCCTTTACTCAATTCTCAAGGAGAAGTTATTGGGATCAATACCGCAATCATTAGAAACGCTCAAGGACTTGGTTTTGCCATTCCCATTAATGCTGCTAGGGATGTTGCAGAACAATTAATCGCTAATGGTAAGGTAGAACATTCTTTCTTAGGAGTTAGAATGACTAACATTACTCCTGAACTCAAAGAACAATTAAAAACTCAATACAACTTGGAAGTGGATGCCGATAGAGGAGTATTAATTGTAGATGTTTTACCCAATTCTCCCGCAGCGAAAGCAGGATTAAAACAAGGCGATATTATATCTGCTATCGAAGAACAAGATGTTAGCTTGCCCAAAGAAGTGCAAAAAATAGTTGAAAAAACCAGAGCAGGAGAAAATCTTGATTTGGCAATAATTCGTCAAAATCAAACAATAGATTTAGGTGTTGAAGTAGGAGTATTACCTAATTCTTAACAATTAAAAGTCACAGATTATCTCGATCCCGCTTGACGGGACTCCGCCGTAAAACGACGGAGACGGCACGTGACCGTTGGTCAAACAGTAATCAATTAAGATTCTGCTATTACCGCGCGATCTCGACCTTGTTTTTTAGCCTGATACAAACCACGATCGGCATTTTCAATTAGCTCTTTGTAAGATACCGCATTACTTGTTTTAATGCTAGAAACTCCGCAACTAATACTAACATGAGAGCTTGCCTGAGAACTAATGTGTGGAATCTCCATTTTTTTGAGCCTCAAGCGGATTCTGTTCGCAACTGAAATTGCTGCTTGAGGTTCAGTATTCGGTAAAACAATGACAAACTCTTCTCCACCATAGCGGGCTGGCAGATCGTTAGATCGTACTGACTCTTTAATAGCCTGGGCTACCTTTTTTAAACATTCATCTCCTGCTTGATGTCCATAAGTATCATTGTAGAGTTTGAAAAAATCGACATCACACAAAATTAAAGAAATATCCTTATTCTCTTTTTGACTGCGCCCCCACTGTTGCTCTAAATAGCGATCAAAAAAACGACGATTGGCAATCTGAGTTAAACCATCGGTAAATGCTAAATTCTTTTGACCCTGATTATAGTATCCTGCAATGGTAACTGTTGATAAGCTTAAAGCTAACAAAGGAGAAACCGTTGGCAACCAATAACCAAAGATAAATAGAGTATAGCTACTACCAAATAGGATCCCTGCGGGAATTATAATTCCCACAACAGTCCACCTTACAGAAGAAAAAATTTTTGTAATAAATCTATATCCAGTAAAACTAGACTAATAGTCGCTCCCACAAAAGACCACCATATTATCCATAACCATTCGCCTATCTCTGAAATACCCTCGATCATCAAGCGATTGTCCAAAGCAGCACTTACTATCTGGCTAGTTAAATTGGCATGGATGTAAACCCCAGGCATTTGTTGAAATTTAAGATCGCTACTACTGTACGGAGTGTAGAATGAGTCATTCAGACTAGGAGCAGTAGAACCAATTAGAACAATTTTGTCTTTAAACAGATCGGATGCAACTTGCTTATTGAGAACCTCCGTCAGAGAAGTACGAGCAAATTGGTCTTCTGTACCCCGAAAATTTAACAGAATTTGAAAACCGCCAACATCTGCTCCTCTGTAAGCACCTTCATTCTTACCCAAGGGGGAAAAGGCTGCTTGACCTAAAATTCTATCTTTACTATTTTCCACAGCTTGAAGAGTTATGTCTTCTTGCGCCAAATATATTAAAGCTAATTTGGCAGCCAAACCTAAAATAACCCCATCTTCTGCTGTTTTGATAGAAATTAATCCTCGACGTACTTTTGCATCTTGGTCGATAACCAAATCTGCCATAGCAGTTTGACCAGATTCTTCAAGAATAGGAGGCGCAAACACACTATCTCCTACTACTTTTGCCACGCCAATAATATTGGGGGTTGTGCGAAAAAACTCTGATAATTTTTGTTGTCCTACAATATCTCCTTGAGGTAGATCTCGATAAAGGTCTAGACCAATTACTCTTGGCTGTTGTTGAGCAATATTATTCAATAAGTTAGCCAGTGTTCTATCAGAAATCGGCCATTCTCCTAGCTCTCGAATATCAGACTCACTGATATCAACTACTACAATACGTGAATCCCTATCTTCTTGAGGACGAAGGCGAAACCACAAATCTAGAGTAGACCACTCCAGGGCTTGATATGCACTGGTAAAGCTACCTGCAATTACTAATCCCGCTATGCTAGAAGCAATAATTAGTAATCCTTTAAATTGCCAAGCTTTTTCTTTTATTCCTGACCAGAACAACTCCTTTCGCCTTTAAATTCGTTTTTTTACTAACTAAAAAAACTACGAGAGAACTAAAACTCCATTCAATAGTTCAGTAGATTTTCTCTACTCTACTCCATAAGTTCTGCTTTGGCGATCTGTTCTAAACCTACGGAATTAAGAATGCTATTCCAAGTATTTAGTAGCTCCTGATTTTGAGGTTGCGCTTGTCTTAATTGAGCCAGAGTAGCTACTGTTTCATACCAAATACCAGCTTTACCGTATAAAGCAGCCATTTCTAAGGGTGTTGCACTTTCTAATTGAGTTGCTAGTTGTAATTCTGGTTGTACTCTTTTGATATGACCTTGAATTACTGGACTATCTGGTCTGAGTTTGTTGTCGCACATCAAGACCAAAGACCATTTGTAGTTTTTCCCAGTTTCTAAAGCAGGGGCTTCTTTTGGCACATCTAAGCTAACAATTCCCGATTTAGTCCCGATGGGTAAGATTGTTTGGTAAACTTCTTCCTCGTTTTCGTCTTGTATTGTAAAAAAGACTGATTCTGCTGAAGTAGCAGGAATATGTACTAAAAGAGTGGGATGAGATGTGGTAGTCAAACCATAATTACTCGCAGGAATCAGAGGCGCAAAGGACTCAGAAATTTCTTGAGAGTTGATAGCACATTGAGCTCCACGAGAAGCTCCTCCTCTAGTTGCTTGTGGTTGATTTTCATTGGGAGGATCGAAAGTAATATTGTATGTATTAGCATTCTTTGTGGTAGCTTCTTGAGCTTGAATTGCTAGGGGACTCATACACACCAAATACAAAGAAATCAAAGAAGTTGCTAGTAGAGATTTTTTAGACCAAATGTATTTTAGTTGGTTCATTATATTCGGATTAAAATATATTTTTATTAATCTAATAATATTTTTAATTATCAAAAAAAGCAATTATCTTTACCTTTTCTTCTAAATAAATAACTTTTATTTTAAATGTTTTTTATTTACTAAAAATTAACTAAATAAATAGTTATAAATACATATTTTCTAAATTAAATAATATTTAAAGTAAAAAAAATTAGTAGTAATACTGAATCAAAAATACTCAAATTAGGTTGCTATTAGTTACTAAGATCGTAAAAGACTTAATACTTTATAGAAACTTCAAAACAAATCATCATGTTTTCAAAGCAAAAAACGCCCAGAAATTCATCTAGGCGTTATCGAAAAAAAATAAATTAAATAAATTAAACAAACTATAAAGCATTCGCACCAGCAACTACCTCAAGAAGTTCTTGAGTAATGGCAGCTTGTCTGGCTTTGTTGTAAGAAAGAGTTAGAGTCTTCATCAACTCAGAAGCGTTATCACTAGCGTTGTTCATCGCAGTCATGCGGGCTGCTAATTCACTAGCTGCGGATTCTTGTAAGGCTCTTAAGAGTTGGTTATTGAGATATAGAGGTAACAGAGCATCTAGAATTTGTACGGGGTCTTGCTCAAAAATAGTATCGGAAGGAAGCAGCTTTAATTCGTCTGTAGTTTCGACTTTTTCTCTCTCGACGTTGAAATTACCACCGCGAGTAGTTAAGCGGAAAATTTCATCATCTTTTGGTTCTAAACCTTGAGGAGATAAAGGAAGTAGTGTTTGAACTACGGGACGAGAACTAATTAAAGAAACAAACTTAGTATAGATGACCTCTACACGATCTACAGTTTCTGAAAGAAAAAGAGATAAAATCTCATCACCAATAGAGGAAGCTTCTGAAGCATTAGGAATTTGTTCTAAACCAGTATAGGTTTTGTCGATGGGGGCGTTACGATTTTGAAAATATTTAACCGCTTTGCGCCCGACTAAGACAAATTTGTAGTCTACACCTTCTGCTGCTAATTCTTGAGCGCGAATTTCTGCACGACGGATTATATTAGCATTGTAACCACCACACAAACCACGATCTGCGGAAACAACAACAATAGCTACTGAGTTGACTTCTCTTTGTTCAAATAGAGGTAGATCGACATCTTCAAACTGTAACTTTCCTTGAAGATTGTAAATAACTTCTGCCAAACTATCAGCAAAAGGGCGAGTTGAGGTTACTTGCTCTTGGGCGCGACGCACTTTAGCTGCTGCTACCAAGCGCATTGCTTCCGTAATTTTTTTGGTATTTTTGACCGATTTAATACGATCGCGTATAGCTTTTAAATTAGGCATTTTTTCTTATAATGATGAAGGATGAGGGATGAGGAACGGGTAATAGGTAATAGGTAATAGGTAATAGGTAATAGAGAAAATACTATTTACTTAATTATTTCCTGTTTTTCCCACTCTTCAGTTCTCTATCACCAGCCCTCAGTCACCAGTGATAACTGTTCACTGATAACTGATAACTGTTAACTGTTTAAGCAGCCATGAATGTTTGTTTGTATTCATTGATGGCTTCTTTAAGGAGACTTTCTGCTTCATCAGTTAGCTTTTTCTCAGAAGCAATGATTTCAGCAAATTTAGGCTTGCTAGTACCGAGATAATCACGAAGTCCTTGAGCAAATTCAGTAGCTCGATCTGTGGCAATTTCGTCAATATAACCATTTAAGCCAGCATAAACTACTGCAACCTGTTCTGCTACAGAAAGAGGAGAATTCTGAGGTTGTTTGAGGACTTGGCGTAAACGCTGACCACGAGCTAGTTGATTTTGAGTAGCTGCGTCTAAGTCAGAAGCAAACTGAGCGAATGCTTCTAGTTCGGCAAACTGAGCGAGTTCTAATTTCAATTTACCAGCTACTTGTTTCATTGCTTTGGTTTGAGCAGCCGAACCTACACGAGATACGGAGATACCTGCGTTGATTGCGGGACGGAAACCTGCGTTAAATAGGTCAGAAGAAAGGAAGATTTGACCGTCAGTAATCGAAATTACGTTAGTAGGAATGTAAGCTGATACGTCACCAGCTTGAGTTTCAATAATGGGTAACGCTGTCATACTACCACCACCCAACTCATCGTTGAGTTTTGCAGCACGCTCTAATAAACGAGAGTGTAAGTAAAATACGTCTCCAGGATATGCTTCACGTCCTGGTGGACGGCGAAGTAAGAGAGACATCTGACGATATGCTTGAGCTTGTTTAGTCAAGTCATCATAAATGATCAGAGTTGCTTTTCCTTTGTACATGAAGTATTCTGCGATCGTTGCACCAGTGTAAGGAGCAAGATATTGAAGAGTTGCAGGGTCATTAGCGTTAGCAGCAACAACTACTGTGTAGTCCATTGCACCTTTTTCTTCAAGAACATCGACTACTTGAGCAACAGTAGAAGCTTTTTGACCAACTGCTACGTAAACACAGATAACATCTTCGCCTTTTTGGTTAATGATCGTATCTACTGCAACTGCGGTTTTTCCAGTTTGGCGATCGCCGATAATCAACTCACGTTGACCACGACCAACAGGAATCATCGCATCAATTGCTGTAATCCCAGTTTGCATCGGTTCGCAAACGGATTTACGATCGATAATACCTGGTGCCATAGATTCAATGAGGCGAGAGTCGCTACAATTAATATCACCTTTACCGTCGATAGGGTTAGCTAGAGAGTCTACTACACGACCAACTTGCGCTTCACCTACGGGAATAGAAGCAATTTTCCCAGTAGCTTTAACCGTACTACCTTCTTGGATACCGAAACCGTTACCCATTAATACTGCACCGACGTTATCTTCTTCTAGGTTAAGAGCGATACCAATAGTGCCATCTTCAAATTCTAATAATTCTCCAGCCATTGCTTGTTCTAAACCGTAGATACGAGCAATCCCGTCACCTACTTGGAGAACTGTACCAACGTTGGATACTTGAACCTCTTGACTATAAGATTCAATTTGCTGACGAATAATCGAACTAATTTCGTCTGGTCTGATGCTTACCATAATTACTTAATCAGTTGTTAGTAAATTTTGAGTAGGGAAAGATTAATTGAGGTTTGAGTTTTGGCGATCGCTTTTTCGATAAATGCTCTAAGCTCTAAGCTCTAAGTATCTTCTTGTAATCGTTGATTAAAGAATACTCAATTTATCTATAGTTTTAATTTACTAATAAATTGACTTATAACTTGTTGCTTACAGCCAACTGCGAAGCAGTTTAAGCAACACTACCAAGACTCATACCGATACGTCTTAATTGACCTTGAACACTAGCATCGATGACTTTAGAACCAACTTTAATGATGACACCACCAATTAATTCGGGGTCAATAGTAATTTTTAGTTCTACATCACTAGCGTCAGTAATTCCTTTAACGCGATCGACTAAAGCTTGCTTTTGTCCATCATTTAATTCTGTAGCAGAGGTGACTTCTGCTAGTACTACGTTGTTTAACTTTCTCAATAAAGCAGAAAACTGAGCAGCAATCTCTTTCAAAAAGATGATGCGTCGCTTGTCTACCAACAACATTAAAAAGTTAACAAAGTAAGGGTTCGCTTCATTACCCATTACCTGTCTTAATACTTCTTTTTTCGCTTCAGGATTAACTACAGGGTTTGCCACAAAATCACTAAATTCTGTGGACTCTTCCATTAGGCTTTCGAGATCGCGACAAACACTACCAAATGGCTCTGTTAAATTGTTCTGTTGAGCAACAGACATCAAAGCTTGAGCATAGGGTTCGGCTACTTCCGAACTAATTAAAGTTCCACTCATTAAGCACCTCCTAACTGAGCAATACTACGGTCGATTAGTGTTGTTTGAGCAGAATCATCAAGCATTCCTGGTAACTGAGATTCTACTTTTTCTAATGCTAAAGTGGAGACGCGCTGTTTGAGTTCGGCGATCGCTCTTGCTTCTTCTGAACTCAAATCGGCTTCTGCACTAGCTTTAAGGCGTTCTACTTCTTTGGTGCCTTGAGCTAAAATTGTCTCTTTCGCCTTTTGAGCGTTAGCTTGAGCATCAGAAATAATCTTGGATGCAGTTTCCTTTGCTTCAGACAGTTTTTTCTCTTCTTCGGCTAAAGTAACTACTGCTTCTTTTCGTCTTTGTTCTGCTTCTTCAATTTGTTCGGCAATTTTGGCGCGTCTTTCGCTTAAAATATTGCCAACTATTTTACTTCCGTAGAAATAAATAATTCCAATTAAAATTAAGAGATTGATTAGGTTAGTGTCTAAAATGTCTAGGTTTAGACCGAAACCACCTTCAACCTCTGAATGCGTTTCTGCTAAATATAAAAAATTGTCTATCATGCCCAGACTGTTATTTTTATGATTTTTTTGCGGTTGAGACTGGATTATTTAACCAGTTCTGGTCCTAGAATTTTTTCTAAGATTTGACGGCTGAGAGAATCTACCTGTTGTTCTAAAGTAGCTAAAGCAGTTTCTTTTTGTTGCTGTATCTCTAAAGTCGCTTGCTCTCTTTTAGCAATTACTTCTTTTTGAGCTTCTGCTGTTTTTTGAGCAACTACTTCTCTAGCTTCTGTTTGAGCTTTTTCGACAATAGATTGAGATTCTTTCCGCGCTGCTGCTATTTTTGATTCGTATTCTTTAACTAGGCTTTCTGCTTTCGCTAATTTTTCTTTAGCTCCAGTTTTACTGTTGCGAATTAAAGAATCTCGCTCATCTAAAACTTTAGTTAAAGGCTTATAAAACAATGCATTGAGTAATGCCGTTAAAATCAAAAATTGCACTGCCATTAAAGGCGTGGTTAAGTCAAAATCAAACATTTTTATTAGACATATTTAGATTAAATAGCCAAAGTATCTCAGTTATCAGTAAACAGAGGTGCGACCCTGCGGAATTTTTGAGGTCGCGTCATCCTAAATGAATTAGGATGTTGTGAGACGACCATAATCCGTCAAGGAACGCGCACCGAATTAGTTATTAGTTATTAACTATCAAAGTACTTTACCTATATATAGATTATAGAGATGTCATTTTAAATCCATACAGGAATGGATAACTTTCTCGGTTTGCCCACCCTAGGTAAACCGTTAGCGACTCACTGTTCACTGATAAAGAGCGTCTCTAAAAGTTCTGAGAATCTATACGTAAGGGTTAGCAAATAGTAATACTAAAGCTACTACTAGACCATAGATAGTCAAGGATTCCATGAAAGCTAGAGTTAAAAGCAAAGTTCCACGGATTTTGCCTTCAGCTTCAGGCTGACGAGCAATACCTGCTACAGCTTGACCAGAAGCATTACCTTGACCAAGACCAGGACCGATGGAAGCTAAACCAATTGCTAAAGCAGCAGCGATGACGGAAGCAGATTGAATATCCATGATAATTTTCTTACCTTAAAATTGAAGTACCAAGAGTTGACAAAAAGGAGTGAAACTAAATAGTTAGTTTCAAAGCTGTTGTGAGCAAGTTTTTAGAGATACTGCAAAACTCATCTTGAATATGTTTCTAAAACTACTAAAATAGCAGCTTTATTCTTCTTCGCCGTGACCTTCTAAAGCTTCATGAATGTATGCACCAGCAAGAGTGGCAAATACTAAAGCTTGAATAGCACTGGTGAATAACCCTAACGCCATTACTGGTAAAGGCACAAACAGAGGAACTAGTAGTACTAATACCGCAACTACCAATTCATCAGCCAAAATGTTACCAAAAAGACGGAAACTTAGGGAAAGAGGTTTAGTAAAATCCTCTAAGACTGCAATAGGTAATAAGATCGGTGTAGGTTCGATATACTTTTTAAAGTAACCTAAGCCTTTCTTCTTAAAGCCAGCATAAAAATAAGCTAAGGACGTTAATAACGCCAAAGCCACTGTTGTATTAATGTCGTTCGTGGGGGCTGCTAATTCGCCAGAAGGTAACTCAATGAGTTTCCAAGGAATTAAAGCTCCTCCCCAATTTGACACAAAAATGAACAAAAACAAAGTACCAATAAAGGGTACCCAGGGACGATACTCTTTTTCTCCTAGCTGGTTTTTGACTAAGTCTCGGATAAACTCCAGGGCATATTCCATAAAGTTTTGGACACCACCAGGAACAGTTTGCACATTCCGAGTTGCAGCCAAAGAAGCTATTAATAAAACACCTATTACTATCCAAGAGACAATAAAAACCTGTCCGTGAACCGTATAGTTGCCGATTTTCCATAAGAAATGTTCGCCAACTTCCAATTCTGCTAGGGTAAAAGTATTCAAAATAGTTAGACTACCTAGAAGTTCCATGCGCCTAGACTGAGAAAAGATTAATTTAAATTTGATTTTGGACTACTTTAATTAATCACCAATACTTGCTGCTTCTTCATCAGACTGCTGAGATAGCAGAAAGACAGATTGCAATGTGTATATAATGATCGCACCTTTGAAGGTAAGAAATCCCAGAAACACAGGCAGAATACCGAGTTGCTGCCATTTACTAGCAACAAGCATGAGAATTACGAAAATTCCTAGCCCTTTTCCTCCGAGACGCTTTTGTTGTTGTTGACCTAGGCGTTCAACATCCTTGGCTAAAAATCTTAAGTAAACCACACTTACTATTGCTCCTATCAAATAGTTAAGAGCAGTGTTTAGAGAGTAGAAGTACCAAACGGTCGGAAAGACAATTCCTATCAGAACTAGAGTATAGGTATACAACGTGCGTTGCAACTGATAATACTCTGCCATGGGGTCTTTCTGCTCATGAGAGAAAGCACTCTCTTGAGTCAATTTCTCTTCTTCTGTTTGTTTTGGTGTGGTGTGTTCAGATTGGTTAGACAAAGCACTCGGGGACTGAACTCATTCTGGACGTGTTTATTAGTTATGAGCTTGCAAGCCAACTACATATTTTTGTAGCTAACATATCAAACTCAGACCATCAGCGATCTTATCACGGTAGTGTAACAATTATTAAATTTTCCTAAATGGGGATTTTGAAGTTGTTATGTGTTGGCTGTTGTATCTTGCATTATAAAAATGAGAGCTAAAATGCTTACTTGTTTATAGCGATCGCATTATCTGATTTTTGTCAACACTCGCGCGACGCGCGATGCGGAGCGAGTCCTTTAGGGCGTTCGGTAAGTCCGCTTCTTTCGGGGTTTCCTTGGCAAACGTCCGTCAATAAAATGAGCAAAAGAGAAGGTGGGCAATTTGATTTAACTTGAAACAATAACGCTTCAATTAAAATATTTTACCCACTAGATAAAAGCCAATAGCTATTAGTTAAAAAGCTTTATACAACTTGTTATTTAAGCATCATCAAGAGCGATAATACCAGGTAATTTTTTGCCTTCAAGTAATTCTAAACTTGCACCACCACCAGTAGAAATATGGCTCATCTTATCTGCAACACCAACTTTTTCCACTGCTGCTACGGAGTCACCACCGCCGATAATTGTGATTGCGTCGGGTTTTCCTGCTAAAGTATTAGCGATCGCTTCTGTGCCAACGGCAAATTTATCAAATTCAAATACTCCCATAGGGCCATTCCAGATTACCGCATTACAATCAGCTAGGGCATCTTGGAATACTTTTACCGCATCAGGGCCAATATCTAAACCCATCCAGCCATCGGGAATTTCTTCGATACTAACCGTTTTGGCATTAGCATCAGGAGCAAAGTTATCAGCAACGATCACATCAGTGGGTAATAGTAGCTCAACACCTAATTCTTGGGCTTTGGCTTCTAAAGTTTTCGCTAATTCTAGTTTGTCTTCTTCTACCAAAGATTTACCAACGCTCAAGCCACGAGCTTTGTAGAAAGTAAAGATCATACCGCCACCAATCAATAACTTATCGCATTTTTCCAGTAAAGTTTCGATAACACCGATTTTACTAGATACTTTAGAGCCACCAATAATCGCAGCTAAAGGACGTTTAGGGTTATCTACTGCATTTTGCAAGAATTCTAATTCTTTTTCGATTAAGAAACCAGCAACAGAAGGACTGAGATATTTAGTTACTCCTTCAGTAGAAGCATGGGCGCGGTGTGCTGTACCAAAAGCTTCGTTTACATAAAGATCCGCATTAGCAGCTAAAGCTTTGGCAAACTCAGGGTCATTTTTGGTTTCTTCACCGTGGAAACGGAGGTTTTCCAAGAGTACAACCTGACCATTAGTCATCGCGCCAACAGTAGCTGCTACCTCATCTCCTATACAGTCATCACATTTAGTGACTTCTTTTCCAAGCAATTCAGAAAGACGTTTTGCTACGGGAGTTAAGCGCAATTCTTCTTTTACTTCACCTTTGGGACGACCCATGTGGCTACAGAGGATTACTTTAGCTCCTTTACCAGTTAAATCGTTGATAGTGGGTAAAGCAGCACGAATACGAGTATCATCAGTGATCTTGCCGTTATCGTCTAAAGGTACGTTAAAATCGGCTCTGACTAAAACTTTTTTGCCTTCTACATCAGCTTTGGTTAAGCTGGCTACAGTTTTCTTCGACACGGAAATATTCCTCCTAATTGAGCCTGATAGATTAATCGATTGTTAAATCACGGTGCAGCTAAGCACGTCCCCAAATATAAAAGAAAAATTAAAATATATGGGTTTAGCATTAATCTACCAGAGTTCGCGTAGCTCAGTAAACAGATATTGAAGAACGAGGAGTCAGGAAACCGAATAAGAAAAAAAGTTTTTAGGTTTTGTAACAGATAAGAAAGCAAGATTTAGTCTGTACCATTATTTTGGCGAATATAGGTTCTTATTTTCAGACCAATCTGATTTTTACTCTTGATTACTTAAGTTGCTGCTTCTAGAGAATCGATTTTCAACCAAATATTGGGAGTGGCAACATAAAACTGTACTAAAGCGTAGTCTCCTTCCATGTCTAAAATTTCTCCTTTGCTTTCAAAGAGATAGGAAGGAAAACGAGTATCGCTAGCTTTCGCTTCAAGGCTATTGACTAATTTTTCTGCGATCACTTTAACTAATGAGCCTTTTTTGAGTTTTCCTGCCATGATTTTGATACCTAAAAATTGAATTGTTTTTATTGTCTCTTATTTAGGGTTAGTGATTAGTGGTCACTGATGAAAGGAACAGGGACTAATTCCCCTGTGGCTTCACCAATTTTAACGGTTAATCCTGCACCACCTGCCTTTGTCCGAACATAAGCAAGACCAAACAAGCCTGTATCACTTTTTGTGCAACTGGTGAGAACACCAACTTTTTTATCTTCTACCATAACGGGAGTTTCTGGGGAAACAGGGTTATCTAGTTTGACTCCCCAGAGTTTTTGTTTGACACCATTGTAGGTATCAAGGCGGGCAATGGTTTCTTGTCCAATGTAGCAGCCTTTGTCAAAGGAAATGGTATGCCAAAGTCCTGCTTCTAAAGGATTGTAGTCTTCGGTAAGTTCTTTGTCTGGGGCTGGTCTTCCTTGTAAAATTCTCAGTTGTTCCCAACTGTCACTATCCATTTCGGAGACGTTATTATCTACTAGTAGAGAACGAATAGTGGCTGCGTTTTCTTGAGGAATAATCAGGTTATAGCCTGGTAAACCTAAATCGCTTCCTACTGCAATTCTGAGGGTTATATCGTTGATGATTGCTAGTTGGTGATTGCCTTCTGGTGATTCTTTTAAGTCGATATCAAATAATTTTTGAATTAAGTCAGGGCTTTCTGCTCCAATTAAAGTAATTAGAGCATATTGTTCGGAAACATCAGCTAATTTGACTTTATCGAAGGGAAAAATAAAACCATCCAACCACTTTAGTAGTTGCTGACGGCGATTGGGGAAAACGATCGCTAAAACGGCATCTTCTGTCAGGTAAGCGGTGGCTAAATCGAGGGTACGGGCGGTGGAGGTAACAAAGACGGTTTGACAGCCTTGTCCTGGTTTTAAACTATTGAAGTCGTTGGTGCTTTGGTTATGAAGGTAGCGTAGACGATCGCTTCCTGTAAATTGCAAAATTCCCCAGGTAGAGCGATCGCAAAAAGATACCTTATCTGATTGATAATTCATGATTTAATTGGAAACCTATTCTGAAAGCTTATCAAAAACTTGTCTTACTGCTTGTTGGGCTTTAGCTTCTATGAGATGCCAATCGATTTCTCCTGTTTCGTCTAATAAGCGATCGTCTATTTCAACATCTACACTACGTTGTTCTAGTTCACTAAAGATATGCTGAGTTGCGGGAGTATAGTCTTGAAAACATACCTGGTAGCAGAGTTGCCAAATATCGACTTCAATGGTTCGATTGTCTTTGGTTAAGCGAAGAAGATATCCTGGTATGGGTTCGGTAACTTCTTTGTAAGTACCCCGCCAGGAAGAAGTATCAAGGTTTTTACGAATATTATCGAGAACTCTAATTAGGGCTGGTTGCATCAGCAATTGTGCTTTTTCCCAGGCGAGTCTCGTTTTAAATTGGGGTTTCATCAAACGACGTTGCTGATTGGAAGTATGACATCAATCATAGTACTGATAATTGCTCATTGATCGTCAATTGTAAATAACTGATTGATTGCGTCCTTTCTGTTTTGCTTGGTAGAGGGCGCGATCTGAGATTTGGATTAATTGTTCGGGACGACTGTGTTGGTCGGGGATGATGCAGGCGACACCTAAACTAAGAGTGACACAATTGCTAACCGAAGATTGGGGATGTTGTATTTGGAGGTTTTCTACTTGCTGACGAATCATTTCAGCTACAGCTAGTACACCTTGGGTGTGTGTGTTAGGGAGAATAACAGCAAATTCTTCTCCACCATAGCGAGCCACTAAGTCTGCGGGGCGTTTGACTACTTCAGCGATCGCTTTTGCTACCTGTTGGAGACATTTATCTCCTGCTGGATGACCAAAGCGATCGTTATAGAGTTTGAAATGATCGACATCACATAAAATAATTCCTATGGGTAGTCTTTCTCTAGTCATTCTGCGCCATTCTTGCTGTAAAAATCGATCGAATGCATGACGATTTGCTAGTTGGGTTAAGCTATCTGAATTAGCTAAAATTTGTAGTTGTTGATTGATTTGTAAGAGTTTATTTTCTGCTTCGTGACGATATTTTATTTCTTTTTCAAGGCGTTTATTTTGAAATTCTAATTCTTGTTTTTGGGCTGTTAACTGTTTCTGTAAGGTAGTAATTTTTAGTTGATTTTCGATTCTTATACAGACTTCTTCTAGTTGGAAGGGTTTAGTAATGTAGTCATTCCCCCCACTATGAAAGGCTTGCACTTTATCTAGGGGTTCGCTGAGTGCGCTGAGAAAGATGATTGGGACATCATGGGTTTGGGCGTTTTTTCTCAGATGCTGGCAAACTTGATAGCCATTCATTTCTGGCATATTAATATCCAGTAAGATTAGGTCTGGTACAATGGTCAAAGCTGCCCGAATACAAAGCTGCCCACTAATAGCTGTACGTACTTCGTATCTTCGATCGCTTAGCATCGTTGCCAAGAGTCGCAAATTTGCTGGTTTGTCATCGACAATTAAAATATCTGCTTTGTAAACAGTGGTTTGCTCATTCATTACTTCTCTTAGTCATTACAGAAAATAAATAATTAATCCTCACTAAAAAATTTAATTGGTTGAAAAATATAAGTTATTAGAAATAACTAGTTAATTATGAATTTGAAGTAAATCTTCTGTCTGGTCTATTATTCCCTCTAAAGCAAAATTATTAACCATTTCAGTTAAATTATTTGCCAAGGTGGAATAACGGTCGGGAATTTGAGCGATTAAATGGTGTATTTTAAGATCGCTAGCGGAAATAGCTGCATAGTGAAGTTTTTCGAGCCATTCGGTTGGCATAGAGCTTAATTCTTTGATATCTAGGGAATTATTAATAACAAGGTCTTGCTGTACGTAATTATGACCGTAGGTATAGGATAGGTCTAAATGTTTAGCGATCGCCATTAACAGCTTTTCTGAGTCAAAGGGTTTACTAATTACATCCACACAACCCACTGCTAAAATTTGTGCTTTTTCTGACTCAATCATGCTAGCAGTAATGGCAATAATTTTAGTTTTATTTGATTTATCTTGATTTTTGATTTTAGCGATAGCTTGATAACCATCCATGATAGGCATATAAATATCCATAAGAATCAAGTCGGGAATCCAATCTGTAAACATAGCTACTGCTTCTTTACCATTGTGAGCTTCTTGAACCACGAAACCAACTTTACTTAAGAGATCGTTTAGTAATTTGCAATTGTCTAAATTGTCATCGACAATCAGGATGCGATTTTGGGTTTGAGGAAAAGCGAGATCGCCGTTGGCGAGGCGCGTTGCGATCGCCTTTATGGGTTCTCTGAGATCCAAAAGATTCAAAGAATCAAGATCGGGAATTGCTACGGGAATTTGAAACAAAAAGGTTGTTCCCTTACCCACAAAACTTTCTACCTCTAGCATTCCTCCTAATAATTTGATTAAACTACGACAAATAGACAATCCTAATCCCGTCCCTTGTCCTGACTGCATACCTATATTAGTCTGTTCAAAAGGCTCGAAGATACGTTCTAATTCTTCTTGAGCTATCCCTGCACCACTATCGGTAATTTTAAAAATAAGGGATTGTTGATTTTGAGATTTTACCTGTAAATTTACTTCTCCTTGTGCCGTAAATTTAATAGCGTTACTGAGCAAATTAATAATGATTTGTCGTAGTCTCACTCCATCAGTAGTGATAAATTGGGGTACTTCAGAATTAATATCGAAAGTTAATTGGAGACTTTTGGCTTGAGCTTGTAGTTGAAACATTTTTTCAATTTCCAAGAGAAGCTCATGAAGATCGATATGATCTTTGTTTACTATGATTTTTCCTGCTTCAATTTTGGAGAGATCTAGAATACTATTAATAAGATTAAGCAGATGTTGACCACTGCGATTGATAATTTTCAGATGTTCTTGTTGAGAAGTATCTAAAGATGTATCTCTTGCCATAACTTGACTGAAACCCAAAATAGCATTGAGAGGGGTTCTTAATTCATGGCTCATGTGTGCTAAAAATCGGCTTTTTGCTTGGTTTGCTACTTCTGCATCTTGTTTGGCTTTGGTTAAAGCTAAGTTGTTTAAATAAAGTTCTTGACTTTGTTGCTGTTCTTTTGCTAATAGCCGAGCTTGAGCGAACGCAATCCCCATTTGGACGGCTACCGCTTCTAAGAGTTCAATCTCATCAATTGTCCATTGTCTAAAGCGATCGCATTGATGAAGACCAATTACGCCATTGGGTATTCCCTGATAAGAAGTTCTCACTGCCAACATTGATTTGATATTCAATGCTCTGCATATTTCCCGCGCTTCTACAAGTAAAGGTTCTGCATAGACATCAGGAGAAACGACAGCTAAATCTTGACTTAAAAGTTTTTCTACATGGGGATTTCCCACAACAGGAACAGCAAGACTGAGAGAACTGATATTATCGTGGCTTAAATATTGGGCTACCAAAGGAATTTCTGGTTCTGAATTAATTACTACGTGGTTGTGAATAGAACATCTACTGACTTGAAAGACTTTACCGATTTGGTTAGCTGCGGTTTGAAAGATAGTAGAAATATCCAAATTGCGACGAATTTCTTGGGTTATTTGTCCTAGTAGTTGTTCTCTCTGTAGTTGTCTGGTTAGATATTTCTGAGATTTTTTGAGTTGACTGATATCAGTGATTGTGCCTACATAACCAAGCAATTGACCGTTTGTGTCATATTCAGCGATCGCTTTTCCAAAGACCCAAACTTCTACTTCCCGATTTATAGCAAAACGATATTCAGCAGAGAAAGATAGATGGTTATCTACTGCTTCTTGCCATTGTTGAGTAATTTTTTGTCGATCTTGATTGTGAACTGCGGTGAGCCATCCTCGATCCATAGAGGTTTCTGGTTTTAGTCCAGTAATTAGACACCAACGGTCATTAACATAAGTAAAGTTCCCCGCAGTATCAGTACGAAAAATACCAACAGGTGCAGCTGTAGCTAAGGTTTGATAACGTTTTTGGCTTTCTTGTAATTTTTTTTCTTGTTGTTTGCGATCGTTAATATCTCGACAAATGCAAACCATCTTATCATCATCTAACTTTATTAAAGCCACCTCCTGATAGAAAAGCGTACCGTCTCGTTTTTTTGCTTGATATTCTCCTCGCCAATAACCTTGTTGGGCAAAAACAGGAAAAACTTGCTGCTGTAATTTAGTAACTTCTTCAGGTGGATAAAGAATTTCCCAACTTTGACCTAACAATTCTAAGGGGTTGTCATAACCAAAGATTTTTGCATGGGCAATATTGAGATAGATAAAACGTCCTTTTTTTAAAATAGCAATTCCATCGATAGCAGCGTCCATCGCAACAGACTGTTGTTTGAGTTTTTCTCGATCTTGTTTCTGTGCCGTAATATCTTCGATTACCGCCACACTAGAAATTATTTTCCCTGACTTTCTCTTTACAGGACATACTGTAGTCTTTGCCCAAACAAAAGAACCATCTTTACAGAGATAGCGTTTTTCTATCGAAAAGTGATTTAGTTGACCTGTTTTTAGCTGTTTAATTGATGTTTTTGTTTGAATCATATCTTCAGGATAAGTAATGTCTGCAACGGTTTTATCAATTAATTCTGATTCTGAATAACCAGTAATTTCACAAAACTTATCGTTAACACGTTTTATTTGCCCAGTTTCATAGTTTTGTTCGACAATGCCAATGGCTACTTGGTCAAAAATAGTACGATATAGTTCCTCACTATACTGAAGCGCTGTTTCTGCTTGTCTTTTAACAACAATTTCTTGTTGTAACAGGTGATTTTGTCGAGCTAGTTTTAAACGCTGACGTTTTTCTTGTTCTAGAACCGTTGCTAAAGCGATCTCGCCGTTGGCGAGGCGCGTTGCGATCGCCGATCCGACTTGGGCTGCTACAGTTTCAATAGTTTCTATTTCTTGTTTTGTCCATTGTCGAAAGCGATCGCTCTGATGGAGCATAATTAAGCCATTGACTTGTTTTTGGTGGGATGTTCTAATGGCTAAAACTGATTTAACTTGAAGATGCTTAAAAATTGAATCAGCCCACTTTAATTCAGAATTTTCATAAACGTTATCTATAGCAACCGCACGATCTTGATTGAGAATTTGCGTTCTCTGAAAATTACCCATTACAGGTGATTCAACTGTGGAATAATGGCTTTCAGTTTTTTCTCCAGATGCTTGATAAACTGCAAAAACAGCAATTGGAGTCTCAGAAGCTTGATGATAGCTATGGATTTGACAACGAGTAACATCAAATGCAGCACCGATTTCTTGTACCGCAACTTCCAATATCTCTTTGAGATCGATAGTAGAGCGAATCTTTTGAATGATTATTTCTAATAATGAGCTTTGCTGTATTTTTGCTTCGAGAGCTTCTTTAGCTCGTTTTTGCTGGAGTAAATCCTGTTTTAATTCCCAGTTTTGTTTCTCTTGTTGAGTTTCGAGGGTTTTGATCTGAACAATTTGAGCTTGGTATTTTTGGGCGTTTCTAAAAGAGATCGCTGCTTGCGTTACTAAAATCTTAATTAGCTGCTCTGTTTCTGCTGTCAGGGGATTGCGTAAATTTTCCAGATAGAGAATACCTAAAAATTCGGCTTCATCTGTAAGCGGAAAATAACTAAAATTGCTTGGTCTTTGCTGACTTAAATAGGCATCATCTTGAAATTTAATGGTAGCAGTATTGGTAATAACCTGGGATTTTCGCTGTTGACGACAATGCTTAAATAAAGAAAAAGGAGCATTACTCCCATGATTTTGGTTGACTAGAGATTCTAAATCAAAAGTAATTGTTGGCTCTCGATGCTTTTGTTTTCGATTCCCATCATTATCCGAACAAGGATCATTAGCTACTACAGTAAAAAAATAATTTTCGCTTTTGCTTGGTTTTTGATTAAACCATTGTCGATCTAAAATTAAGATGCTTTTTTGTAATAAAAAATTTTGATAGATAATTTTAAGCAATAATGATGCTACCGATTCAATATCTGTAGTGCGGGATAAACTTTGAATAGCTTCGAGAACAAAACCATCTAGCATTTTTTATAAATAAGTATTTTAAAAAGTAACTATATGTATCTATTGTTTCCTAACTACTAGATGATGGTCATCGGGATTTTTTCTGACATATGAAAAGTAAGATAAATTAGGAAGTAGTAAATAATAAGAGAGGTTGGTGTGGTAAAAATTGCAGTGGTTGACTACGGGATGGGTAATTTGCACTCTGCTTGTAAGGGTTTAGAAAAAGCAGGAGCAACCCCCCACATAACAGAATCTCCTTTAGAGATTGCCCAAGCTGATGCAGTAGTCTTACCAGGAGTAGGAGCATTCGATCCTGCAATGGAACATCTGAGAGAACGCAATTTAGAGCATCCTGTCAAAGAGGCGATCGCTTCTGGTAAGCCTTTTTTAGGTATTTGTGTCGGTTTCCAAATGTTATTTGATAGCTCAGAAGAAGGTACACAACCTGGTTTAGGTGTTATCCCTGGGAAGGTAAAGCATTTTCGTTCCGAACCTGGTATCACAATTCCTCATATGGGTTGGAATCGTCTCGATTTAAAACAATCGAACCATCCTCTGTGGGAACACTTAAGCCACAATTCTTACGTTTATTTTGTTCATTCTTATTATGCTGAACTGGCAGATAGTTCAGTCTGTGCTGCAACAGTAACCCACGGTACACAAATAGTTACAGCAGCGATCGCAAAAGACAACCTAATGGCGGTACAATTCCACCCTGAAAAGTCTTCTGATAATGGCTTACAAATACTTTCTAACTTTGTTTCTTTAGTTAATAGTAAGATTGTTGTCCACAGGTGAACTTAGATGTGAGATTGTAGTTGTTGTGCTGATTTAATGAAATTTTGATTATAGGGTGGACAAAATTTATTGGTATTGAAAAAATAACATTTCAAAATCAATTATTTAGCCTACCCTAACTATAGCCGTACAAGATTGGGTTAGGACAAGAAAGCTGTTGGCTTGTAAGTAGCGATTTATAAAATGTCCTAACTTTAAAACGTAATGCTCTATTTTGAAAAATGAGAACAACATCACTCTTCCAGTTTTATATATACCTCTGTAGGATGAGAAACAGCGTAAGAAATATTCCATCGCCGAAACCCTAAACTCTGATATAACTTGGCAGCTATCTTATTTTCTTTTCGATAGCTAGTGGCAATTATCTCTACATCGGGATACAACTTGAGACGACGAATTAACTCAATTATAGTAGCTCGTCCATACCCTTGCTTCTGATATTTTCGATCGATCGTCAATCGCATTATAAATCCTACACCAGCAGCAATTTCATACATTGCAAATCCAATCATTGGTGCTTCGGGTTGTTCATAACCACACACAGTAGCATCGTAAATAGCCAATGGAAAAAGATTACGATCGACATAGGCTTCTGCGAGAGACTGTGTAGTAGTTGCAACCCAGTCTTTCTGTGACTCCGCAACCTGAACACTTAAACATTCTCGGAAATTTTCTCGCGTCACTTTGCGTAGGTGTACTTTAGCCATAAGCCTACCTATCCCAGATTAAGTTAACGATCTGAAGTAATAATGCAATGACAAAAACTAATGACTAATAATAAAAATTAATATTTTGAATTTTTGTAAATTATATCTCCAGCTTCAATAATTAATAGCTTTGAGATCACATTAATTTAATAAAAATTACATCTAACTTTAGCTATATATTTATTTTTTCTCTTCTTTTCCTTATTTGTTGTTGCTCATTAATTCTTCTCTTTTCTGGATTTATACTAGAGACGATATTTAATTAAAAAGTATCTTTGAAATTTCATCCCTTATCCAAGCTATTTCTAGTGAGAATTTACGGAAATCGACAATTAAAAACTTTACCAGGGCAGAATACTCGTCCTACCTCTGCAAGAGTACGAGAAGCTTTGTTTAATATTTGGCAAGGTGCGATTACTGATTGTCGTTGGTTAGATTTATGTGCAGGGAATGGTTCAATGGGTGCAGAGGCGTTATGTCGTGGCGCAATAGAAGCAGTTGCTATTGAGCAGAATGGCAAGGCTTGTCAGATTATTAAGCAGAATTGGCAACAAGTAGCCACCAAAGAACAATATTTTCGAGTAATTCGGGGAGATATACGAGTTAAGCTCAAAAAGCTACAATCTCAGCAATTTGATCGCATCTATTTCGATCCTCCTTATGCTGGCAAACTGTATGAATCTGTTTTGAACGAGATCTCTGCTGGGAATTTATTGTCTTCTGAAGGGGAAATTGCTGTAGAACATAATCCCCAACAATGGGAAGCTAAACCTATAGAAACGTTAGAAATTTGTCGGCAAAAGGTTTATGGCAACACTGTTTTAACTTTTTATCAGAAAGCTTCACCAAGTCAGGAGTCATAATGTCAGTCCGCAGAATTCAGAAGTCAAAATTCTCGTGCGAATTAAGAAACTCAATGTTCACTAGATGGTAAATCCCAGTTATTAATTGTTCATGCGACTGAGAAAGGCTTTTAAACGATCGCATTGGGGATTATTTAAGACTTCTTGGGCATCTCCTTGTTCTTCTACTACTCCTTGATTGAGAAAGATAACTCGGTTGGCAACATCGCGAGCAAAGTTCATCTCATGGGTAACTACCACCATAGTCATTCCTTCTTGAGCTAGCTGCTTCATAACTGTTAGTACTTCTCCGACTAACTCTGGATCGAGTGCGCTGGTAGGTTCATCAAAAAGTAGTATTTCGGGTTTCATGCATAAGCTGCGAGCGATCGCTACCCGTTGTTTTTGTCCTCCAGATAGCTGTTCGGGATAAGCACCTGCTTTACTACTCAACCCGACTTTCTCTAAATAATGTAATGCTCGATCGCGGCATTCTGCTTCTGATTCTTTTAATACTTGAGATGGAGCTAACATCAGGTTTTGTAACACGCTGAGATGAGGAAATAAATTGAATTGTTGGAAAACCATGCCTACTTTGGTTCTCAGTTGCCGTAATTTCTGGGAACTAATTTTTGATTGAGATAGATCGATACCGATTACTTCAAGTTTGCCACCATTAATTGTCTCCAGACCGTTACAGCAACGCAGCAGAGTGCTTTTCCCACAGCCAGAAGTCCCAATGATAGAAGCAACATCACCTTTATGAAAAGAAGCAGTGATACCCCGCAGCACTTCTAATGAACCATAGCTTTTCCTTAAATTATCGAAGGAAATAACAGGAGTAGCAGTAGACATAATAATTTACTTTGTAGATATTTTTGTAATGTAAATTATCTCAATACCTGAAAATAAATTGTTATATTCATTACTTTTTTGGTAAAAATTAACAACTCAATTAATTTATGGTTCAATGGCTTGACATATTACCATTTTTATTGATTAATAAATAATATATCTTGAGATAGATTCATTTTTATCGCAACAATAAATTCTCTATGAGTCAAGAATTGTCCCAAAATCTCAACTGCTTATATTAAGCACTAGGGAACAGCAAATGTCATGAATTAAATAGATAGCTATACGGAAATTTTTGACAATTGTGATATTTATTACTTTTTTTGTCAGTTAAAAGCCATACTTTGTTGAATGGAAAACACGGTCGAAAATTATCAAACTACATTTTTAGTACTTAGGGCCAAATTACTAGATAAAGTCTATCTTTAGTAGTTTATCTAGTCTATGGGGTACTCAAATTTTTTAGTACTTTTATAGTTTGAGTTGCTTTTAGAGATTAAATATATATCTGATATATTTAAAAATGCTGGTTCGACAAGACAGTCTTTGTCTTCAATAAAATAATTTTGATTGAGATTAAATTAAAATGTTTCAATTTGTATTTTTGGTGAGTAAAAGTAATCAAAAAAGTGAATAATTAGAGAATTATCTCGTTGTAAGGGTTCAAAAAATTGATAAAAAAATGTCTAAAAATATTATAGTATCTTGGTTCAAAAAAATAGCTTTAGGCTTTATTGGTTTATTTATAGTAATTAGCTTTCATTTTTATAATCCTTTAGCAATCAATGCTCAAGAAGTTTTAAAGGTAGGAACAGAGCCAGCTTTTCCGCCTTTTGAAATGCAAGCACCAGACAGTAACGAATTAACTGGATTTGATATAGATCTATTCAGGGCAATTGGTGAAGAAGTTGGTCTGGAGATTCAATTTCAAAGTATGCCCTTTGATGGATTGATTCCTGCATTGCAATCTAAAACTATTGATGCAGCGATTAGTGGGATGACGATTACTGCCGAACGCGCTCAAACAGTTGATTTTAGCCGTCCCTACTTTCAATCGGGTTTAGCGATCGCTATTAATAAAGAGAATAAGGGTGAGATTAGTAGTTTTGAGGATTTAGAAAACAAAAGGATTGCCGTTGCCATTGGAACAACAGGAGCAAAACAAGCCGAAACTATAGCAGGAGCAAAAATATCTACTTTTGATAATTCGGCGATCGCTCTGCAAGAACTAAGTAACGGTAATGCGGATGCAGTGGTTAACGATGCACCCGTAACTCTTTATGCCATTAAAATTAGTAATCTCAATAACGTAGAAGTAGTTGGGGAATTGCTCACTGAAGAATATTACGGAATTGCTTTACCTAAAAACTCTCCCAACCTGGAAAAGGTTAATGATGGCTTAGATCGACTTCTGCAAAGTGGAAGATATCGCGAACTGTATCAAAAATGGTTTGCGGGAGAACCCGCCGAATTACCTTTAGTTGCTCCTGAACTGCAAGGAGAAGGTAATGCTTTTGACTGGGGTATAACGTTCCGTAACTTGTTATGGGGAGCGTTAATAACAGTTATGTTAACCGCTTTTTCCGTCTTCTTTGGCTCAATTGGTGGCGCATTACTAGCAACTGCTTCAATATCTGACTTTAAGCCTCTGGGTTGGTTGAGCCGTATCTATATAGATTTCTTTCGCGGTACGCCCTTGCTAGTCCAGATTTTCATGATTTATTTCGGCTTACCTTCTTTGCTACAGCAAATAGGTTTAGACTTTACCTTTAATCGTTTTGCTGCTGCGGTTACGGCTTTGAGTTTTAACTCTGCTGCATATTTAGCCGAAATTATTAGAGGTGGTATTCAATCTATCGATCGAGGACAGTGGGAAGCTTCTCAATCAATGGGCATGAGTTGGTTACAAACCATGCGCTACGTTATTTTTCCCCAAGCTTTGCGCCGTATGCTGCCCCCATTGGGTAATGAGTTTATCACCATGATTAAAGATACTAGCTTGGTAGCAATTATTGGTTTTGAAGAACTATTCCGTCAAGGACAGCTAATGGTAGCAACTACCTATCGTGCTTTTGAAATCTATGCTGCCGTAGCATTGATCTATTTATTGTTAACCTTTGTGGCTTCTAGAGTCTTTAGTTGGCTAGAAAAACGCTTAAACCCAGTAAGGCGTGCTAGTACACAAGAAGCAACAACAGTTACTCAAAAAGAAGAACAGTTGGTCAGTCATTAAGTTTAAAGCTTAAAAAGTAGGCGGGTAGGGGTGGGTAAGGGAACGTGAATTCAAATTAGGAGTGTTGAACTTGATTTTATTTTTGCTTTCGCAGAAAGTCTCATAAGTCTAGGAAACAATAACCAATGTTTATTGGTTTGTGTTGCAATCAAAAAATCATAATTAATTTAAGTGTGAGGATTATGTTGAATCGTGTATTTAATTCGCTTTCTTTTAAAGCGATCGCTTTGAGTAGCTTTTTTGTAATCTGTCATGTTGGTGAAGCTAAAGCCCAAAACACTTTGGAAGTGCCGTCAACAGACTATCAAGACGAGATGGGACAAGTTACCAATGTCAACCAGCTAAGGGATGTTTCTCCTGCTGATTGGTCTTACGAAGCTCTCAGAAGTTTAGTAGACCGCTATGGCTGTATTGCAGGTTTTCCCAATCAAGCCTATCGTGGTTCTCAAGCTTTAAGTCGTTATGAATTCGCTGCTGGTCTCAATAGCTGTTTAAATCAGATCGAACGTTTAATTGCATCTAGTGAGGCTGTTGTTAGAGAAGATATCGACACTATTAACCGATTAACCCAAGAGTTCGAGTCTGAACTAGCTACTATTGGTGGGCGTATTGATAGCCTAGAAAGTCGAACTGCCTTTTTAGAAGATAATCAATTTTCGACAACCACCAAGCTGAACGCCCAAGTTGTGAGTTATGTATTGGGAACTTTTGGCGATGAAAGACCAGATGGTACTGATGTTGACGATCAAATTACCTTCAGTAGTCGAGTTCGCCTTAACTTTGACAGCAGCTTTACAGGAGAAGATTTCTTAAGAGTTCGTATACAAGCAAGAAATATTACCAGTCCTGCTGAGTCTGGTGGTACTAACTCCCTAGCCCTCAATATGGAAGGTGACAGTGAGAACAACGTCGAACTTGATGACCTATACTACATTTTTCCCGTTACCGAGCAGGTTACTGCTACAGTGGGGACAAATGGGGTTGACGTTGACGAAATTTTTGATGTTGTTCCCACTATGGGAATAGCTTACGACGCTCTTAGTCTTTACAGTGCTTACAACAATCTGATTTATTCCAACGGTAATGGCGGTGGTGCTGGTATTGGCGCATCTCTCGAATTTGTAGAATGGGCAGATTTACAGATAGGTTATTGGGCACCCAATCCCGCCGATCCTGATGAAGGAAATGGCTTGTTCAATGGTAATTACACTGCTGGGGCTAATTTAAATCTTTCCTTTTTAGATGAACGTCTCAATGTAGCTGTGGCTTACTTAAGAGGCTATCAGGGTCAAGGTAGTGGCTATGATTTGGGTGGTTTTACAGGAACGGATGGAGCTACTGACCCTTTTGACGACCAAGCAAACTCCTCTAATAATTTTGGTGTTGCTACTAGCTTCCAAGTTTTTGAGCAGTTGACAGTTGGCGGTTACTTTGGCTACGCTACTGCTTCGCTGGTTGGTGATGATGATACCAATGCCGATATTCTAACCTGGAATGCTTACCTAACCTATACCGATTTGTTGAAAGAAGGCTCCACAGCTCTTGTTAGTTTTGGACAGCCTCCTAGCTTAATTGATTCTGAGGGTGATGCGTTGGCTGATGATGAAGATACACCATTTCTTTTAAATGTAGAATATCAGTACCAATTAAATGATTTTATTCAGTTGACCCCTGGAGCTTATGTCTTATTTAATCCCAATGGGAATTCAGATAATGACACGATTTATGTTGGAACGGTTCGTACTATTTTTAGCTTCTAGTACCAAATCAACAAATAGTTGTGACGCATAAAGTTCAACGTAGGGGCTTGGCATTGCCAAGCCCTTAATAAGATTAGATGAGATTAAGTCTAGTATTAGCTATTGAGTAAAGTAAGGTAGGACATTTAAAACTAGAAGATGTCAAAATCTAATGACAATAGTTTGTAATCAAGGCTCAATCAAGCTGTAATATTGTGCTTAATTAACTAATTTACAAAAGGTAAGTGGAAATGAAACGCAGAAGATTGCTATTTGCCTTGACATTTTCAACCACTTTAGCAATTACAGCGATCGCTGGATGTAGTAATCAAGAAACTACTGCCACTGATGAGGGCGATAGTGCAGGAGCGAGCAAAACTTTAGTAATGGCAACCTCTCCAGACTATCCTCCTTACGAGTTTTTTGAAACTGCTGGTGGAGAAGGAGAACCAATCGGCTTTGATATTGATATTGCCAAGTATATTACCGAGCAGCTAGGTTACGAACTAGAAGTTAGTGGTATGGACTTTAATGGTATTATTCCAGCTTTGCAGTCAGAAAGGGCTGATTTTGCTATGGCGGGAATGACTCCCACTGAAGAGCGAAAGCAGAATGTAGATTTTAGCGATATTTACTACGAAGCCAAAAATACCATTGTTACCAAAAAAGGTGCTGGTTTCGATGGTTTTAAGGCTTTAAAAGGCAAAAGTGTGGGAGTGCAACTAGGAGCGACACAACAAGAAGCAGCCCAAAAAGCATCAGAAGAAATTGGCGGTTTTAATATCGAACCACGAAACAGAATTAGTGAATTAATTCAGGAAGTCAAAGCAGGACGTATTGATGCAGCAGTGGTTGAAGATACTGTAGCCAAAGGATATATCCAAAACAATCCCGATCTGGAGTTTACCACAGTTGAAAACGCAGAAGCAGCAGGAAGTGCGATCGCTTTTCCTCAAGGTTCAGAATTAACAGCCGAATTTAACCAAGTACTAGAGGAAATGAAAGCCAATGGCGAAATGGAAAAGCTGATTCAAAAGTGGTTTGAGGAATATTATGAACAACAAGGGCAACAGTAATTGGTCGAACTAAACTGCGATGAACTTAAATTTTGTCCGAATGATCGATCTTCATAGCTGTCTGTTTGCTCAACTTAATCTTGATTTTAGTCGTATTACTCCTAGTATTCCCTACATTTTTGGAGGTATTTGGGTCACTTTACAATTTACTCTTTTATCGGCTATTTTTGGCTTTATTTGGGGAACTATCCTTTCTTTATTGAAAATATCCAGCATTAAACCTCTGTATTGGTTTGGCATGGCTTATACTTCGATCTTCCGAGGTACTCCTTTGCTGGTAACTCTATCTCTGATCTACTTTGCCACACCCCAACTTACTGGCTATAACATCTCTGGTTTCCAAGCTGGTGTAATTACCTTTTCTCTGAATTCTGGTGCTTATATTTCTGAGGTTATCCGTGCAGGAATTCTCGCGGTAGATAAAGGACAAACCGAAGCAGCGATGTCTTTGGGGGTATCCTACAAACCAATGATGCTGGACGTTATTTTGCCCCAGGCGATTAAAAATATTTTGCCAGCACTGGTAAATGAAAGTATTGCTTTACTCAAGGATTCAGCTTTGGTATCAACGATTGGTGCAACTGATTTGCTACGACGCGCCCAAATTGTTGGTGCAGAAAAATATGTTTACTTTGAACCACTATTGATTGTTGCTGTTGTTTATTATCTAATGGTGATGAGTTTAACGCTTTCAGCTAACTTGCTTGAGCAAAGGTTGAGAAAAAGTAGCTAGGACAAAAAGAATATGCAAGGGAAAAATGGCAACATCGCCATCAAGATTGACCGTCTCTATAAATCTTTTGGGAGTCTTCAGGTTTTAAAAGCAATTTCTGCGGAAATTGCCAAAGGTGAAGTTGTGGCTTTAATTGGGCCATCTGGCTGTGGGAAATCAACCTTTTTGCGCTGTCTCAACCTTTTAGAAAAGCCGACTTCAGGCAAAATTGAGATTAATGGACAGGAGATTACCGACCCTAAAATAAATGTCAATAAAATAAGACAAAATGTGGGTATGGTGTTTCAGCATTTTCATCTCTTTCCCCACATGAGCGTGCTAAAAAATATCATGTATGCGCCAGTAACGGTTAATAATCTGCCTAAGCAAGAAGCCCAGGAAAAAGCGATGGCTCTACTCAAAAAAGTAGATTTAGTCGATAAAGCAGATGTATTTCCCGCCAAACTATCAGGAGGACAAAAGCAAAGAGTAGCAATTGCTCGCTCTTTGGCAATGGAACCTGATATTATGTTGTTTGACGAACCGACTTCTGCTCTCGATCCTGAAATGGTTAAAGAGGTGCTGGATGTAATGCAAGCAGTATCAGAATCAGGTATGACAATGGCAGTTGTTACTCACGAAATGGGTTTTGCCAAAGAAGTAGCAGATCGTATCTTCTTTTTAGATCGTGGCAAAATTGCCGAAGATGCACCCCCTGATGTGTTCTTTTCTAATCCTGAATCTCCTCGCGCCCAACAATTTTTAGCCAAAATACTTTAATAGTTCAACATAATGATATTTATTTTATTTGTTAAAGTACCTATTGCCTTCCTTCAACCTGACATTCCGCAAATAATTTCCTCAAGAAAATAATTAAATGAATTTGCTTGATTATAGCTATTGATAGCGATAGCCATGTTCAAAAACACCAAATAATATATTAGTTCTTATTCTGTTTCTAAAATCACTGTATTCTCAATCTCTTAAAGCGTGTAGAATAAATTGCTCAAAAAATTACGGAGAAATAAAATTTTTCTGCGGAATATGAGTTCAACAAATAACTTTTTCAGTAAATCCTACTTAGAATGAATATACTTTAAATCAGTCAACCATTGACAGTCCAATTCGGCGTAATTTTTCATTAACTTCTAGTACTGTAACCTTAACAATTTCCCCTACTTTAAGTATTTCATTAGGGTCGGAAACAAAACGATTTGCTAATTTGGAAATGTGTACTAAACCGTCTTGGTGTACTCCCACATCTACAAAAGCACCAAAGTTAACTACATTAGTTACTACTCCTTCTAATTTCATCCCTTCTTTGAGATCGCTAATTTCGTTAATTCCTTCTTGAAACTCTGCATATTGAAATTGTTTTCTAGGATCGCGTCCTGGTTTTTTTAATTCTTCAATTAAGTCTTTGAGGGTAGGTATACCAATAGTGTCGGTAACGAATTGTTGTAAGTTTAGTGAGTCTAATTTCGAGATTGGGTTATTATCTGTATTTTGATTAAGATTAGCGAGATTAATTGTTGATTGTTGAGCAATTTTTTTGACTACTGAATAGCTTTCAGGATGGACTGCTGTATTATCTAAAGGGTTATTTCCGTTACGAATGCGTAAAAATCCCGCACATTGTTCAAAGGTTTTTGCTCCTAGTTTTGTAACTTTAAGTAGTTCTTGGCGATTTTTAAATTTACCTTTTTCATTGCGATAACTGACAATATTATTGGCGACTGTAGAGCTAATTCCCGAAACAAATTTGAGTAATTCCGCCGAAGCAGTATTTAAGTCTACACCCACATAGTTAACACAGCTTTCTACGGTTTCAGCTAATTTTTGCTGTAATAATTTTTGTTCGACATCATGTTGATATTGACCCACACCAATAGATTTAGGATCGATTTTTACCAACTCCGCTAGAGGATCTTGTAATCTTCTACCAATACTAATAGCTCCTCTAACAGTAATATCTAAATCGGGAAATTCTTGACGCGCTAAGTCACTGGCAGAATAGATAGAAGCACCAGATTCATTAACCATTACGTTGATCGCTTTAGAATCTAAATTTTTAAGAATATCGCTAATAAAACGATCGGTTTCTCTAGAAGCTGTACCATTACCGATCGCAATTAATTCAATACTATACTTTTTAATAAGTTGCTGGACAGTTTTGGCTGCTTGTTCCTGTTTGCTTGCTCCTGAATGGGGAAATATTGCTTGATATTCCAGAAATTTGCCCGTTTCATCTAAAATTGCCACTTTGCAACCAGTACGAAAACCAGGGTCCATTGCCATTGTTGCTTTCATTCCTGCGGGAGGAGCTAAGAGGAGGTTGCGTAAATTGGCTTCAAAGGTTTTAATAGATTCAAGATCGGCATATTGTTTGAGATCGTTTCTAATTTCTCTAATCAAAGATGGCTTTAGTAGACGATTAAAACCATCAGCAATGGTAGTGCGATAAAATTGCCTCACTACTGCGGATTTACTATTTACTTCTTGATACTCTAATTCTGATAAAACTGCTGCGGTATCAAATTCAATATCTACCGTTAAAATTTTCTCTGCTTCTCCGCGATACAGTGCCAAAATATTATGAGGTGGTATCTTGCTTACTGCATAGTAATAGTTACGATACATTTCATACTTAGTGCTACCTTCAGGATGAGCTTTTTTTATTTTGGAAACAAACACCCCATTTTTAAACAAATAATCCCGTAAATAAGCTCTAATCTCTGCTTTATCGGCTATTTGTTCGGCGATAATGTCCGCAGCACCACCTAATGCATCTTCTACGGAATTAACTTCTTTTTCAGTATTGAGATATTTTTGAGCTTCTGTTTCTAATGAAGATACTTTAGCGGATTGGGGTTGATTGAGAGACTGTATCCACTGCGCTAAAGGCTCTAATCCCTTCTCTTTTGCTATGGTAGCTCTAGTGCGTCGTTTGGGCTTGTATGGTGCGTAAATATCCTCTAAAACTGTCTTATCCAGACAACTAGCAATTTGCTTCTTTAAATTGTCTGTTAGTTTACCTTGAGAAGCGATCGATTCTAAAACAGTTTCCTTACGTTTTTCTAATTCTGTCAGATAGGTAAAGCGATCGACTATAGCTCTTAACTGAACTTCATCTAACGAACCAGTTCTTTCTTTACGATAGCGAGCCATAAAAGGAATGGTAGCCCCTTCTGACAACAACTCTAAAACATTATCGATCTGAGAATGTGAAACAGAAAATTCTTGAGCAAGTATACGAGCGATATCCACCAGAATTAATACCTAACCTAAACTACCTAAACTAAAAATCAATGACTCATAATTAGTTTAATTTACAAGATAGAGTGAAAAGAGCAAAATTATTATTAAACTGCTTTGCGATTAACTACAGCCATACCGAATTAGATAAATTAGATGAGGACAAGTAAAACTGAAAATTGCTGTCAACAAGAAACTGTATTAGATGATTTTTGTCAAGTACATTTTATACAAAATTAGATGAGGAGACCCTGGCGCGATGTTGCTATAGCTGTTTCAAATATTGTAAAAATTCCGCAAGTTGGTTCTTAGACAGCGATCTTCTTCTGGTAACACCATAATTTTGGGAAAGGTAGTTTTTCCCGTCTTCTACAGTCCAACCTAATCTGTTCATTTCATTATCAATCTCAGAGATTGTCTGCTTGAATTTTTTCTTTTCTAATAATATTTGCTCGTTTAATATGGGATCTTTTTTAGTAGAAGGCTGATTTAATTTCTTTACCTCTTCAAAATCAGATTTTTTGGTCTCGACAGTTTCTGTTTCTCTATTCATATTGAAGTATGCAGTATACGAACCTGTATCTAACCATTCTTTAATCAATGCATCTCCATTTAAAATTTTTCAGATATTGATATGAATTGTAGAGAGCAGAAAACTCTTGCGATCAATCCAATAAACTTTGGCTGAGGATAGAAAACCTAGAATAATGAAAGCATAATAAGCGAATATTAATTATTAATTTATTAATTTATTGTGCTTTCATTTTGACCAACATAACTAAGTTAAAATTCTACTATCTTTGCTTTAAACTTGGATTGATACTTTATAATCAACCAAAAAATTAACCAACAATTGTGTCTAGTAACCAATCACCCTACAGTTGGCTCGAAAAATCTCTATTGACTATTCATAATGCTAATTGGTATCGTTCAGTGACAGCAATTTCTGGTCTTGATGGAACAGTGGTTGAATTATCAGGGCTAACGGCAATCAATTTTGCTAGTAACAATTACTTAGGACTAGCAGGGGATGAGCGGTTAATCCAAGCAGCAGTCGCAGCCATACAAGAATATGGTACGGGAAGTACAGGCTCGCGATTACTCAGTGGACATCGCCAATTACATCGAGAGCTAGAACAAGAAATTGCATCTTTGAAGCAGACAGAAGATTCTATAGTATTTAGCTCTGGTTATTTAGCTAATTTAGGCACAATTTCCGCTATCGTAGGGCAAAAAGACTTAATCTTAGGCGATCTTTATAATCATTCCAGCTTAAAAAAAGGCGCGAAATTAAGCGGTGCTACAGTTATTGATTACTTACACTGTGATGTTAATGATTTAGAGCAAAAGCTATTGCAACATCGTTCGCAATATCGCCGTTGTTTAATTACTACCGATAGTGTATTTAGTATGGATGGTGATTTATGTCCTTTACCAGATTTAATTGCATTAGCATCAGAGATGAATTGTATGTTGTTGTTAGATGAAGCTCATGCAACAGGGGTTATGGGTACTACGGGTGCGGGTTGTGTGGAGCATTTTAACTGTACTGGTGCAGAATTAATTCAAATTGGAACTTTAAGTAAAGCATTGGGGAGTTTAGGGGGTTATGTAGCGGGAAATGCTCATTTAATTGATTTTCTCCGAAATCGTGCTGCTACCTGGATTTACACTACAGGCTTATCTCCTGCGGATACGGCTGCTGCTTTAGCTGCAATCGAAATAATAAAAAGCGAACCCGAAAGAAAAGACAAACTCTGGAATAATATCAATTATCTCAAAGACAAATTACCCCAAGACAATCTCTTACCTTCGGAATCTCCGATCATTTGCCTTGTTTTAGATGCTCCTGAAACTGCTTTAACAATTGCAGATAAGTTACAACAAGCTGGTATTTTTGCCCCTGCAATTCGCCCTCCTACAGTGCCTACTTCTCGCCTGCGTTTTTCTGTAATGGCAACCCATCAATTAGAGCATTTAGAAAAGTTAGTCAATAGTCTTTCTACCATATTATAAAGTTAACCACATAGAGTATTTTAAGAGCTTAGAGTTACTGATTAATTATAATCTTGTAAAATACATTTACTATCTATAACAGTATAGCGATCGCTTTTATAAACGCTACAATTATTTTTAGATTGAGCTATTACTGAAATTTTTTCTTGATGCAGGGTATCAATAGCTTGTTGTGCCACAGGTTTATGTTGTCTAATCCATTTATTTTTAGCAATATAGTCTGGGGTAAAACTAGAATTTTCAATTAACCAGTGGGTAATATTATATTGAGCAATAAAGTTTTTCACTACCTCTATATCTGTGCTGTATTGCGCCTCAATTAAATCTGTTGCTCGTTGGCGAAATGGCTCATAATAGCCCCAATGATATGGTATGGCATATTCTCTACTGACTAAAATGGAGCGTTGAGTAAAGGTAGGTAAATTATCGGTTTCTGCTGTTAAGGATGCAATTACAATATCTTTGGGTTGTTGTTGAAAAAACTCGTATAAACTTAGTTCATTCCCTATGACATATCGAGTCCATACAAAACGTTTCGTTGTATGAGGATAAAAGATTAAAATGATTGCTAACAGTAAGGCTAATATCTGATAACTTATTTTTTGCAATTGATTTCTTGAGGAAACTCTCTTTAGTAAAAACTCCCAGGTAAAAGTTAAAACAATACTAGCAACTAAAATAATAATTATTCTTATAGTATGTTGGGTATAACGGCTCGGAAGATGCAGAGCAAATAATAAAGCATGGGCTACAAAAAACATTACTATAGAAACCAATAATAATCTTGATAACATCCCAATTTGAGGATTAGTTTTCAACCATTTTACTTTTTGATTTATAACCTTATTTCTTTTTCTAATAATAGGAAAAAAAAGCCCTAAATAAGCCAATAGAGGCATCAAAGCAGAAGGAATTCGTAAGCTACTACGACTATCGTTAAACCAAAAATCCCAAGGATTATCGTTAAAAAAACCACTTCTTTCTCCAGCCATAAATTCAGGTAAGTTTTTAGCTTGAGCAACAGTAATTGTGGGGCTATAATCAGAAGTCGCAATAGCATAGGGTAATAAGATCAAAAAAGCTACTATTAATCCCGTGAAAGCAAAAATATAGTCTTGTTTCTTATTTGATATCTTTACCCGCCAGTTTTTTAAACTAAATAAAGATATCACTAATAATCCACAACAGATAAAAACCAGAGAAGGGTAAAATAAGCCAAATAAAATAATAGTAATACTAACTCCCAAAATAGAGCGTTTGAGAAAATAATACAGAAAAGCAACTAATAAAGGAGGAGCAAAAGCTTTGGGTGTTCCTGAAACTATACCATCCTGTAACCAAAGGTTTTGATTAAATAACAAGCTAGCAACAAATCCCGTCAAGGGTAAAGGTAATATTTCTACAGCTAATGCAAAACAATACCCAGTCATAATTAACCCCAAAATACTCGGTAATAATTTACTAAGTACAACAGGATTAATCCCAATTTTATTGAATATCCAATATAAAAATTTATAACCAGCAGGAGCAACAGATTGGAAGTAATCTGCGATTAAATCATTAGGAAATAAATCAATATCTGTAACGCGTAACATCCAAAAAACGTGCTGTCTGGCATCATCTTGAATGATATATTCACCGCCAAATGCTTTTTGTAATGCTAAATAACTATAAAATAAAGAAAATAATAAACTTACAGTTAACCAGAAAAGAGATGCTTGACTTTTTAGCCTTTTTTCTGGTGTAAATAAAACTTCATTAATTAACATTAGAAATATTTTTTTGAAAAACAAGATTCTTTTAAAAAGTTATTTTGATATTAATCCACAGTTCAACATAGATAAATTAGACAATTAATAGATATCTTAATAGAGTTATTTGTTATAGGTTATTTTATAAAGATGTCCTTCAATAAAAACAGGCTCTATAGTGTATAAATTATTTTGCTGTAATTTTTGCAGAAAGTCAGGAAATGGGCGAAATAAAAAGATATTACTAAACTCAGAAGGAATTGAGGGTAAATTATCACTCTCGTCTAATAATAAAAACTTGGCATTATCTTGAAGCTGATAACTTAAAGAAGTAGAACGACTAATTCTTTTGGCATTACTAATAATTAAAGGTTTTTCTGTTAAGTTAATAATCTTTGCTACCTCAGCATTATAATAACTACTATACTTATTCCACCAAGTAGGAGATTGTAGCATTTGCCAAGAACAAACTAGACTTAAAGTAATTGTTAGTGCAAATATTAACCGCCATATTTGTTTGTGCCAATGAGAATATTTTAAATTACTCATATTGACAGCCAGACAATAACCAACTATTAATTGAATTCCTAAAGGTATAGCCAGAATATATCTAGCAACAGTAGAACGTTGTCCCCCCCAAATAAGATCGGGAAAACCCAAAGCTACGGCAGTTACTCCCATTAAAACCGTAATAAAGAAACTACTATGACGAGAAGTATGAGTAACAAAGTAGTAGGTACTATAAATAATTAAGCCAAATATAGGAATAACTAACCAAGAAAATACACTATTAAAACTAAAAGTAAAATCTTGAACTTGTTCCACATCAAAAAAGCGTTCTTGATAAACTACCTGCCAATCAAAAAAAGTAGAACTAATATTTAAAAACCATCTTTGTAACCAAAAATTCAAGGGAAGATCTCGTTCGACCCACATTCCTACCCCATCATCATTAAAAATAAAAACTAAAATCCAAGGAATAAATAAAAATATACCTAACGCCGTAGCAAAAAAATATTGCTTGAGTAACTTACCCCATCTAAAATTATTAACTACCATAAGATAAATACCATGGGCCATCATCACTAAAACAAATAAAGGTTGGGTATAAAGTCCTAAAGTAATAGTTAAACCATACCATTGCCAACTAAAATTATTTTTATGATTAATAAATCGCAGGAAAGCTGCACTAGCCAAAGCAATAGTAACTGCAAATAAACTATACTCTCTTGCTTCTTGAGCATAAATAATTTGTAAAGGAGAAACCGCGACCAAAGTAGTTACAGTTAAAGAGATAAAACGAGAATTAAATAACTCTTGTGCTAACCAATAAATACTAGGAAATAATAACAAACTAAGACTAGCTGCTACCCCTCTAGTAACATTAATAGAGCTACCAAAAAACTCCATTCCCACTCTAGCCAATCCATAGTATAAAGGAGAATGTTCTGAAGAACTAATTGCTTTAATTCCTGCTACAAAATTGCGTTCTGGAGTTAGCTTTTGAAACTTATGTATCTCTTCAATACTAACAATTTTACCTCTAGGAGCTTGCTCAACAAATTCTGTCCGACTGTAACCAGAAGCTCTTAGAGAAGTGTGTACTTCATCAATCCAATAAATTTTGCGATCGAGATTGCTAAACCTGAGATAAACTCCTAACAATAAAACAACAATAGTAAAAACTGTTGTCCAATTTACCAAAATAGCTTTATGCTTCATTATTAATTAATGCTTCATTATTAAGTAGTTGAGGAGAATCAAAGTCATCCCATTTATCAAAAATAGTGGGAGAGATCGAATTAAACTGTAGGTTGGTTTGCACGCTTAGTTTAATCCAACTTACCAAGTCTCTCATTACTTTTAAGAATTGGGATTAACTGTAATGTCAAGGGATTACAATTCAAGAGTCACCAACTCAGAAGTACCATCAGGCAATAATATCAGAAGTCAGAAAGATTTAGTCTACTTATTGAGTTGAGTAATCAATAATTGTTGATTGTCTATTGTTCATGGTCAACACGGGAGTGGAATATGCCGACTGACCGTCGGCATTTCCTCCCGTCAATTCTTAACGTAATGAGCGGGATTTTTAAACTCTCCATTGACCTTAATTCTAAAGTCTAAATGCGCTCCTGTTGACCATCCAGAACTACCAACCTGAGCAATTTCTTGATTTTGCCAAACTTTAGTGCCTTCTTCTACAGTAATAGAATTATTTAACAAATGGGCATAGGTGGCAACCATTCCATTACCATGATCGATTTCAATCCAATTACCAAATTGATCGCCACATAAACGCTGACTAAAATCTAAACAACCAGATACCACCTTAGTAACAATACCATCCCTTGCAGCTACTACAGGAGTGCCTAGAGGCGCACCATAATCAATACCATTGTGCATCTGCAAACTACCACTAAAAGGTCTAACACGCCAGCCAAACACGCTAGCAATTCTTTCCTTCTCTGGTGCGGGATTTACTAGATTAGAGTTATTCAATGTCTCAGATAAGATGCTGCTGCGAGAAAACTTAGGAAACTGAGGTGTAACAGGAGATTCTATGTTAATTTCTTGCTGAAGATTTTCGTTGACTGAAACGGTTGTATTTATCTGAATATTCCCAGAGATGGGTGAGACAAAATCAATAGCGTGATTGATTTTACTAACTAACAAAGAATCACTACTGACTTGGGGTGTAATAGCTACAGATGGTACTTTAACCAGAGATTTACGAATACTCAAGGTTTCTAAAAAGCTAGGATGTGTGGTTGCTAAAGGTGGTCTTTTTGTAAAAACTTCATTTTCTGGATCGTTGTTCCCTGGTATTGTCAGAATTGAAGTAGAAGACACTTTGCCCGCAAATATTGGTATTGTAATAACAGCTAGTAGACAACTAAATATATGATTACCCATCAGTAAGCCTCAGTGAATGTACCCAATTTTCTCAGGAATCCTAAGAACTTCACATATATTCACATACTTTGGGACATTTATAAAGGTCTTTTAACCTATATTTTCAATTGTTAGGAAAAAATAGAATAAGTAGTTCTACTTTATTAATAGTTTATTTGTATTTACCTGTGGACAATTTTTATCACTAATATTGAGAGATAATTTTTAGGATAGTAAATCTAGTTTTTAACTGAATTATTTTCCCGTGAGCTATTAGCAGCTTCATTATTAAAATTTTGATATTTAGCTAACCAAGATTCTGTAGCTGACTTTAACTTTTCTCTAGTAACGCGATCGATACCTTGAGGGTCGAAACGATAGCAATAATGTAGCTTAATAATTACTTTTAAGTCTGCAATTAATTCAGAAGTCAGTTGCTTATTTTGCTGTAACCTAATTAGCCATTGTTGCCAACTTTCATAATTATTACGAATGTATCCTGACTCTTGTAAAGCCTTTTCAATTAAATAAATTTCTGAATCTGCACCAACTAAAACATAATCAGTAGTTGCTGTAGTTACTCTTTGAAGCTGTAAGCCATTTAAGTCACGTTTTCGCAATAACCATAATAATAAAATTAGTAGTATGGGAATCACAATGAACCAGAAAGACTTGGTTTTTGTAAGTGCTTTTACTAATTCACTAAATTGAGCTATTTTAAAACCCAACCAAGAGAAAAAATCTTTAATAATAACTAAACTGGAAGCATTATTATCTTCTACTTCTATCCAATTACTAGGAGTAGTATCAAATTGTTGCCAAGCACCATTTATATAAACTAAATTCCAAGCATGAGCATTACGTCCTCTCACAATGAATTGCTTCTCTAAAGAACTGTATTCATGAACAGAATAACCGATCGCGTAACGAGTGGGAATTCCTGCTGCTCTTAATAATAATGCTGTAGCAGTGGCAAAATATTCACAATGACCAGAACGATTTTCTAGTAAAAAGGCAGAAAGAGGTGTTTTATGATGTCCTTGACGAGCTAACTGCAACGAATAAGTGAAATTGGTATTAAAGAAATTATATACAGTATCTAATATTTCTTGTTCTGACTTTCCTTGTAAGTTTAATTCTTGGACTATGTTTTTAATAGCTGGTAACTCTGATTTTGGGACTTCTAAATCTTCTTCTGTGGGAACACCATCATTAATGAAATCTCGCTCGTAGGTTACTTTATAGGTTGCTAATCGAGATTCTCCTTGAACTTGAACTGTCCCGTATTGATTTTGTTCTACTTTTTCTACAGGTAGTTGTTCAATCTTTTGTGTACCATCTGGTAAGTTCAATAAATTCTTACCTTCTTCTAAAAAACGATAAATAATTACTCGATTTTTTGCTTTACTAGAGCGTCGGTCAAGACCTTTCTGAGTTAGTTGTTTCTCTGGTAAAACACTAACAATATTAGAACTTAATTTTAAAGGTTCAAATTCTGATTTTACTGCTAACCAAATACCAGAAATATAATTATTATAAGTAACTCTTCTTAATAGTTTTGGCTCTAAATTTTCCTCATCAGGTTTAACCCTTAACACTATTTTGTTGGTTAATTTAACTGCTCCAATATCACCAATAGCGGTACTTCTTTGAGTAGGATTACTACTATGATAGTGATAAAAATTTCTAATCCATTGTCTAGTACTTTTTTCAAGAGCTAAATGGGCATTGTGTAGAGTAAGATGACCAAAAAAACCCATAGTAGCAGCTAATAACATAATACTAATCCAAACGATCGCCGAATTTCTGTGAGAACGCATGAACCATAAAGCGATCGCCAAAAATGTGACTAACCCTACATAAAAAGCAATATCTCTAGTATTTCCTGCACTAGCTGAAATCAAACAAATAGCTAAAAAAGGATAATGTAAACTCAGTATGGTTGCTTTTTGTTGTTTGATTTGAGGCTTTTCCTTGAGAAATAACAAGGCGCGGATATCAATCCCTTTACCATCAGAATAAGCCTGTGCTGCCAATAGAGGAAAACAAATTACAGGTAGCCATTGGAAGAAAAGAAAAATAAATTGCAAAGAAGCATCTTGATTCCAAAGATAGATTAGCACTATCACCAAAATCACTGTACAAAGATTAGAAACCTGACGAAAATGCTTAGTCGTGAAATGCCATCGCCAATCAAGAACAGAGGATATCTCGTAAATTAACGCCATTGGTAACGCCATCATCCATAAACCAGTTTGCCATCCCCAAAACATAATTACTGTACCGAGGAAAAATTTAGGAAGTTGCATAGGCGAATCACAGAATACCAATGGCTTAAGATTTCTTTAACCATACTCATTAAAAAGAGTTCTGCGCTACCGTGATATTAAGGAAAAGATCGATTTATTTTTAAAGTACTAATAAAATAAATAAAGTATTAGGTATCATGGCTATAATTACCCGTAATAAAAAATGTATTCTCCAATAAGACTGAGATGAGGCTCTTAATCTTTTTTGCATGGCAATACATGGTATTAAAATATCCATTTTTCCCAAATGACAAACAGCAACTTCTTGATATCCTTGTGAATTGTAAAACGAGCGTTCTGTTAGAGAAGAAGTGACCTTTAAAATTTGAATTTTTCGCTTAATTGCTTCTACTTCTATAGCATTTAATAACTTAGTACCAATTTCTTGATGGATTAAACTATGTTGCACATAAAGAGTTCTTACAGTTTGGCGATAGCTCAATAAAGAAGCAAACCCAAGAATATTATTGTCCTTCTCAGCGACAAAAACAACTTCATCATTAAAGCGAAGATGATTAATTTGCTTAGTTAAATTATCAATTTTTTTTTGATTATAAATATCTTGACATAAATTTTTGATAGCTAGCTTTTCTAGTTGAATAATCTCTTTTCTATCTTGAGGGCAAGCTAAACGAATTAATATTTGTGATGATTCAACAATTGGCATTAAACTAAATTTTTTAGGTTATAAAAATATTTTTTTTACCATAACCCGATAATTACTTAAGCTGCTGCGATCTCTGTCTGAAGTATTGTAGTAGTTCAATCATTGACAAATTAAATTATTGCGATAAAAACGACAAAAAAGAACCAGAAAACTGACTCAGTGACTCCTCGTACGGGCGATTCGCCAATCATCAGTATTTTTCATTGTTGACACTATCAGTATTGAGACAAAATAATGTCTCTGGAGTGTTATTTATTGGTCTTTTTCGGGAATTCTATATTTACGACGCTGATTAAGGCTATATTTATTTAAGTATTGATTCTGATGTATAAAACTTTTTGGAACTTGTCACACGCAAAAACTACCATCAAAGGCAATCATTCTTTTACTTGGTTGGCTTCCCTGGTTGCATTAGGCATTATTACGGATACTCAATCTTTACAAGCACAAGAGACAAAGCAACAAAAAGTTTCTAATCAGCACGAATATACTTTTACCGAAGAGTTGACCCCTTCCGACTCGGATACTAATGAAGATTCTCCGCCCGTATTACTTGAAGTATCACCTAAAAAAGAATCTGACTCTAATCCGCTTTCTGCTGATACTGTACCCCAACAAATAACAGTTGAAAGCTTTGAGGTAGTCGGAAGTAGTGTTTTCAGCGAAGAAGAATTATCTGCGATACTTGCAGAGTATCAAAATCGTCCTCTTTCTCTATCAGAACTATATCAAGCCCGTTCTGCCATTACAAAGTTATATACAGACAAAGGTTATGTTAATTCTGGTGCTTATATACCTCCCCAAGAGCTAGAAGGAGGAAAAGTTACTATTTCTATCCTAGAAGGCAAATTAGAAGCTATTAATGTTACAGGAACCAAGCGTCTTGACTCTGATTATATTCGAGCGCGAATCGAGAAAAATGCAGGAACACCAGTGAATGTAGAATCGCTATTGGAAGCTCTACAGATGTTACGAATCGATCCTTTAGTTAAAAATGTTTCTGCTGAATTGTCCGCAGGTATCAGCCCTGGAACAAGTTTACTAGAAGTAGCCATTGAAGAAGCCGACCCTTTTAAGATAACTACTAGATTTGATAATAAACGCTCTCCTAGTGTGGGAACAAATCGCCGTGGTGTAGGGTTTGTTCACTCAAATTTGCTGGGCTTTGGGGACAGAATAACCTTTGACTATACTAATACAGAAGGTAGTGACAGTATTGATACTTCTTATACCCTACCTTTGAACGCCAGTAATGGCACATTTCGGGTAGCTTACGGTACAAGCAGTAATGAAGTAATCGAAGAGCCATTTACAGCTTTAGATATCGAATCAGAGTCCGAATATTACGAACTAGGGATACGTCAACCCTTAATTGGTACTCCAGAAGAAGAGTTGGCTTTAGGACTATCTTTCTCTTTCCAAGAAAGTAACACTAGACTATTAGACACTCCGTTTCGTTTGTCCAATGGTGCTAGCGCAGATGGAGAAACCAAAATCGGTGCTTTGCGCTTTTTCCAAGAATATGTCAATCGTGATGATACAAAAGTATTGGCTTTGCGATCGCAATTTAGTGTTGGTTTAGATGTTTTTGGTGCAACTCAAAATGTTGATGGTATTCCCGATAGTACCTTTTTTTCTTGGCGGGGTCAATCCCAGTGGGTACGTCGTTTAGATGAAGATTTTTTGTTTTTACTCCGAGGAGATATCCAATTAAGTAGTACCGAATTAGTTCCCCTAGAACAATTCCGTGTTGGTGGTTTTGATAGTGTTCGCGGTTATCGTCAAGACTTTGCATTGGGAGACAATGGGTTATTTGCTTCAGCCGAAATACGAATCCCTTTATTTCATCTCAGAAAAATTGATGGAGTTGTGCAGCTTACTCCCTTTATCGATATGGGAACAATCTGGAATAGTGACGATCTAGAAATAGATAATGATTTTTTAGCATCTATCGGGATTGGACTGAATTTTAGTGCGGGAAATGGCTTCAATGCTCGTCTTGACTGGGGTATTCCCCTAGTAGATGTGGATACTCAAGGAGATTCTTTACAAGAAGATGGTCTTTATTTCACCCTCAATTGGAGTTTCTTGTAAAACCTCAAGATAACTCCTCTTTCCTCGTTCCTCGATCCTTGTTTCTTAAGTTAACTTGCTTTCAAGATGAGAATTACGTTAAATTTAGTTAAGTAACAGGCGACTAAAAACCTACTGCCTTGACAAGACAATCAAAATCATGTATTGCAAGAAGGTAGGTGAAGCACCTCAACAAACGTTATAAAAAATATTCAAATTCAACAAAATTCAACTTATGAAAAAATTTTCGTGGAGAGTTATATTACTTTGGACACTACCTCTTTTAGTAGTGGGTATTTTTCTCATTCAAGGAACTGTCTCCCCCAACACTAACAGTTTAGGTAGTAATACTGCTAGCACTCGCATGACCTATGGTCGTTTTCTAGACTATCTAAATACAGGAAAAGTTGCTAGCGTTGAGTTATATGAAAATGGCAGAACAGCTATTGTCCAAGCAATGGATCCTGAGATAGATGAACGTCTACAAAAATTGAGAGTAGATTTACCTGCAAACTCTCCAGAATTAATTTCTAAGTTGAGAGAAGCAGATGTTAATTTTGACTACCATCCTGTAAATAATGATGGTGCAATCTGGGGACTTTTAGGCAACTTAATTTTCCCGATCTTACTAATTTCTGCCTTGTTCTTCTTATTCCGTCGTTCCAATAATATGCCTGGTGGCCCTGGTCAGGCAATGAGTTTTGGAAAATCCCGCGCTCGTTTCCAGATGGAAGCTAAAACTGGCGTAATGTTTGATGATGTCGCTGGTATCGAAGAAGCTAAAGAAGAATTACAAGAAGTCGTTACTTTCTTAAAACAACCCGAACGCTTTACCGCAGTTGGAGCGCAAATTCCTAAAGGTGTCTTGTTAATCGGTCCTCCTGGAACTGGTAAAACTTTACTAGCAAAAGCGATCGCTGGTGAAGCTGGTGTCCCTTTCTTCAGTATTTCTGGTTCTGAATTCGTAGAGATGTTTGTTGGTGTGGGTGCTTCCCGCGTCCGTGACCTCTTCAAAAAAGCTAAAGAAAACGCTCCTTGTTTAATCTTCATTGATGAGATTGACGCAGTAGGTCGTCAAAGAGGTGCTGGTATTGGTGGTGGTAACGATGAGAGAGAACAAACTCTTAACCAGTTACTTACCGAAATGGATGGTTTTGAAGGCAATAGTGGCATCATTATCATTGCTGCGACTAACCGTGCTGATGTCTTAGACTCTGCTTTAATGCGTCCTGGTCGTTTTGACCGTCAGGTAATGGTAGACAACCCCGATATTAAAGGTCGTCTCGAAATTTTAGAAGTTCACGCTAGAGACAAAAAAATCTCTGAGGAAGTTTCTCTAGATACAATCGCTCGTCGTACTCCTGGATTCTCTGGTGCTGATTTAGCTAACTTGCTTAATGAAGCTGCAATTCTCACTGCTAGAAGACGTAAAACCGCCGTTACGATGGCAGAAATTGATGATGCAGTAGACCGTGTAGTAGCGGGTATGGAAGGTACTCCTTTGGTAGATGGTAAGAGCAAGCGTTTAATTGCCTACCATGAAGTAGGACACGCGATCGTTGGTACTCTAGTAAAAGACCATGACCCCGTACAGAAAGTAACTCTAATTCCTCGCGGACAGGCTCAAGGTTTGACCTGGTTTACCCCCGATGAAGAACAAGGCTTAATCTCTCGCTCTCAACTAATGGCACGGATTGCTGGTGCAATGGGTGGTCGTGCAGCAGAAGAAGAAATCTTTGGTTACGATGAAGTAACTACTGGTGCTGGCGGTGACTTACAGCAAGTTACTGAGATGGCGCGTCAGATGGTAACTCGTTTTGGAATGAGCGATCTTGGACCCCTATCTTTAGAAGGACAAGGTGGAGAAGTTTTCCTTGGTGGTGGCTTAATGTCTCGTTCAGAGTACTCTGAAGAAGTAGCTTCTCGTATTGATGACCAAGTACGTCAAATCATCGAACATTCCCACCAAGTTGCTCGTAGGATTGTTCGTGATAATAGAGAAGTTGTGGATCGTTTAGTAGAGTTACTAATTGAGAAGGAAACTATCAGTGGCGATAAATTCCGTCAGATTGTGGCAGAATACACTGAAGTTCCTGAAAAAGAAAGATTTGTACCTCAAATCTAATTCCAGAGTTCTTATTTACTTGAGAGTTTAAATAAATAAAACTCGTTAATTAATCTTCAAGAAAAGGGATAGTTTTAAGAAGCTATTCCTTTTTTTTAGCTATTTTAAGATATAGGGTAAATATTTTGGAAATAAAATAAGGATTAGAACAATCTATTAAAGTTAAAGAAGCTATCGAAACAGCGATTGAAAACTTCAAAGATACAGCTGACATTC
>NZ_LR213786.1 GCF_900659865.1 Hyella patelloides LEGE 07179
CAAAGCGGGAAATAATTCACTCACTTGGATTTTTGGCGCAATAAGAGTTAAAGGTTTAAGTTCCATACGATTTCGGTTACGAATACTCTCATTAACTCATCTTTTAGCTTAACCGAACAGTATTGGGGCTAAAGTTTCCTCAAAAAAAACGACCTAAATGGCTCTATTTCTGGGTACAAATTGCTTTGATTTGGCTACCAACTATCGTTTAAATCTGGCACATAACGATCTTCATAGTTTTCAATTAAAACCCCAATAACCTCCATTAATGAAGCCAGAGGATGAGATTCGTCTTCTCCCACTTCATCTATGTAAAACGCAATGGAAATCTCAACCAATAAAATAATTAATAGTGTACCTATCATGAAGAAAAACTATAAAGCGATCGCACTTTTCAAACTTAACTGCTAAAATACTTTATAGTTATCTCATCATCAGAACTATGGTTACATCAGGTAAAAAGCTTATCATCGAAGAATTCTTTATTTAGCAATGAATTCGCGATCGCGAATTCATTGCTAGTTATGACAGTAATCACTATATTAAAGTATGGGGAATCAAAGATTGTATCTAATATCTAATTCTCGGATCGATATAAGCATTAATTAAGTCGATCGCAATACTAGCAAAAACCACAATAATTCCGAAAAATACCATAATACCCTGTACTGTGGGATAGTCTCGTAGTGAAATCGCCTCGTACAAACGGTTCCCTAAACCTGGCCAAGAAAAAGTTACTTCTGTTAAAACTGCACCACCAAGCAAAGCAGCAAAGGTTAAACCCAAAACCGTAATCACGGGAATTAGGGCATTTTTAAAAGCATGAGAGATTAAAATAGTTTTTTCAGGGATTCCTCTAGCTCTAGCTGCTTCCACATAGTCTGCTTTGAGGGTTTGCTTTAAATTAACCCTAACAATGCGCTCAAAAATCCCACTCAAGAGAATTCCCAAAGTAACACTAGGAAGAATCAAATAATAGAGTGTAGTACCCAATAACTCGATATTTCCTGTTAATAAACTATCTATAGTGTATAAACCCGTAACGTTAGGGGGAGGAGTCACATTGATAGGGAACCTTGTTCCCAAAGGAAACCAGCCAAGCTGTACGGCAAAAATTAACTGTAATACCATCCCTACCCAAAATAAAGGTAGAGAATAGGTAATAATACCAAATAAACGCCCAAAGATATCAAATATCGTACCAGGTTGCGAAGCTGCGATCGCGCCTACTCCAATACCTACTGTCACCGCCACTACCATACTAAAAAAAGCTAACTCTACCGTAGCGGGAAAATACTGTTGAATTACATCCCATACAGGTAAACCTCTACTTGTAAGGGAGCTACCCAAATCAAACTGAAATAAATTACCTAAATAATCAAAATATTGAACTATAAGAGGTTTCGTTAAGCCTAATTGTTCTCTTAAAGCAATTTTCGCCGATTCTGGTGCGCGAGTCCCCAAAATTGCATCCGCAGGATCTCCTGGTGTTGCTCTTAATAGCAAAAATACTAAACTGGCTATGGTTAGCAACATTAAAGGAGCCAAAAGCAAACGAACAAAAATATAGTATTGTAACGCCCTTGAACGAGACATTCTTAAAATTCAGTTATTGGTTAACAGTTCCATCCCGTCTCATCAAGCCAGATAGTATCAAGCGGGATAATATTATCAGTTATCAATTATTACTCAATAGTTGTCAACTATAGCTGAGTTAAGAATTTTTTCCTTCCTCAGAAGTATGCTTCCCAATATTTAACGCTTTTTTACTACGCTTGAGTTCTTTCCACAAAGATTTAATTTGTTTATATGCCTCATTGGGAGGTAATTTGCCTCCAGTTTCTAAATTACAGATGTAACTAATTTGTTGAGCAAATTCTTGTAAATTGGCATTAAAAACTAAATTCTTTGGTTGAACTTTGCCATGATAAGGGCTTCGGGGATATAAAAAATCATTCTTATCGTTGTTGTTAATCATAGTTGATTCGTGGGTTTATTAATGATAATTTTGGACTTTTTAGAGATAAAATCGTTCAGACACTCAAATTCATTCGTTAAATCAGAGTTATCCCGTCGTAAAAGTGATGGACTAATGCATCCTATAGGAAACAAATGTCTTACAGATTTATTCTCTGTTGTGCCTACTGATATTAAATACCTCTATTAGTTGGATGTCATTACATCTTCTTATTTTAGTCGATCTTAATTTTACATTAACCTTCTCTTAACCTTAAAGTATCTCAGGAGTAATTTTCAATGTCAAAAATCGCCAAACTATACGAAGGAAAAGCCAAAATACTCTATTCAACAGAAGATCCTGAAATTTTGCTCTCCGTTTACAAAGATGACGCTACAGCTTTTAATGCTCAGAAAAAAGGCACAATCAAAGGTAAAGGAGAGATCAACTGCACCGTTGCTTCGGCTTTATTTCAATCTTTAGAGACTAATGGTATTGCTACCCATTACATTGACTGTCCTACTCCCAATCAAATGCGGGTTAAAGCCGTGAAAATAATTCCTGTAGAGGTAGTAGTCAGAAATATCGCTGCGGGTAGCTTGTGTCGGCAAACAGGGTTAAAAGAGGGAACAGTGTTACCCTGTCCTTTAGTAGAGTATTATCTTAAAGATGATGATTTGGGCGATCCTTTATTAACACGCGATCGCCTGTTCTTATTAGATATTGTAACCGAAGAGCAACTATCTACTATCCATAAGATGGCATTAAAAATTAATCAGCATCTTCAAGAATTTTTTAATCGCTGTCAGATTACTCTGGTAGATTTCAAACTAGAATTTGGTTTTGATTCCCAACAAAAAATCATTCTGGCTGATGAAATTAGCCCTGATACTTGCCGTCTTTGGGATCAAACAGAAACCGATCCCCAAGCTAGAGTAATGGATAAAGACCGTTTTCGTAAAGATTTAGGTCAAGTAGAATCAGCTTACTCAAAAGTTCAAGAAAGAGTTTTAGCTGCTCTTAATATATAGTAGCTATTAGCAGTTAGCCTTGAGCCGTTAGCTATGAGGTTTACTCTTTTAAAGGTTAAAACTACCACTATTCACTTTGATACAAACTATCTAATAGTTAATAGCTGCTTTAGGAACAACTATCACATAAAATTAGTCACGATTGCTGAGTGTGGTACAGCAAATTAACTGGTACAGCAAACTAAACTGTACTCAATCGATACATGAGACAAAAAAACTGTTCAATGATAAATGTCCAATGAACAATGTTAAAGTATTGATTGCTTTATTGGGTGTGTGGAAAAATCTGAGGATCAAAACAGTGCGTTTATCTCCTACTCTTGTAACTATCTTAGTAACATCATTAAGTTGCAATGTTACTTTATCTGCCAAAGCAGAAACTCATGACCAAGAACCAGTTGAAGAAATTACTCCAAAAACAAAAATTTACCCAGTCAAACAGCCTCCTTTACTGGTTGAAAGACCTATAGTATTAACAAATTCAGCAGATATAGTATTACCTCAACAAGAGATAGTAGAAATAGAGCCGAAGAAAAACAATTTAGGAAACTCTCACCCTAATTGTAGGACAAAAGTAGCTACTAACACCCCACAATGTAATTCTCAACGTAAATCTTTGACTACAAAATACCAAGATCGAGACACTAACAATGGGGCTAATAAAACCAAAATAGTAGCTCAAAAATCTTCTGGAAAGACTACCACTCCAAAAAATCAAATTTCTTCTAAAATTGCCACAAAAGAAGCTCTGGCATTACAAAATTCTAGTCTATCTGTAACTCCTTCAGAAGAGACACAACTCTTAAATCATCAAAGTTTTTCTAAAATCGCGACAACGAAAACTTTAGTATCACAAAATCAATTTCCCGAAGAAACTCCTGTACCGGAAAATCAAATCCCTATTGAAACCCCGACTCCCGAAGAAACTCCTGTACCTGAAAACCAAATTCCTATCGAAACCCCCACACCAGAAGAAACCCCTACACCAGAAGAAACCCCCACGCCTGAAAACCAAACCCCTACAACCTCTCAAGAACCCAGAGTATTAGTAGCAGAAGTAGCTGTAGTAGGTGTAGAAGAAGAATTACAGGATATAGTTTATGCCAACATTAATACCGAACCAGGAAGAACTACTACTCGTTCTCAGCTTCAAGAAGATATTAATGCAGTTTACGCCACAGGCTTGTTTCAAAACATCGAAGTAACTCCAGAAGATACGCCTTTAGGGGTTAGAATCACATTTTTGGTTGAAGCAAATCCGACTTTAAGTCAAGTTATTATCGAAACCATTCCTCCCGATGCAGAACAACAAGTTTTGCCTCCAGAAAAACTAGAGGAAATATTTAGCGATCGCTATGGAGAAATTCTGAACTTGCGAGAACTCCAAGATGGCATCAAACAAGTTAATGACTGGTATTCCGAAAATGGTTACGAACTCGCTCAAGTTGTGGGTTCTCCCAGAGTAAGTCCTGATGGTACTGTAACCCTGGTTGTTGCAGAAGGAGTCATCGAAGATATTCAAGTCCGATTTTTTGATGAAGAAGACGAACCTACAGACGGAAAAACTCGTGACTTCATAGTGACCCGTGAAATTGAACTCCAATCAGGAGACATCTTTAAACGAGATACAGCACAAAGAGACTTACAACGAGTATTTGGTTTAGGTGTTTTTGAAGATGTACGTCTCTCCTTTAGCCCAGGAGAAAACCCCAGTAAGGTAATTGTCAATGTAGATGTAGTAGAAAGTAGTACTGGTTCGGTAGCTGCTGGTGCTGGTTTTAGTTCCTCCAGTGGCTTGTTTGGTACAGTCAGTTATCAACAACAAAACTTAGGTGGCAATAATCAAACTCTGGGAACAGAGTTTCAGTTAGGGGAAAGAGAATTACTCTTTGATGTTAGTTTTACTGACCCCTGGATTGCTGGCGACCCCTACCGCACCTCTTACACCATTAATGCTTTCCGCCGTCGTTCTATTTCTTTGGTATTTGACGGAGATGACGATGATATCAGAACTGAAGATGGTAATGATAGCCCCAGAGTAGTTCGTACAGGAGGAGGAGTTAACTTTTCTCGTCCCATATCCCCCACTCCTTTTGAGCGAGGAGAATGGACTTTATCTACAGGTTTTCAATACCAGCGTGTCAGCATTAAAAACGAAGATGGCGACGTTTCCCCTATATCAAGAGATGAGGATGGAAGTGAAAATCTAGCATTTAGCGATAGTGGTAACGATGATTTATTTATTTTCCGCGTTGGCGCAACTCAAGACAAACGAAATAATCGTTTACAGCCTACTAGTGGTTCTCTACTCCGTTTTGGTGTCGATCAAACCGTTCCCCTTGGTTCTGGATCGATCTTTTTCAATCGTTTTCGGGCTAGTTATAGCTATTATGTTCCTCTAAATATAATTCGTTTTACAGAAGGGCCTCAAGCTTTAGCTTTTAATGTTCAAGCAGGAACAGTTTTAGGGGATTTACCCCCTTACGAAGCTTTTGTCATTGGTGGTAGTAACTCGGTTCGTGGTTTTGCAGAAGGAGAAGTTGCTAATGGCAGAAGCTATTTCCAAGCCACCGCAGAATATCGTTTTCCTATCTTCAGAATTGTTGGTGGCGCACTATTCTTTGATTATGGAACAGTACTCGGCACAGATGCAGATGTTCCTGGCGAACCTTCTATTCGCAGAGAACTCCCTGGAAGTGGTTTTGGTTATGGATTGGGAATTAGAGTTAATTCTCCCCTAGGCCCAATTCGAGTAGACTATGCGATTAATGATGATGGAGACAACCGCATTCATTTCGGTATTGGTGAAAGATTTTAATCGGGTAAAGCTCTCTAAGGAAAGAGGAACAAAATTGATGGTTGATGGTTAATTGTTGATTGCCCACTACTATTGTTTAAAGGTTTTCAATTTTTATCTCACCATGAGGCAATGCCATAAAACTTTCTTCCTTGTTTCAACAATTCTCTTTCCCTGCTCGGTAATTTTTGTCTGGGCGAATGACGGGAGGAAATGCGGTCACGGAAAAGCGCGCTGTCTTACAACAGTCCTCTACGGAGGGAAACCCTCCTGCAAGGCTGTTGCGCTATTCCACTCCCGTGTTGACCATTCCCCCGTACGACTCCTGATTCTTAACTTATTATGATTTGAAAAGCCATTCAACTCACATTTGAGGGGATCATCTACACTGGAATTAATAAAAGCTAGTAGAAATGACAGTAAAATTGTGAACAATCGCTTTAATAAACTATTACAATACGACTTCTCTGGATTAGGTTGTTGGCTAACCATTATTGCCATTGCCCTCCTTACTAGTTCTGTTGGTTTGGGCTGGATTATCAATGGCTTTTTTATTTTGGTTGCTTTGGCTTTTATTGCTCCTATTCTGATTTTTTGGGGGGTGCAATGGTGGCTAAAACTTAATTTTGTTCAAGATAATTGTCCTGTATGTAATTATGAATTTACAGGATTTAAAAATTCGGAATTTCAATGCCCTAGTTGTAGTGAACCTTTAAAAGTTACAGATGGGCATTTTGCTCGCATCACACCTCCTGGCATAATAGATGTCGATGCAGTAGAAGTCTCGGTACAGCAAATTGACGAGTGATCCCGCGCTTAATCTAGGCGTAACCGAACGCGCGATTCGTGAAGAATCAAATTAATTTTTATCCGTAGATATCCTAAGAGTAAATTGGTGACGTTCTCCATAGCGATCGCCAATATAAACATTATAAGTTCCTGCTTCCCAAACGCCAGATATTTCAGGATTTAACCCTGTATTCATATCTCCTAAAACACAAAAACTATCATCTGCTTTTGGTCCGATAACTAAGAGAGTGGGTTGTCCTCCGTTAACTTCGACAAACATTCGCATATAGTCAATGCGATTCGATAAAGATAATGTATAACTGGGAGTATTAGCCACAAAACCACAGTTTTTACTGTCCACTGGACCTCCAGAGTTACCCCGAATAGTCTGGTTATGGGTATCTGATTTTGGTGCAGCTAGTGTTGCACTGTTACTAAAAGTACTAGCAACGATTGTGAGCAACATTATAGTTTTCATCCCAAAGGCTAACCAAAATTTCATATAATTCATATTAAAGACAACAGCAAATACTAGGAAAAAATTAGTAAACTAGTGAACTAAGTACAGAACATCGCTCTATATGAGCGCGATTATGGCAAAAAGAGGTTTTGAAGAAAAACTTCAGAGACTTCTGTTTATTTTTAGCCTGTATTCTCTTAATCAATACCTAAACTTCCAATTTCAGCTTAATAAACAATGAGACGCGATGATCCTCAAGTAGTTCCAGTTTATCAACAGTCACTTATTAGTAGTTCTGCTGAGCATTCCAGATTCTCGAAAAAAAATTGCGAATAGATTAAGAGATAACAGAAAATAAGAATAGTCTGTGTTAAACCATATTTAGTATTGAAAGTTGATTTTTTGGCACTAAGTTTCTCCTTCTAGGAGCTTAGTGTAATTAAATAGAAAATAGTAAAAAAGATTATTAGGAGTAAGCAACAAATAACAAAATTTTAGAATCTTTTGTGTATACCTACTCAGTAACTTTTTCTAGTCCTATATTTTTAGGAATATTTGGCTAGCAATATTTAATTTAAAATGGTATTTTATTATCAACAGATCGATTTTATTTGATTTAGGCAAGCTTAAAAAAATTATCGATTTATTCATGATTTTTACGGACAACTTTACTGAAACTTTAAACATTACCCTGGTTTTATAGATTATAAATTTCTATATAAGGGAAAAAATAACAGAATATCTATTTATAACTAATCGGCAAAATAGTTGGACTTATGGTAAATTCACTGACAAATAATGGTGGTTCGCAGCCAGATAATTCTTATCCTAATTATGGGTTAGAGGAATCTAGAGAATCTACTGATATTGAAATAGCAAGTTATTTTCAAAAATTAAAAAGACGATGGAAGCCAGCTTTAGCAGTGTTTTTACTGACAGTGGTAAGTACTTTTGCTGCCACAAGTCTCCTAGAAGAAAAATATCAAGCTGAAGGAAAGATACTTTTTAAACAAAAAAACAATCTGCTTCCCGTAGGAGAAGGGGTAGGAGAACTTACAACTTTTCTTAACAACCAAACTCCTCTTTTAACCCAACAAGAAGTAATTTCTTCAGCACCAGTCCTACAACAAACTATCGAAATTCTTAAATTAACTAATGAAGAGGGAGAAACTTTAACTGCCAAAGATTTGAGAAGGAAGCTACAAGTCGGTCTGGTTGGTGGTAGTGATGTTATTGAAATTATTTATAAAGACTCAGATCCCATTCAAGCATCTCAAGTAGTTAACACCTTAATGGATGTCTATATTAAAAATCAAGTTCGCAGTAACCAAGCAGAAACGGAGAATGCAGACAGTTTTGTAACCACGCAAATTCCTCAAGTGGAAGACAAACTGAAACAGAACGAATCAATACTTCAAGAGTTTCGCACTAAACATAAAATTGTCGATCTACAAGAAGAGAAAAAAGTCTTAGTTGCAGAATTAGGAACTTTAAATCGCCAAATTGCCACTACAGGTTCTCAGCTAAAAGGGACTCAAGCACAAACAGCAAGTTTACAAAAGCAATTGGGTCTTAGTTTAAATCAAGCGATCGCTGTTAGTCAGTTAGGTAATTCTCCCACAGTTCAAAGCATACTTACCGAATTAGGTAATACCGAAATTGAATTAGCCCAGGAAAGACAAAGATTTAAAGACTCTCATCCCAGTATTTCCAGTCTCTTAGAAAAAAAAGCTAACCTTCGTCAAGACATAGAACAACAAGTGGCTCAAGCCGTAGGTACGGGAGTTAAAGTCTCTGATGGCTTGTTACAAGATAATCGTTTCCAAGAAAATCCTTTAGAAAAATTTATTAACCTGAAAATTGAAGAACTTAGCCTACAGCAGCAACTAAGCTCTACCTATGATTACCAGCAAGCTTATCTCAAAAGAGCCGAACAACTACCCAAATTGGAACAAAGAGAAAGAGAGATTAACCAAAAGGTAGAAACAGCCCGCTCAACTTATGAAAACTTGTTGAGTACTCAGCAAGAGTTACAAATTCTGCGTAACAAGCAAACGGGAAATGCGGAAATTATCGAACAGGCGATCGCCCCAGAAAACGGCAGTACTGGTCGTATGGCATTAATGTTGTTAGGTATCCTCATGGGTCTACTACTATCTAACCTGACAGCGATTTATCTGGATATGCAAGACCGCACTATCAAAACGATCGCCGACATCAAGAAAAAATTACCTTATAAAGTATTAGGTATTGTCCCTATTAATGAGCTATCCGATAGACAAGGAGTTCTTGTGCAACAAGAGCCTGATTCCTATGCCAGCGAAACTTATCGTATGATTCAGGCAAACTTGAAATTTATGACCACCCAAAGACCCCCCAAAGTGATCTTAATTACAAGCTCTGCACCAGGAGAAGGAAAATCTACCGTGACAGCTAATTTAGCTGCTGCGATCGCTCAATTAGGTCGACGAGTTCTTTTAATTGATGGTGATTTACGCAAATCATCTCAACATCAACTATGGGGAGTTAGTAATCAAGTCGGCATCAAAGACCTTGTAACTAATCAAGCATCCGTGAGAGATGTCGCTTCTAAACCGATGGCAAAGCTAGACCTCCTTACTTCAGGCATGATTCCTCCCAACCCTTTGGCACTGTTAGACTCTAATGAAATGGGCGAGTTAGTTGCTAAAGCACGCAAAGAATACGACATTGTGTTAATTGATGCTCCACCCCTCCCAGTTACCGCAGATGTTTTAACTATTAGCAAATTGGTAGATGGCATTGTCTTTGTCAGTCGCCCTGGAGTTATAGAACACGAAAGTGCGGAACTGGCAATAGAGGCTTTAGAATCAACTAGACAGAAAGTTCTGGGTATGGTTATTAATGGTGTTAATGGCAAAGAATGTGACCGCTACTCTTACTCAGCGAAGTACGGTAAGGGTTATTTTTCTGATAAGAAATCCTCAGACAAGACTAAATCTTCAACAATAACTGTTTAAATTGCTTTCATTATTGGTCAGTTTAAAAGGTAATCGTTTTTACTCTCTTTTATCTTTTACCGACTAAATTAATAATCGTGATTAGTTCTAATTAGGCGTTGCCTGTTCCCTTTAATCTTCCTAGACATAGTTTTCACTCCATGTTGAACACTCCCTCTTCGTTATTCAAAAATTTTGAAGCAATCTTTGTGCGATTGTCTCTATTTCATATGTCTAGTGCGCTGTTCCCCTTGATTCTTTCAGGGGGTGCTAGTGAAGGAGATGGAGTTGACATTAATACTGTTGACCTATCTTTAATAGCCAAGATCAATCTTCTGATTTATTTTGTTGCCTGTGTTTTGTTAGTATTACGCTGGAAAAAAGTTCTAATTTTTGCTTCTAAAAATATCTTTTTTTGGCCATTTGTTATTTTTGCCTCTTTTTCTTACTTTTGGTCATCCATGCCAGATGATACCTTTAGAGGTGTTGTTTATGGTTTAGGAACTACTGCTTTTGGAATTTATTTCGCTAGTAGATACAACCTCAAAGAACAATTAAATCATCTAGCATGGACTTTAGGATCGATTCTTGGTTTAAGTACTTTATTTGCGATCGCTATTCCTCATTATGGCATAATGGCGGGAGTTCATGAAGGTGCGGTTAGAGGGATTTATACTCACAAAAACGTATTTTCTCCCATAATCGTATTATCTGTAGTTGTGTTTTTCTTACAGGCTATCGATGCCCAAGAAAAAAAATGGTTGCAGTGGGGATTATTCGTTCTGAGCATCGCTTTTGGTATCATGTCCCGTTCTAGTACTGCTTTGGGACTGATGGTGGTGATGTTATTTCTTTGCTTATCCTACCGCGTTTTTCGCTGGCGATATGAAATTTTGGTTTCAGCTATCTTGCTAATTTTAATTGTTGGCTCTGGCGGACTTTTATGGTTTGTTGAATTTGGCGGTGCCGAGCTTTTATTCGATACTTTAGGAAAAGATGCAACCTTATCTAGTCGGACAGAAATTTGGGCTTATGTTTGGGATTCGATTCAGTTAAAACCCTTGTTAGGTTATGGTTTAAATGGCTATTGGCATGGTTTAGATGGACCTTCTGCTTACGTACAAAGAGCAATGAGAGTCAGAGTTCACTATGCTCACAATGGGTTTTTGGATATTTGCGTCAATTTTGGCTTTATTGGTTTTACTTTATTTATTGCTAATTTGTTGTTGGTTATTAGTAAATCATTATCTCTATTACGTAAAAGTAATGCTGTAGCTGGTTTTTGGCCTTTACTGTGGTTAACATATCTTATTTTGACTAACTTGACAGAAGGTAGTTTATCTAGCCTTAACACGATGACTTGGGCATTGTATACCACGGTTAGTTTCTCTTTAGCAGCAATTCGTGAGAACAAAAGAGAAATAAATTTTCAAAGAGCATCAATTTAGGCGTTGTATTTTTATGGATTGCTAGAGGCTTAAGGCTATAAAAAAATAGGGTTGGCTGATAACAATTCTCATTGTTGGACTTTTGTCCCAAAACTCATTGCTAATTCGGGATATTTAAGAGTTACGTAGCCCACGTATAGTACCACCGCTAAGCACCCACACTTTTATACTCTTACCCCACAAGGGTAGGTTTTTGACGAGTGAACCTGCTGTCTATCACGGATATATCGAAGTGTCTATCACGGATACCGCTCCGCATATATCCCTTTAGGGACACCGAAGGGATAAGGTTTCCTCGTGCTGTCGGAACGCCCTAAAGGACTCGCTCCCCGTCGCGCGACTCGCGCGTCGTGACTTTCAATGGTTAAATTGAGTAGGGAAGAGCAGGAAATGGGAAAATAGGGCGGATTTTTTGAAGATTTTAACCTGACACTTATAGAGATAAAATTCAAAAAGCCGAAGCAAGCTACACCAAACAAAATGTGCAGTATCTTCGACTAGAAGGAAAAGTTAAGGAAACAAAAACATAACTTTAGAGACTTTTTTTAACGACAATCTCCTCAATTTGATGGACTGTACTCTGATGAAGCAGTAATATTTTTGTATTCTTGATAATAAAGGTTTAATAAACCCCCCAAAGTTCCCAAACCTCGAAAAATATAGAGTAGAGCTTTGGCGATTGCAACTTTCCCCAATAATAAAGAGGGTATTAATCTTAAAAGACCAATCATAATTAGGGCTAATCCTTTGATGACACGTATCGATTGAAGAATCAAAGAAGGATATAGCTCTCTCTCATAAGAACTGTAATTGCTCCAAGTACGATAACCACGGAATAAAATCCATTTGAGGTTGGTACGAGAATAAGGAATCCAATCATCAACAACTGCCTCGTCTGCCCAGACAATTTTGTATCCTGCTTTATCGAGGGTTAAAAATAAGTAAGCATCTGAACCACCAGCAATGGCAAAACGGTTATCAAAAACAGGATTTAATTGACGAAATATTTCTGCTTTGACTAAAACATTATTGGTAAAAGCTACCGATTTTTGTTCTCCTGTGGGGAAACGAGGAGGAGTAAAAAATCCGCCTTTAACGATCCAATTGGGAACTTTTTGATCTGGAAAATAAGGACTTGTTGGTCCTGTAACAATATCTGCTTTATACTCTTTTTGTACTAATAATAAAGTTTCTAACCAGGAAGGTTTTGGTATTTCATCATCATCTAAAATAGCGATAAAGTCAGCGTCCTCAGAAGCTAGAGATACTGATTTATTACGGGCATAGGTAATACCCCGTTGAGTTTCTACATCTGTTTTGAGTGTCCACTGAAATCCTGGTTGTACCTCGGCACAAATTTGAGCAGCCAATCCAGCAGTGTCATTATCAACGACTATTACTTCAATATCAGGACGCTCTATTTTTTCAAAGACTAGTTCATTTAAACCTTTTAATAAGCGTCGCAATCCTCGATCTCTTTTATATGTAATAACGCAAACAGAAATTAGCATAATTGGATAAGAGCTTTTAATTAATAAAGTAGTTAATGTGTATTAAGCTAGCATACCAACGTACTATAATAGTAATGAAGTATGCTTGTTAGATAATTTAATGATAAATAGTAAAGATCGCGTTTATCGAATGGGTAAAGTGCAAAATTAATCTTGGAAAAGAAAAAGGAAGGTTGACGAAGAAATATCAACACACGGAAGAATTAAAGTGTATCTTACAAGTATGAAGACTATTACATACTTATTATTATACATACTACTCTTAACTTTTTTTCTTGGTTTAACTTTAGAACTTTAGACTATTTTTTCTCTTGGCATTAGCAATAATCAATGCAGACTCAAGGAATTATTTGTTTACATAGTAGTTGCAATTAATAGTAATTAGGTAATGATATCATGTTGTCTTTCGGTTATTACGTAGTTCACTATAAATTAGTTAAAAAAACATAATAGCTAATTAATTTATTTGATTTAAAAAAAATATTGTCTCTTATTGTGAAAAATGTAAAAATTGTCTTTGAAATTCAAAAATAAGAATATGAGATTACTGTTTTACAATTTAGATAAAATATCTTTACCTATTGATTAAATTAGTTTATAGCGATCGCTATAAGCATTAGCTATAAGTAAAAAATCTGGTCAATTTTCCAGCTTTTTCAGAGGAAAACATCATCGTCACCGCAAATTAAGCAATTAAGTTTTCTCATAAATTAGAAAATGCATATATTTATTAGTAGATAATCTTGATGCAAACAACAAAGAAAAACCACAAAATTACAGTTAAAATTAACCTTAAATGAATATTCATACAATGAAATAATATATGAATTCAAACATTGTCGAAGTAATTAAAGTCAAGATTGCTCAGATTACAAAAAAAGGCTTATTTAAAGATGCTTCTTGGATGTTAATTGCCAGATTAATTAATGTGGTTGTCCAAGCAGCTTATTTTGTTATTGTAGCTCGCGCTCTCGGAGCAGCCAATTATGGCTCTTTTGTGGGCGTTACTTCTTTAGCATCTCTATTATTTCCTTTTATTGCTTTAGGAAGTGATAATGTTTTGGTTAAAGAAGTTTCAGTCAACCGTCAAGTATTTTCAAGTCATTGGGGAAATACTTTATTAATTTTAGTTATTAATAGTATTTGTCTGACTAGTATTTTATTGTTAATATCTCCTCTTATTTTTCCTGATAATATTCCTTTACCCACAATTGCTTGTTTATTGGTGGCAGATTTATTTTGTTTGGGCTTACTTGAAGCTAGTAACAAAGCTTTTAGAGCCGTAGATTCGATCAAAAAGACTGCTCAAATGGTTGTTTTAAATACAGTAGGCAAACTGCTAGCTGCTTTATGTTTAGTTACTCTTTTTAAAAATATTAGCTCTACTGGTAATGCTAGCATTAACATCTGGGCAATTTTGTACCTAATAAGCTCAATTTTAGTAAGCTTTCTGTCACTGATAACTGTCAATAAAATAGCGGGTAAACCTCGGCTAAATTTATCAAGAATAAAATCAGATATTGGTCAGGGAATTTATTTTTCTATTGGAATGTCAGCCAGTAATATCAATAATAATGTCGATAAAACAATGCTTGCTAGTATGGCAACCTTAGAAGCTACAGGAATTTATGGTTCTGCCTATCGCTTTATCAATATCGGAAATGTTCCCATCGCAGCTTTATTTAATGCTACTTATCCCAGGTTTTTTAAGCAGGGTGTCAAAGGAATTAAAAACTGTTTTGGTTTTGCTAAAAAATTGCTACCACTTCTTATTGGTTATGGTATTTTAAGCTTTGTCGCATATCAAGTTTTTGCCCCTTTAATTCCCAAAATTTTGGGTGCAGAATACGAAAATGCCATCTCTACTTTACGTTGGTTAGCAATTCTTCCAGCAATTAATGCTTTACACTTAGTAGCTGCGGATACTTTAACAGGATCGGGGTATCAGAAAATTCGCAGTATTATTCAAGTAACGGCTGCCATTCTTAATGTATCTCTGAATATTTGGTTGATTCCGACTCGTGGTTTGTATGGAGCAATTTGGGCAACTTTAGCTTCTGATGGAGTTAGATTGGTATGTTTATGGATTGTCTTATTTTACTTTTATATTGTGGAAACTAAAAATCGAGGCGAACAAGACGATCTCTAACTGTTTAAAGACAAGAATCTAACAGATGTTTAACACAGCGTTTCAATTTTTAGCAATAATAAGTAATTAGTACCAATCAATAAAATTTTTGACAATCATGACAACATCGAAAAACCAATTTGAAGTTCAAAAAACAGAGCAAGAGTGGCAAACTGAGCTAACTCCCGAACAGTTTAAGGTTTTACGCCAACATGGTACAGAAAGAGCAGGTACAAGTCCTTTGGATAAAGTATACGATGAAGGAACTTACGAATGTGCTGGCTGCGGACAGCCCTTATTTACTTCTGAAACTAAATACGATAGTGGTACGGGATGGCCTAGTTTTTATGCACCCATAGAAGAAGCAACCGAAACTACTGTAGATCGTTCTTTCTTTATGGTGAGAACAGAAGTACATTGTAGTCGTTGTGGCGGACACTTAGGTCATGTGTTTAGCGATGGTCCTCGTCCGACAAATCAACGTTACTGTATGAATGGTGTTTCTCTTAATTTTGTTGCCGAAAAAGAGAGTTAAATATTTGTAGGGTGGGGTGTGCCTCGCCCTACGATCGATTTTTATTATTTTTAACTGATATCTGTAATTTGGCAAATTTTGCTATCTTTGAACGAAAATTCCGAACGCCCATCAAAAGAAATCTTATCCCCAGATTTGATTTCATTGGATAAGTCTTTAGCTGCTACTCCTTCAAAAAAAATTTCAACCGATACTTGTTCATTATGTACGTCAAAATTCTTGATAATTTGTTGGCGTGATTTAAAAAGTACTTTGGATTGTTCAGCTATGACGCGAAACTCATCAACTCCTTTTGTATGACAATTAATTTTATTGTTAGAGATATTTTTGAATTCAATTGATGGGTGCAATAAAGATATCATCCCATCAATATCAAATGTATTGTATGCAGCAAGATATTGCTTAATCAACTTTAACTTTTCTTCTTTTGTCATAGTTGTTTGATTAAATTTGGGATAGCGAACCGATTAAATGGTTGTATTAAATCACATTTTACATAAACTATTAATATTAATAAATAATCCCTAACCACTAACAAACTTAATCCACAAACTCTTGCATATATTTATTCCATAAAGTAGCAGCTTGCCAACTACTTCCATTAGTTGGAGAATTATCATCATTACCGAGCCAAATACCCGTAACAAAATCAATTTCTGGTACGTATCCAATAAACCAAAGATCGACGTTGTTATCGGTTGTGCCTGTTTTTCCTGCTTCTCCTTCTCCTAATTTAGCAGCCCTTCCTGTGCCATCTTTGACTGCTTTTCGCATCATTTTTGTCATAGATCTTGCTACTTTTTTATCTACAGCTTCCTGACGGTTTTCAGGTTGATTATCAAAGTTATAAATTTCGCGACAAGTACTAGAATCGTTGTAATCTGTGCAGTCTCCACCATCTAAAATCCTTTTAATTGCATGGGGACGATTCCAGACACCATTATTAGCCAATGCACCATAAGAGCCAGTAATTTCTAGGACATTGACCTCACTTTGACCTATTACCAAACCAGGAGCTAAAGTAAGGGGAGATTGAATACCCAAACGTTGAGCCATATCTTCTACCCTATTTAAGCCAACGTCTTGAGCTACTCGAAGCGCAACTGCATTTTCGGATTGTGCCAAGCCATCAGACATATCAATGTTACCGCTACTACGTTCGCAGGCTTTGTATCTCTGTCCTTTCCAAGATACGGGATCACAAGAATATTTTTTATTGGGCTTAATTCCTCTTTCCACAGCAGCAGCATAGGCAAAGATTTTAAATGTCGAACCTGGTTGTCTTTTAGCTTGGGTAGCTCGGTTAAATTGACTTTCGTTATAATCCACACCTCCTACTAAAGCGACAATTTCTCCTGTTTCGCTGTTGAGTGTTACTAATGCGCCCTGAGAAAAACCCAACCGCGCCCCATCTTCGGATACTGCGTTACGCAGAGATAATTCTGCTGCTTTTTGCATGGTGGGGTTTAAAGCTGTCTCGACGATAAAATTGCCTTCTTGGGCGACATCTCTTCCCAGTAGAGTTTCTAGTTCATCCCAGACATAGCTATAAAAATAAGGAGCAATGGCATTAGAAAAGGTGCGTTTTGCTTTGGGGCTGACTTCAATCCGCGATCGCCGTGCGCGATCTGCTTCCTCTTCTGTTATCATGCCACTTGTTTGCATTCTACTAATAATTCTATTGCGTAAACCCACTGCTGTTTCATAGTCTTTTACTGGGTTATAAGCATTGGGGGCGGGTAAAATTGCCACTAGAGTAGCTGCTTCTGATAAATCTAAATCGGCTGCGGATTTTTCAAAGTAAAACTGGGCTGCATCTTCAAATCCATATAAACCAACGCCAAGATAAACTCGATTGAGATAACCTTTTAAAATGGCATCTTTACTGTAAAAAGTTTCTAACTTTAGAGCAACTAACATCTCCCGCAATTTACGCCCTGCGGTGTTTTGTCGCCCCACTTCAGGAAACACACTACGAGCTAACTGTTGGGTAATAGTGCTTGCTCCTTCTCTTACTTCTGAGGATCTGAGATTTGTAACCACCGCCCTAGCAATTCCGTAAGGATCGACACCAAGATGCCAATAATAGCGACTGTCTTCAGAAGCAACTACCGCTTGAGGAAGATAAGGGGAAAAATTATTCAGACTTTTTAATTCGCGATGGGTATCTGTTGCCATAGGATTAATGGTAGTTTCTCCATCATCGGCATAAACCACCACAGGGCGAGTAGCTTCTCTAGGTAAAGGATATACTGCTATATTTGTCCATTCCATACCCAACCACACTATTATTAACCCTAAAAAGCCACTCGTGCCGTATAAAGAGTATCGCAGCAGTTTCATCCACAACGGAGGGGGATTGTAATAAGTAATAGTAACGCTATCGGCTAATTCAGGAGGGCTAAGGGTAAAACTTTCTCCGTGAAACAGAGAAAAAGATTTAAAACGTTTTTTGCCTCGATAAATACCGTTAGTTGATTTTTCGTCTTTAATAATGAAAGAACGGGGTTTTTTGCTATTTCGGGTTAAAGAACAATGCTCTTGACTAACTACTGCGTTGCGAATGGTAATGTCACAGCGAGAACTTCTCCCTAGGTTATAGCGATCGCCATGTAAGGGATATACTTGTGGCTCTTGATCTCCATCTTTAATCCGAATTTCTGCAATTTGCGCTCCTGCTTTTCGCCGAACATTATAGTTAACCTTGGCTTGAATCGCTTCTACTGCTTGAGTAATTATTTTGCTAACTTGAGATTTTTGGCTAGTCATGGTTCTTATTGAGCGCACCAGACGCACAGGCGCAAACTTATCTTAGTGTATTTTATCTCGCACACGATTAATTCTACAGAACTTACAATGGCGACAAAGATGATTTTTCCAGTTTTTTACTTATAGTTACTGACAACAAATTTAATGAAGAGTTTCTCGCAACAACCAGAATTTTTATTTTTTGCTCAACATGGTTGGTCTGATAATGGCAATGATATTAGTAGATTAGCTCAAGCTTTAGTTTCCGACAAAACTTTGATTTTCGCTCCTAGTTTAGGCTTACTGAGAACCTATTGGCGTATTGAATCTTTAATCGAACAAGTAGCAAACCTAGCTAGGGAACAAATTGCTCAATACCCAGAAGTTCCTCTAAAAATTATGGGTCATTCTATGGGAGGATTGATTTGGTTAGAAGTTTTGAATCGTCATCCTCAGTGGTGGCAAAAAATTCATTCTTTAGTAGTAATCGGTTCGCCTATTGGCGGTGCAGATTTAGCTCGCATTATCGATCCTTTAGGAATTGGTATCGGTATTGCTAAAGATTTAGGCAAAAATCGTCGCGCTATTGCCGAAAAAATTGCTCAAAAAATTCCCACTCTTTGTATTGCTAGTGACTTGGGAAATGGTAGTGATGGTATGGTAAATCTCGCAACTACTAAATTTGCACACTCTCAGTTTGTTTGTGTCGATCGCATTCCCCATGCTCATTTAAAGTGTCATTTGAGCCTTGTTCCCATTATTCAGCAGTTTTGGTCAAATCCTCAGATAACTAGCCTTAAATCAGATTTAGCTACTACAGTGATTCGACGCTTACAACGAATTCCTGGTATGACTGATGCCAGCTATCGTTATTTAGAGCGATCGCAAATAGCGAGACAACTTCCTCAAGGCATAGTTATTCGCACCAGTAAAAATCTGGCAGGAATTACTCATGTTTTTGTAACTGACAATAACAAGCAATGTCTCTACGCTGGTTATGTTGGTTGGCTACACATTTTCGATTTGCAAAAAGCTCTCAAAAAATTGGAGCAAAGTAATTTCGAGAAGTAATCGGTAAATACGATCTAATAACTGTGAGCTAAAAATTTAAAAAAATACTTGACAATAGTAGGAGAAAACTTGCTATTATGTTTTAGTACGAAATTAATGGGGTGTCGCCAAGTGGTAAGGCAGCGGGTTTTGGTCTCGCCATCCTAGGTTCGAATCCTAGCACCCCAGTAAAATAGGCTACAGATTAAAAGGTTAAATATAGAGTAAATTGGTGTTGTTTTTGCATTGAGGTAACGTATTATCAGCAAGTATGACATCAAAAACCAAAAGTAAAAAATTATCAACCTGTACTATGAAAAAGATACAGATTGATAGACAGTAAGTAAATAACAATTTGTATTCTAATCAAGCTGTTGTAAATAACTGAGTAAATCAGCCATTTCTTGAGTATTTGGTTGGAACTTTGGCATTGGTGGCGTTTTACCATTAATTACCTGTTCAATGATCTCTGTTTTGGACTTTCTCCTGGCAACGTTTTGTAAATTGGGCCCCACACTTCCATTTACTTGAGAAGCGTGACATCCCGAGCAATTAATCTGGAAAATAGCGTGACCTTTTGCTGTATCTCCCTCAAGAGGTAAAACTTCTTGAACGTAAGAAAGATAAGGGTCAGAATCTTGATGCCAATAGATACCCAGAAGACCAACTGCGATCGCTATTACTAAAGTAACAACGATAATTAGTCGTTTTTGTGTCCCTAAAGGAGATTGGATTAACTGGTTATCCACTGGTGATTTTGTTAAATTGTGTAGTTATATTATTTTTATTTATAGATAGCTTAAGATTTATAGCCAAACTAAGCAAGCATTTCTAGCTTATCTCAACCATAAACTTAATTACTATGTATGCCTTAAACTTGGGTTTCAGGTAACATATACAATGTGTTAAGACAAATAAATTTATAAATAAGGAGAAACACCGTGATAGAACCTTTACTACTCGGTATCGTATTGGGTTTAACTGGAATTACTCTGGCAGGATTATTCTTTGCTGCTTATATGCAATACAAGCGCGGAAATCAGTTAGGAATAGACTAATCTACGGTAGTCGAAGCTAAACACAACAAAAAATCAAGATTGAGGTCGTGTTTTCCCAGTAAATTAAGAGTTGCTTGGCGACCTCTTTTTGCGTTGTGAACTAAATTAATTTCTAAATAGCGATCGCTTTTGTAAGTTAAACGTTCTGACCATTCAATAGCCGTAATTCCTGGGACAACTTCTTCTCCTTCCCAGTAAATTTCAGGACAAATTGTACTAACTTGTTCTTTTTCAAGACGGTATAAATCCAAATGATACAAAGGTAAGCGACCTTCTGTATACTCGTTCACCAATGTAAAAGTAGGGCTAGAAATCGGCTCTGTAATACCCAGGCTTTTACCCAAACCTTGAATTAAGGTAGTCTTTCCCGCACCTAATTCTCCTTGTAATAAGATGAGGCTACCTGCTGGTAAATGTTGGCCCAAAATATAACCTAGTTGTTCTGTGCGGTGAGAATCAGTCAGAAATAGGTCGATTGAACAACTACTCATAAAGTTTAAGCTCATTAACCAACTAAAACTAAGATTATTTGTTTCTTTAATTTTACTTAATATTTGTCACTCGAAAACCCATCTCACACTCGTATATTTTAGGGCGATCGCAATAAGGAGAGTTTTCTAGGCGATCGCTAATGGAATTTTCAACTAAATGACCACAACAGAGTTTTCCTTTCCGCCAACGGGGTAAACCTCCACTATCAGCCATCAAACAGCTACTACAAACTTGTTTGGTTGATAGTACTTGTTGTTCTGTGAGAATGACAACCATAGATTTAGCTTTTTTCTTACTCTATACTTAAATAGTAATTTATATTTTTTTAAGATAGTAGACTAGTCTACATACCTTAACAGTCACCGTTACTCCGCCTTAAAAAGCGGTGCGCGGGGATGGGGGGACTTCAACAGACCGCAATCAACTGTGGTCAGCAAAACATCAAACCAGAAAAGTCCCCCCTATCCACCCCTGCCGATGTTTCCTCGGCTAAGGAACGCGCACCAAGAGAAGACGGAGACGGCACGTGACCGTTGGTCAAGCAGAAGTGAGCGATTTAGAAGCTTTATGAGATCGCGTTGCTGTTCCTTGATTATTTGATTTTTTGTAGATTTCCCCATTACAATCAGATATTAGAAAGTAAAAAATCAAGCAGAGGAAAATAATTAGCCATTAGCAATTAACAACTTATAAACAATAATTAACAATTAAAAATCAAGCAATTTATGTTATTACTAAGTGGTGATATTGGAGGAACAAAAACCATTTTAAGATTGGTAAATGTTGCCTCTGATAAAGAATCGTTTAACACTATTAAAGAAGCAAAATTTGTAAGTGCTAAATTTACTGATTTAGTGCCAATGGTGGAGCTTTTTTTGAGGGGAAATAAGCTGGAGCAGCCCCAAACAGCTTGTTTTGGGATCGCGGGTCCTGTGGTTAATAATACCTCTAATTTAACCAATCTCAATTGGCAGTTAACCGCTTCAAGATTGGAACAAGAATTAAGTATCGATAAAGTCTACTTAATTAATGATTTTGCTGCTAATAGTTATAGTGTCTTAGATTTAGAAGAATCAGAACTAGCAACCCTACAAACAGGAAAAACTATTAAAAATGCCCCTATTGCCGTGATTGGTGCAGGCACAGGTTTAGGAGAAAGTTTTTTAATTACTCAAGACGGTAAGTATCATGTGTTCCCTTCAGAAGGAGGACATACAGATTTTGCACCTCGCAATGAATTAGAAATACAGTTACTAAAATATCTGCAAAAAAAACTCAATAAAACTCATATTTCTGTGGAAAGAGTTGTTTCAGGACAAGGAATAGTTGGTATCTATCAATTTTTAAGGGATACTAATTTTGCAGCCGAAAACCAAGAAATTGCTAATCAAATAAAATCTTGGGAAACTAACTCAGAACAGAATATAGATCCTGCTGCGATTATTGCCCAAGGAGCTAAAGAAAAACAAGATACTCTGTGTGAAAAAACAATGATAATCTTTATTGAAGCTTATGGGGCAGAAACAGGTAATTTAGCACTCAAAATGCTGCCCTATGGTGGCATTTATATTGCAGGAGGAATTGCAGCAAAAAATTTATCCTTAATCAAAAAAGGGAGCTTTTTAAAAGCATACAATGATAAAGGAAGAATGAGTAATCTTTTAACAGAAATTCCGATTCATGTCGTTTTAAATCCCGAAGTAGGTTTGCTAGGCTCTATTCTGTATGCTTTAAAAACAAACATTTAATTGCACCGATCTCGATTTAGTAAAGATAGCCGAAATTGCTTTAGAGACTGTTTGTAAATAAAATATTAAAAATATTAAGCAATAACCTCATTCCCAACAGTCTCAACTATAAACGTTCGCAATAATCCAATTCGGAAAAAGTCAGTTGAAAGCTAGTACCCTGGCTGAAATCTACCTCTATATCTCCTTCTAACTGTCTGGTTAAAATACGAACCAGTCTTAATCCCAAAGAATCCGTCTTATTAAAATCAAAGTCTTTGGGAACTCCCATACCATCATCTTTAATTGTTAAAATAATCTCAGCATTATCCGTGCGTAGCAAATTTATCCAAACATTACCTTTTTCTCGATCGACAAAAGCGTGTTCTAAGGCGTTAGTAATTAATTCATTAATAATAAGACCACAAGAATGAGCTGTTTCAATATTGAGATTAATGCTTTCAGTATTAACCTCAATATTAATACTTTTGTTTTGGTTGACATGAGAGTCAGATATCTTGGCTAATAAATCTTTTATATAAATACTGAGATCGATTTCTTGAAGATTATCCGAACGATAAAGTTGCTCGTGGACTAATGCCATTGAATAAATCCGCTCTTGGCTATTCTTGAACATTTTAATAATTTCAGGCTCGTCAATATAACTAGCTTGCATCTCTAATAAGCTAGCAACGACTAATAAATTATTTTTGACTCGATGATAAATTTCTTTGAGTAATACTTCTTTCTCTACTAAAGAATTTTTAAGTTTAATTTCTGTTTGCTGATGTTCTAAAACTTCTTGCTTTAATTGTTGATTACTTTTGGCTAATAAAACAGTGCGTTCTTTTACTCTTGATTCTAGGTCTTCATTGAGTTTTTTAAGAGCTTGTTGAGCTTTTATACGATTGCTTGCTTCTTGTTTTAATCGATGATTAATTAGGCTTAATTTCTTTTGTATTATTTTCCTATGTTCAATTTCAGCAATCAGCGCATCGTTCTGTTTTATTTGCACATGGCTCATGTGACGTAGTCGTAGATGTAGTTTAATTCTTGCTAATACTTCTTCTGGCTGAATTGGCTTGGTTACACAATCTACTGCCCCTACTTCAAATCCTTTAATTTTATCTTCTGTGCTGGATAAAGCAGTCATAAAAATTATAGGAATATCTTTGGTTTCTGATTCATTTTTGAGACGACGACAGGTTTCATAACCATCAATTCCAGGCATTAAAATATCTAATAAAATAATACTTGGTTTGGCGTATTTTGCTCTTTTAAGGCTACTTTCTCCATCTTGAGAGACTAAAATTGTTAATCCATAATCTTCTAGATAATCAACAATAACTGATAAATTAGTGGGATTATCATCGACAATCAAAATGTTGTGATCTTTAAGATTGAATGGAGCATTAAATTCAGAATTAGTTGTAAAATCCATAGTTTATTTTTGGGATAAATATTGTTCTACTAAATTGACAATTGCTTTTTCTTGAAAACCTTGACTTAACTGTTTTAGTTGACTGGCAAAGGGGTGATATTGCACGTCTAATTCCTCTAACGCGATCGCCCATTGGCGAATTTTTTTCATACTGCCTAACATCGCTAATTCGTATAAAGCTTCTAATTTTTCTTTTGGTGGCGCAATTAAGTCTGGGATTTTCGAGTTAGTTTGTTGGTAATTAATTCCAATTGGTTCTGTTTTCTCTTGATGAATCCATAACAACTGCAAAGATTTTTGTAAAAAAATCAATAATTTCTGCTTATCGATCGGTTTAACGAGAAAAGCATCACAGCCAGCAATCTGATTTTGTTTGGAATCAATTGTTAAAATGCTGCTAGAAACCGCAATAATCGGTGTGTGCTGAAAGTCAGGAATTCTACGTAATTCTTCTACCGCCTCAAATCCTGTTTTGATCGGCATTACTAAATCGGTCAAAATCAAATCTGGATTTACTTTTTGCGCTATTTCAATTTCTTGTTGACCATTTTCAGCTAAGAAAACCTCAAAGCCTAAAGGTTCAAGAATATTAAGCAGATGCAGGCGATTTTCTTGTTTATCATCTGCAACTAAAAGTTTGCGTTTTTCTCCTTGATAACCAACGATTGAGTCAGATTCGGCTAAATCTTCAATGACAAAATTTTTCACTATTGGCAAAGTAAGATCGAACCAGAAAGTTGAACCCATATTTAAGGAACTCGTAACCTTTAAATCACTATTCATGAAGTGTAGTAATTGTTGAATAATAGTCAGTTCTAAACCAGTTCCCGCAGCCTTATTATGGATTTCTCCAGATTGTTCAAAGGGTAAAAATATTTTGACTAATTCTTCTGGGCTGATTCCTTTACCCGTATCAATTACTTCAAAACGAAGAGTTATCAAATCTTGCTTATGAATGTCAGTTTTTGCTTGAATAGGCAAAGACTCACTAGGCTCACTAGGCTCAATAACTACGATTCTTAAAGTCACTCGACCTTGATTAGTAAATTTCAGAGCATTGTTTAATAATTCGAGCAGAATTTGTTTGAGTCTTTGTCGATCTGCCTCAATTCCTAGGGGTAAGTTAGAGGGAATTTCTGAGGTAAAGCTCAAGTTTTGCGCCATAGCTTGCGATCGCACAATTGCCAAAATCTCTTCTACAAAAGTGGTTATCTTAATCGCTGTAGGGGATAGCTTAATAGAGGTAGTTTCCATCTGGGCAAAGTCTAAAATATCCTCAATCAGCCCCAATAAATAGCTACCACTGTGTTCAATTGTGTTTAAGCTTTTGGTTAAATTCGATGAAGATAAAGTTTGATTATCAGAGAAAGTACTCAAATTCTTTTTTAGCAGTCTCACTGAACCTAAAATGCCATTGAGAGGGGTTCTTAACTCATGGCTCATATGAGCGAGAAAATGACTTTTGGTACGATTTGCCATTTCTGCTGAATGTTTAGCTGCTGCTAATTCGATTTCTGCTTGTTTGCGATCGCTAATATCGGCGATCATCACCAAAATACCTTCACAATTACTGTTATAAGTACAAATAAGAGAAATATGAGCTATTGCCCAAAGTTTTGAACCATCTCGACGACAAAATTGCAGATCGTAGTCTTTGATAGTTTTGGAATCACAATTAAGAGAAATAGGGGAAGCTAAAGTTATCCTTTCTTGGTTACTATGGTCGAGAAAATCAAATAAAGATCGTTCTAAAATTTCCTCTAGCTCGTATCCCAGCATTTGACAAACTCTAGGGTTTACAAAACTGATTTTGCCGTGGATATTAAGCAGCAAAATACCTTCATTTGCCGTATCCACAATAGAACGATAGCGTTTTTCGCTTTCTTTTAATGCTATTTCGATCTTTTTTCGTTTTCGCTCGCTACCAGAAGCTTCAATGATATTGCTACAAGTAGCCATAAAAGGTTGTAAATACTCGACTAAGTCTCGATCGTAACCATCTGGTCGATTCGCTACCCCAACCATGCCTAACAAAAGGTTTTGGCTGTAAAAAGGCAATCCTAAAAAAGTGTTGAGTGGTGGATGTCCTGGGGGTAAACCACCCCGTCTGGGATCGGTTTGGGGATTGTTGGCAATTACAGGTTGACCCGTTACTATCACAGCACCAAATAAGGTGTTGAGGTTGTGAAATTCCATCCCCTGAACAGCATTCTCTTCGTACAATTTGCGTGTTGCTTCATCCCAAGCAATATTGGTAATAGCATGGGTTTTCAGATAGGGTTGACCCTGCATTTTCATATATGCCTCTTCTATATAGGGTTCTCCTCCATCTGTATAGAAAATTTCACCAATAAAGCCATATTCACTATTAGTAATTTCTAAAAGATTTTCCAGTAAGCCATCAAATAAAATTGCTGGTTCACTATCCTTGATGAATCTCGACTGAGCTAAACTAATTCCCTGGAGTAAGTTATTGCTATGGCGGAGGTCTTCTTCAGCTTTTTTGCGATCGCTGATATCGCTTACTGTTCCTTCATAGTAGTTTTGATTTTGCTCTTGAAATAAACGAATACTGAGTGAAACCCATATTTTGCTGTTGTCAGCGCGATAAATTTGACACTCAAAATCTGCGATCGCAGTATTCTTGGCTAACTCTGTGGTTAATTTTTGCCAATCATGGGAATTAACAAAGAGTTGCTGTTTATTTATTTCAGCGATTAATTGTTCGGAAGAATCATAGCCATAAATACTAACTAAGGCAGGGTTAACATTTACATATTTGCCATCCTGGGTACAAAGAAAAATCCCCTCGGCTACATTCTCAAAAATATGACGATATTTCGCTTCTGTGGTTTTTAAATCATCGGTTTTTTGTTTGACACTTCCTGCTAGCTGTAGTCCTTTAGTTCGTAACTTTTCTTCTAGGGTAATGCGATTGCTAATATAAGAAGTCAAAACCATTGTCAGTAAAATGCCCCCTCCTAAAACTCCCCAAGGATGCCAAGTGGTGTGTTGCAAGATGTACTTAGAAGTAGATTGAGTGACTACTGACCATTGCTGTCCAGCAAAATTTAGCTTGTATGATTGCGCAATAGTACGATCGCTTTCGGAGTCGATAGTTTCTGGTGTTAAAGAAGGATTAGAAGCAAATAAAATGCGGTCTTTAAGTGGTGCAGAATCGTTAATAATAAGAACATCAATATCTTGGAATTGATAGTCTTGTAAAGTTTTTTCGACGATATCTCCCATCAGAAATACTCCCAGAGCAAAACCTTCAAGATGCTTACGGCGATCGCTAATAGTCTTGATGGAGACATTATTTTGATATACAGGAGAGAAAACTAAAAACCCTTTTTTGGAAGATTCGTTGGTTTGAATTAAAGTAATGGGAGCAGTTGCGATCGCTTTTTCCCGATCCCTAGCCGTTTGTAATGCTTGTAAGCGACTAGGATTAGAAGCCAGATCGAAGCCTAGTGCAGCCTGATTTCCTTTGTAAGGTTCGACAAAATAGACAGGAAAATACTCTATTCTTGATTTAGCTCTCACCATTTGTTTGCTAATGTCTTGCTCTCTAATGGCAAAATCTAAAAATCCATCTTGTTTAGCAGCTTGTTCGTAAGCCTTTCTTTCTTCATCAACTACACGAGGAATCCATTCCAAAGCCTGAATTTGAGGATTAGTGGCTAAATAATTTTTGGTAAACTGTTGAAATTCTTGCCGAGTAACTTTATCTGAAGCACTATAAAAGTGGCTAATTGACCCTAGAATTTGTAAATTTTTGGCTACTTGTTTTTCAATTAATCCTGCAACTTGCGCTCCATCATACTCAAACTCTTGAGCAATTTTTTTTTTTCCCAAATCCCAAACTATCGTAAAAGCGATCGCAGAACTAACCAGACCAGTGACAAAAGTTAGTATTACACCATAAGAAAAATTTTTTCTACTATTAGTTTTAGATAATTTTTCTGGTCGTTGTTCCATTAAGCTATGTCTTTATTAAAAATGTAGCCTTGAAATTTATTCTGGATTACTTTACTTGTTTTTTAAAAATTAGATTGTATACTTACTCGCGATGCTTTATTTCAAGAAAGAGATTTAGCTAATCAGTATATACATGAGTTAATAATTCCCAAATCTATAGATAAAATTCACAAAAATTATTTGATTAAATTAAAGATTATTTTTTTCTACAACCTAAGCTAAACTCTTGAGAAGAGGTTTAAAAGTTCTCAGTGACTGGATTTCAAGAATATTGCTCAACGAAATATTCAGATTTTTCCGATTATTACTTACGTGTAACGTTTTACTATCAAGTAACAAAATTAATTTCTTACAGGATCGCTGCATCCGATAGCCAGAATAATCAAGAAACCTACTTAAATTCAACTAATATTTAAAATACGTAATTTTTACAATGACATTATCTTTATGTATATTTTAAAATTCAATAATAGGTATAATTTTTAAATATATAAATGCATGAAAAATATTAATATTTTAATTGTTGAAGATGAATTATTAATTGCCGAAAATTTAGCAATGAAACTAGAAACATTAGACTACAACGTCATTGACATAGTTTCTTCTGGTAAAGCTGCGATTAAAAAAGTAAATGCTCAAAGCCCTGGCTTGATTTTGATGGATATTGCTATCAAAGGAAATATGGATGGAATTCAAACTGCCGAAGTCATTCGCGCAAACCATGACATTCCAATTATTTTCTTGACAGCTTATGCTGATGACAAAACTTTAGATCGAGCCAGTAAAACTGGTTGTTACGGTTATATTCTCAAACCATTTAAAGACAGAGAATTGCACGCAACTATCAAAATGGCTTTAAGTAAACACCAAGAACAAACTGCGATTTGTGATTCATTACAAGCTACTATCTCTGAATATTCCGTCAAAAACCATAATACAAACATAGATAGTTTAACTCAACTTCCCAATCAATTTTTTCTGCGCGATTTATTTGAGTATTTTTTGTCAGAACATGACAATGCATCTGCTTCAAAAATTCAAAAATCAGAAAATCAACCTAGCAACGTAGAGGAGAATCAAAAGTTACTAGCTATTATTTGTTTTAGTATCGATAGATTTGAACGTATTCAACATTCTTTAGGTAATGAAAATAGAGATTTATTAATTAAAGCTGTTGTAGAAAAGCTAACTGAATGTACAGAATATTTTCAGGATAAAAGTACTTCTGCTATTGTTCGGTTACAAAACGATCGATTTGCAATTCTTCTGTCTGAAATCAAACAAAAAGTAGTAGCAACTGACTTTGCTAATTTGGTTTTAGAAAGATTACAATCGTCTTTTTTGATTGATAATTGTGAGCTTTTTCTGACTGCTAGTATGGGTATCAGTTTTTATAATGATGAAAAACTTGGTATAGATTTACTGTTAAATCAAGCTCAAAAAGCTATGAAATATGCTCAACAACAAGGAGGGAATAAATATAAGCTGCATACCCTATCATTAGACATGATAGTTTCAGATAATTCCAATAATATCTCTTTAGAAACTGATTTACATTATGCTTTAAAACGCCAAGAACTTGAATTATACTATCAACCTAAAATCAGTCTTAAAACAGGTAAGATTGCTGGTGTTGAGGCTTTAATACGTTGGAATCATCCTAAACTAGGATTAATCGCCCCTAATAAGTTTATTTCGATTGCCGAAGCTAGTAGTTTGATCGAACCTTTAGGAGAGTGGGTTTTAGAAACAGCTTGTAAACAGACTAAAATATGGCATCAAGCAGGATTTAATTTTCTGAGTGTAGCAGTAAATTTGTCAGGTCGTCAATTTAAGCAATTAGATTTGTTTCATAGATTAACTAAAATTATCTTTGATTCTACTCTTGAACCAGAATTTCTTGAATTAGAATTAACTGAGCAAATTTTGGTAGACAATGTAAAAAGGAATATTCAAAGACTAAATTTTATCAAAAAATTGGGCATTAAAATTTCTCTTGATGATTTCGGTACTGGCTATTCTTCTTTAGGCTATTTACAACAATTTCCTTTTGATATTATTAAAATAAACCAATGTTTTGTTGAAAATATCGATCGGAATTCTAAGAATGCCATTATTGCCAAAAGTATTATTGAAATGGCTCATCAGCTAGAGCTAAAAGTAGTTGCAGAAGGCATAGAAACCGAAGCAGAACTAGAGTTTTTGGCAAAAGATCAATGTGATGAAGTACAGGGAAATTTATTAAGTCGCCCTTTACCTGTTAAAGAATTTTCAAAATTATTATTGAAAAACCAAGACTTTACTATTGTCAATCCAGAATCAATCGCAGCTTACTAATTTGATAAATAATGAATTAATTTTTGAGACTGATTTCATTTAAAAAGAATGAAATATAAATTAAATGAAAAATAATTGGCATATCTATAAATTTAAAATATTAGCAAGATTTCTATTTTTAATCGCAACCACTTCAACTATCTTTTTTAAATTTACTCCTTTCAGTCTGTCTCAAGAGATATTAATACCAAATCAAAAATTAGAATTTGTCAAAAAAGCTGATGTCAAAAACAACTCTAAGATTGAGACTATTAAAGTTGGTGTCATGGCTATTAGAGGTGTGGATAGAACACGCCAAAAATGGCAACCTACTATTGATTATTTAAGTGATAATATTCCTGGTTATAAGTTTCAATTAGTCCCCTTAAAATTCGACAATATTGAAGAATTAATTACTAATAACCAAGTTGACTTTGTATTGCCTAATCCTGGGATGTATGTGGAGTTGGAATGGGTATATGGAGCAAGACGCATTGCTACTTTACAAAACTTGCGTTTGGGCAAACCCTATACTCAATTTGGCGCAGTAATCTTTCGCCATAAAGATCGCACCGATATTCAAGAGCTAAAAGACTTGAAAGGCAAAAGGTTTATGGCTGTGAGCAAAATCGCCTTTGGCGGTTGGCAGATGGCTTGTGAAACTCTAGATAAAGCGGGAATTAAATCTCGTCATCTTAAGGAAATTAAGTTTGGTGGCAGCCATGATGCTGTGGTTTATAGAGTTTTAGATGGCTCTGTAGATGCGGGAACGGTTCGCACCGATACCTTAGAACGTATGGCTCAAGAAGGGAAAATTAACCTGGATGATTTTGTCATTCTCAACCCGCAAAAGCAACATGGTGATAAATTTCCTTTTGCCCTAAGTACTCAATTGTATCCAGAATGGCCCTTTGCCATGATGCCTCATACTGATTCAGAGTTAGGCGAACAAGTAGCGATCGCTCTAATCGAAATGCCTTCTGATACTCCCGCAGCTAAAGCAGGGAAATATCAGGGTTGGACGATCCCTGCTAACTATCAACCAGTCCACGATATCCTAAGACATTTAAAAGTTCCTCCCTATCAATATTGGGGGAACCTTACCTGGGGAGAAGCGATTTATCAATATCGTTATTGGCTGGGATTTTCTAGTTTAGCGATTTTTGGTCTTACCTATAGTCTGGTTTATCTAATACAAGGCAAACGAAATGAAGCAGGATTAATCCAGGCTCAGGAAGAATTAAGAAAGTCCAAGCAGCTTTTGCAACTGGTAATGGATAATATTCCTCAATTTATTTTCTGGAAAGATCGTAATTCGGTATATCTAGGTTGCAATCAAAACTTGGCCACAGCAGCAGGGATAGAAAATCCAGAGCAAATAGTGAATAAAACAGACTACGATTTAGCTTGGAAAACAGAAGAAGCAGATTTCTATCGAAAATGCGATCGCCGAGTCATGGAATCGAACACCGCCGAATTGGGTATTGTAGAACCTCAACTCCAAGCAGATGGCAAAAAAGCTTGGATAGAAACCAATAAAGTTCCCCTTCATGATGCAGAAGGCAAAGTAATTGGTATTTTAGGTACTTTTCAAGATATTACAGTACGTAAAGAAGCTGAAGAAGCACTAAAACGATCCAAAGAAGAATTAGAATTGCGAGTTGCCGAACGTACTAACGAACTGGCTCAAGCTAAAGAAAAAGCTGAAGTTGCCAACCAAGCTAAAAGCGAATTTCTCTCCAGTATGAGTCACGAATTACGGACTCCTTTGAATGGTATCTTAGGATATGCTCAAATTCTCAGACGCGATCGCTCATTAACGCCTCATCAAAGTAAAGGTCTTAAAATTATCCACGATAGTGGCAATCATTTATTAACACTAATTAATGACATTCTGGACTTATCAAAAATCGAAGCTCGTAAGCTAGAACTTTACCCTACAGATATTCATCTCGAAACCTTTTTGTCTGGATTAGAGGGAATCATCAAAATGCGAGCAATGGAAAAAGATATTAAGTTTCAATATCAAGCATTAACTCCTCTTCCAGCAGGAATGATAGCTGATGAAAAGCGACTGAGACAAGTGCTACTCAATTTATTGGGCAATGCTGTGAAATTTACCGATTATGGACGGGTGACTTTAAACATTAGTACGAAAAAAAAAGAAGTTGCAACTCTGGAAGAAAACAATAGTAATTTTCTTAACCGACAAACTTTTCGCTTTGAAGTCGTCGATACTGGAATTGGCATGAATCCTCAACAGCTAAATAAAATTTTTCAAGCCTTTGAACAGGTGGGAGACAAAAAACGTCGTGAACAAGGAACTGGCTTAGGATTAGCTATCAGCCGACAATTAGTTGAATTGATGGGCGGTCAACTTCAAGTTACTAGCGAATTAGAAAAAGGCTCGACATTTTGGTTTGAAATCACTTTACCAGTAGTAGAAACTCTCAAAAATCAAACAACCGACGAAAGAGAGCAACGTCAAATTGTCGGTTATCAAGGCGAAAGAAAACATATTTTAGTAGTAGATGACAAAGATGAAAACCGCCTCGTCCTACAAAATATGCTTGAACCTCTAGGGTTTAAGATAAGTGTGGCAGATGATGGTCAACAAGAGATAGATTTTGCCCAAAAGCTAAAGCCTGACTGTATTTTGACCGATTTAGTCATGCCAGTTAAAACTGGGTTTGAAGCAGTTAAAGAAATCCGTAATCTACCTGAAGTCAAAGACATAGTTATTATCGCCATTTCTGCCAGCGTATTGGACATGGATCGAGAAAAAAGCCGAATTCTCGGTTGTGATTCTTTTTTACCTAAACCTGTAGATCAGATAAAGTTACTGGCTGTTTTACAAGAGTATTTGCAGTTGGATTGGATTTATGAAGAGATAGAAGAATCCAGTTCCGATAACCTGACAACTACAGAGGCTAACTCTACTAAAATTTTGATTGCCCCGCCCTCTGAAGAAATGGAAATCCTGTACGAACTAGCCATGCTAGGCAGCATGAAGAAAATTCGCGAACGGGCTATATATCTGGAAAAATTAGACAAACAGTACGAACCTCTTGCTGACAAACTCAAAGAATTGGCACAGGGATTTCAGGAAAAGGCAATTGTGAATTTAATCGAACAATATTTGCCAAATTAGTTAAAGTAGTTTTTAGTTAAAACTGTTCGCTGAATAACTGATAGGATATTTTAGCGCGATCGAGCAATAGTTCTCTAATAAGACTAAGACGAGGTCTAAAATAGCCATTAATTCAATCCACATTCAACCATAAAATAATAAGTATCAAATCAGGAGTAATCATAATGACCACTTACTATTACGTTTTAGCCAGCCAAAAATTTTTATTAGAAGAAGAACCTTTTGAAGAGGTAATTAAAGAAAGAGTTCGTAATTATCAAGAACAAAATAAAGAAATTGACTTTTGGTTAATCAAACAGCCTGCTTTTTTAGAAGCTCCAGAAATGGCAGAAATAAAAGCTAAATGTCCTCAACCTTCAGTTGCAGTTATTTCTACTAATAAACAAATGATTACTTGGTTAAAACTAAGATTAGAGTATGTAATTACTGGGCAATTTGAGGCTCCTTCTGAGTCTATTCCTGATGCTTTGGCTTCTTTGGAAACAGTTTCTTAGAAGTTATAGGAAGTGAAAAAAGTCTTATTTAAAATAATTACCTAATCTGGTTTTTAGGGATAGCTTATTATTTAGCCATCCCTAATTTTTTGAATTTTGATTCCTTTGTAAAATCAAGACAACTGCTAGTTTGAGTAATCTTAAGTACTAGATGTTAAACAGTAGCTACTTGAGATTTAAGAGCAAAAATCTTTTCTATTGCATCAGCTACAACTTTATCAGGAGTAGAAGCCCCAGATGTTACTCCGACGACTATTTTACCTTCAGGTAGCCAATTTTCTTGGGTAGCAATGGGTTTTTCTAGGGGTTTATGTTCGATTTGATTGTTGTGTTTAATGCGTTCTGCACTATCGATATGATATGAGGTAAAACCTTTTTCAATGGCAATTTCTTGTAAATGAGTAGTATTAGAAGAATTAAAACCACCAATAACCAACATCAAAGATAAATCTTCTTCTACTAGATTTAACATGGCATCCTGTCTTTCTTGAGTGGCATCGCAAATGGTATTAAAACTCATAAAATGCTGATTTAATTCTACAGGACCATACTTTTTCAACATAGTTTGCTCAAAAAGTTTGCCAATTTGTTCGGTTTCACTTTTTAGCATGGTGGTTTGGTTAGCTACTCCCAATCGTTGCAAATCCAAATCGGGATCGAAACCTTCAGAATATGCGTCAGTAAACTTGGTTAAAAATTCGGTTTTGTCTCCACCATTAAAGATGTAATCGGCAACATATTGTGCTTCGGTGAGATTTAACACGATTAAATATTTACCTGCAAAGGAGCTAGTAGCGATAGTTTCTTCATGTTTGTATTTACCATGAATAATCGAGGTGTAGTCGCGTTTTTTGTGTTTTTCGACGGAGTTCCACACTTTGGATACCCAAGGACAGGTGGTATCGACAATGGTACATCCTCGGTCATTTAGTAGCTGCATTTCACTAACGCTAGCACCAAAAGCAGGTAAGATTACGACTTCTCCTGAGTTGACTACCGAAAAGTCTTTTTTTCCGTTAACTACTTCAATAAAACCAACATTCATTTCTTGCAGACGTTGATTGACTGAAGGATTGTGAATAATTTCATTGGTAATCCAGATTTTTTCTGTAGGAAAATGTTGGCGGGTTTCATAAGCCATAGCAACGGCTCTTTCTACACCCCAGCAAAAACCAAAAGCTTCTGCTAAACGGATTGTGACATCTCCTCTGGTTAAAGTGTAGTTATTATTGCGTATAGTTTGAATCAAATCGCTTTGATACTCTGTATCCAATACCCCTGAGATTTCTGCTTCATGACCAAATCCTCGGCGATGATAGTTCTCTGACTTTTGCAAGGAACGCTTAAAAGCTTTAGTATCCATTTTGTGATCGTTCATTTAGTTAAACCCGCCTTTTACTTCAATAATTTTAAGATTTAGTTGCACTGTTAACAATTGCAATCAGAAAGATGCAATCGTCCAACTCAAGCTTCCAGAATAAATTCTGAAGTTGCGGACTTCCCGAATACGCGAAGTATGACAAGCTGTCTCTTGATTTTTCTGGGTAGTTAGGGCATTGATCGAGAAATAGCAGATTGAGATCGTTATATGGCTTATTTACTTCGTTTACTTCTGGTTTGTTCGCTCTCGATTGTGGGGATGACTTTTTTCCCCAATAGTTCCAGTTTAGCGGTGTCTCAATTAGACAGCACAGATGCATTTAGTTCGGCTTTGGAAAGGGTGAATCAAGGTGATTATGAGAAAGCTCTGCAAGATTTTACTGCGGTAATTGATTTTCAAGATGATTTAAGAGGTGTTGCCTATAGCGATCGCTGTCTGGTAAATTTACAATTACATCATTACACTGCTGCTAAGTCTGATTGTCTTCAAGCGATTGAATTCGCTCCTGATAATTGGGAGGCTCATCTTAATTTAGGATTGGCTTATTATCAATTGAAAGAGTATCAGCCAGCTTTGATGGAAAATCAACGGGTAATTAGGCGCAATCACCGCGATTATCGTGCTTACTACAATCAAGGCTTGGTTTATTTTGCTTTGAATGATTACCCTAAAGCGATTAATAGTTACAATTCTGCTTTAAAATTTTCTGGTTTGATTCCCCAGGAACAACAAGCCACTATTTATACCGAGCGGGGTTTGACTTATAAGAAACTCCAACGTTACGATCTAGCGATCGCTAATTTTAAGCAAGTTATTGATTTAAACCCACAAGATGAGTATTCTTACTTTAATTTGGCTTGTGCTGCTTATGAAGGAAAAAAGACTTTAATTGCCATTAAAAATTTTACTGAAGTAGTGCGTCTCAATCCCGATTTTACTCAAGCATATATGAATTTAGCCGTGATTTATCATCAACTAAGACAAGATAAATTGGCATTACAAAATACAAGAATTGTTATCCAAAAATGTCAGCAACAAGAAGATAAAATTGGTCGACGAAATGCTCTTGCTCTAGAACAGTTTATTTTACAATCTCAACCTAGTAGAATAGCTTAAACTTAAATCAGTAGTAACCTTCGATCGAAAACGAACTTCACCAATTAGAGGCTCTTGACTTAAATTATTTAAATCAACACCCGTAGAATTGAGCAGTTGATTCCAATCACGTTCTAGTTGAAGATTATTATTAGCTAAACGCATTTGAGCTACAGTGTTTAAGGCATCGTACCAAATAGACTCGCTTCCATAAATTTTATATGCTGGTATGGCTTGATTTTGAAGTCGAGCTTCCAAATCTGGAGAGGGAATGATTCTTTTAATCCATCCTTCTACAAAATTAGCAGTAGATGAGGATGAACTACCACAGTAAACTTTGAAATACCAGCGATAGGATTTATCAGCTACTAAAGATGGTGCTGTGTTAGGAAGGCTCAAACTAATCAAACCAGGAGTTTTAGGTAGGGTAAAGGATTGGCGATTAAGATCGTTTTCCTGTTCGTCTTGGAGAACAAATTCCCCAGCAGACACTTGTTGCGAAGAATAAGGCACATAAAACCACAGGGTAGGGCGATCGCTGATTGTCGTTCCTACATTGGTGTTAGGAATCAGGGCAGTGAGTGGTATGTCGCTGGTAGGGCATAGGCTGCGACTTCCTCCTCCTGTACGTCTTCCTGGTCTACCATCTCCAGAAAAATCGAGTTGGTTGCGCTCAGATGATTCTGAGGACTGCTCTTCTGTAGCTTGATTTTGGGAAGTTATCATTGCTCTAGATTGAGCTAAAGAATCAGCAAAGCAGATTATTAGTATGAAGATGATAGTTGCGATCGATAAATTGGTTAATAATTTTGATAGCTTCATTTGGTTCTGAGTTAAATTCAAACTTTAGGCACTGGTTGTTTTTGTCTTTGACCGTGAGAGAGGGCGACGGCTAGTCGCCCTCTCTAATCACGGTGTTGACGGAATGTCGTCCAAAAAACTATCGTTCCTGCCATAGTTACAACCACCAAAACCGAAGCAGCTATCGGGAGCCATATTCCTTTCAAGAACAGAATGTAGCCAATTCCAGGAATAACTAATAAAGTAGTGGTAACAGCAATTCCTCGATATACAGAAGAGATCAAATAAAAAAACCAAAATCCTGTTACTAGAGAACATCCCCAGAGTAAAATAACTTCCCCCCATTCAGGTAACCATGTTAGTAAAGGGCGATCGTCTCGAACAGCACTTAAAATCTGACTCACCATATGAGCGTGAACTATTACTCCTGCTATTTCTGGCTGCTCTGCGGTGCGATTTGATGTGAAATGATAGTCTTTGAAACTGGGAGCGGTAGTACCGATTAAAATAATACGATCTTTAACCAAATTGGGCAGCTGTTTATCGAGCTTACCACTTAAAATATCGGATAAAGTTACGGTTTTGGCTACCCCAGGTGAGGCGCGATAGTTAAGTAATAGCTGATAACCCAAATCATCTACTTGATGATAGCCACCTGCCTGAGAATCTAGTTTCTTGAGAATAGTATCACCAATCTGCAAATCTCCTTGAGGATTGCGTTCAATTTCTTTCCCTTCTGGTTCAAAATAAGTTTGGGCAATTCGTAAACTAAAAGCAATATCAGCAGTGCAAACCGAGTTGGGATCCGTAGCCATACCCAATAGTTGACGGCGGATTACACCATCCGTATCCACAGGAAAATCGCTAAAGCTAACCCGCTCTTCGGGAACTCCATAGAAAGGTCTTGTACCAGACCTTTGATTTTGTTCTTCTGTACCTACTTCGCAGACAGTAATCAAGCTATCTTCATTTTGAATCAATTCAATTAAATCTGTACGACCATTGTCGAGGAGAAACTCACGATATATATCTAAACCGATAACTCTGGGTTGATGAGATTGTAGTTTTTGTAAAAGTTCTGCCAAGGAACGATCTGAGATTGATGTTCCCAATCTTTCTTGAAGTGGTTGATTTTGTACGTCTGCTTCGGTCACGGTGACTACCAGCATTCGAGGATCAGGAGGTTCTGCTGGACGTGAATTAACTAAGCGGTCGTAGGTTGCTAATTCCCATAGCTGTAATGCTCCTAGCTGTCGTAATCCCATAACTAAGGTAGTAGCGACAAAACTAGCTAGCAATAAAGCTGGCAAACTTAATTGACGATAGTTTAAACCACGATCGCCTTTTAGGGAAGTATTGAAATCTTTCCAGGTGGGCGTTCGAGCAGCAGGATTTTGACAAATTACTGGTAGCCAAGTAGCACAGGGATATTCTGTCTCCAGTGGCTCTAATTTTTCTCTGGCTTCTCTAACCGCAGTATATAAAGATTGTCCTTGAGAAAAGACAGCTAAAAAATAACGAAAGAATTCTTGAGCTACCTGATTTGGTACAGATTCTCGCATTACGATCACCTGGGGAATGTGTAAATCTGCTAGAGATTGTGCCAACCCCAAACCATCGCAGGAATTAAAGATTGCTAGTTTTAAACCCCGAGAGATTGCTCTTTTTAAACCATGACGTAACTGCTCCAGAGTAATAGTTTCAGTTTGATTAATAAAAATCCAACCTGTTTCGGATTCAGTTTGGCTATGTCCAGCAAAAAACAAAATATCCCAGCCTTGTTCTGCCCATAGCTGCTCGTTCAACTTTTGAAGCCCAGGAGATTCAAGAAAAACGGTAGTGGTATCAGGTAAAGTTTCAATTGCGCTACGGTCTGCCTGTAAATCAAGGTCATCGCTATTGCCAAAAATAGCTAAGATTCTCGCTTTTTCACCAGAACTTGACTGTGGTTCGATGCGTCCGTATTCCAAGGTGCTTAGAGCAAGCTCTGCTTGGGGGTAATCTTCAAAAAAATTCCAGAGATGCCAAGGAAGTCTTCTGAGCAGAGGATTGTTTGTTTCGATAATTACTCTAATTTCTGCTTTGGGATTTAAAATGCGACTCAGTTTGCGATCTATCGGATGAAATGAGGCAGAATCTAGCCATTTATTGAATTGAGTGGTTAATTGCTGGCAGAGTTCATAGAATTCAACTTCCGAAAAATAGGTTATTCCCCCAGATTCGATTTTAATTTCTCTGATTGAATGCCAACTTCGTTCTCGATAAAACTCTTGGTAGAGTAGTTTCCATTGTCGATATAGTTGCTCGATTTCTGGTGCTGGGGGTAAGCTGCCACGAATTTGCAATGGTTTGGGCGCAACAAATTTATCTGATAAATTCCTAACTGACATATTAGAGGAAACCTGAGCGGTAATCTCTCCAAAGCCATGTTGTAAATTTCCCGAACCCAAATTAATCGAAACAGCCCAACTCATCTTTAAATATCCTACAAGTAGTTACAAGACAAAATTTTCCTGAACTGTGACCTCATCAAGAGTGATTTCGAGCCTAAAGAGATCGCCTTGCTGACCGCTAAATCTACGTAATTGAGTATAGTTATTAAGACTACCAGATACAGTTTCTTGAAGTATTTTACCTGAAGGGGAAAGCATCTTTAATTTTAAGTTCTTGGGTAGATAAAGTGTTCCACTGCTAGGATATATTTGCACCAAAACATTAATCGTATCGTCTGGTTGAGTAGTTAGTGCCAATGCCAACACCACTGAATCTTTGCCTAGTTGTATTCCCAGGTCGATCGCCTTAGCCCGTTTAACTTTTTTTTCTGGTTGCTCCATGTCCCTCACTACTACTGGTTGAGCATAATTTACTTTAATTAAGGTTTCTACTGTCTGCCAGCCTATTGCTACAACTCCCTCAAACCAGTCACTAAGCTTAATAGCTGGCTGATGTGCTACTTTTGATACTAAAGAGAAAGAAGAGCGAGATACACTCTGTTTAAGCTGATGGAGATATTCGGGAAATTCTTCAAGCGATCGCAGTTGAGCCAGAGGTATCTGTGCTGAAGCAGTAGTAGTAAATCCTAAAATTACGGCTTGTTGGAGAGAATGAGAAAGCTTCACTGCAACATAGCCAATTCTATCCGAGTAGACATCTGGGGGAATATCTAAATTTTCTGCATTTGGTAGTACAGGACGACACTCTAACTGACCTAATTGTGGTAAAGAGATGTCTGCCACGTCCAGAGATTTGAGTAAGAGAGGATTGAAACTATCACTATCGAGCAAATTAGTTTCAATTGACAAGCATTGAAGATAAAAGTTGACGGCACATACAGCTAAAATATTTAGATACACTTGCTTGGCTTTAGCTGCACTATTTTGTAGCTGACTATATTTTTGCGCTAAATTGTGATCGATGGGACTTAGAGGAACGGTAAAGGTAAAAGTTGAAATTAGCTCTTTCATTTTGGGTTATGGTTGGAAAATTAGGAATAAAATTTCTTCATAATTATTTGCTTGGGAATACCAGTACAAAATTACGCTTGTAAATACTTTTTAAAATAAGGCATCAATTTTTTCAATCGACGATTAAAAAAACTACAGAGTGTTGTCGGCGAAATATCAAACTCATCGGCAAGTTCTGTCCAATTTCGCTCTTCAATAAATTTTGCTTTAGCTAATACTTGAAAAGTTATAAATGGTCGATTTTTTACAAATTCTGACCCCATTAATCTTTCTGGATCTTGTTCGATAAATTGCCGTAATAATACTTCATCATTAGAAACTTTTTGAACTGATAAACGCTCATCTAAATCATCTAAATTGGGAATAAAAATTGTCTCCTTTTGCCGAATTTTAGGAATGTTGGTGATGCCTTTTTTACGATAGTCATTAACTACGTTAATAAACTGTTTCTGTAAGCGAAAATTGACCCAAGCCATTACTGGATGTTGAGGATTATAAAAATCGATACGATGGCAAACTTCTAGAAGAGTTCTTTGTAATGCCTCATGATAAACTTCTGTGTAAAAATTGACTGACCAAGAACCATTTTGAGGATGACCTAATTTAGGAGATTGCCAAATTTCATTCACTAATCGACTAATAGCTAACTGTCTTTGACTACTCTGAGATGGGTATTTTTGAGCTTCAATAGCCAATTTTTTGAGGTATTCTTCACGTTCTTTGCTATTTAAATTATTTTCTGAAAACTCACTCACTATTAATACTTCCTCATGGATTTTCAGTCTATATACTGTTCTATTTTCTCAATAACTATCTTCTAATTGCTACAATACAAGTTAAATTAATAGGATTACTATACCTAGGCTTAACTTTTGTCTATTTACTAAATAGTCTGAGAGGAAAAAATAGCATTCTTTAAAAAAGAAAAATTTTGTTTTTGCTTGAAATTAAAATGATAATTAGACAAGATATTTGAGCTTTCCTTACACTGTGTTTTTTTAGATAAACAGCTTTCTATATTAGTCGATATTTTTTTTAAAACATATTTAGTCACTAGAGAGCGACAGTTTTTTTTAGTAATACGACATTCGATTAATTTAGAAAGCTTTTTAAATAACTTTGGTGCAGCCACATTAGTAAAGTAATCAGAACTATAGTTATTTTCTCTGGCAATTTCACTATAGGTTTTGTTTTGCCAAACACCCTCTAAGATCAACACTTCTACTGTACCAGGAGATTTATCATACATCTCTAAGAACAAGATATCTAGAGTTTCAATAACCAGATTAAAACTCAGGGAGTAGACATATCTATCAAAAGTTTCTTCTATTCGATCCGTATCAGCAAAATCGCAACTAGAATGCTCTTGGTAATTAGATATCTTGTGATGAAAATCGGTTTTACTTGATTGGTTACTTAGCATAAAATTCAATTTTGGATCGTAAAATGCGATCGCTAAAATGGGAAAAATCATAACAGCTAGATCGCTTACTTGTTGCTTAGCTTGCAACGAGCCAAGTTATCTTCTACTGATGATTCCGATTAAAATCCCAGTTGTTACGCAGGTTGTTACAAAAGTTTACGATTATCTCTTTGTTGACGCTTGTTCTAACGTGAGTTCGACAAAATTAAAAAACAGCAGGAGGTAGAGCTAGTAATGCCTTCGTCTCTAAATTCAGGGAAGGTTGATTCGGCAAAGAGGAATAAGCAATTAATCCAGCCATCAGATTAACTAGAAAATTCCCCATACTTCGATGCAAAAGATGCTCAATTTGGAAGATATTCTGGAGTTGGTCATTTTCCAAAATCAACACCCCAGAGCTACTTATTAGTACCTTAATAAACAGAATTATAGTACTATCTCACCATACAATGCCATTTAGGTTTATTCAAAGATGAAAGAGATTTTTAAAACAGTATTTTTCTTATTTACTCTATTATTTCCTCTTAGTGCTACTGCTCAAATAACCAGAGATGGCACCACTTCCACGACAGTTACTCTTACAGAAACGGGAGTACGCATCGATAATGGAAATCGCGCTGGCGGTAACTTATTTCATAGCTTTGATGAGTTTTCGCTCCCCACAGAAAGTGAAGCTTTTTTCAACAATGCCAATGATATAACTAATATTTTCTCTCGAGTTACAGGGGGTAATATTTCTAACATTGATGGTTTAATTCGTGCTAACGGTACAGCTAATTTATTTTTAATCAACCCCGCAGGAATTATTTTTGGAGAAGGTGCAAGTTTGCAACTAGGCGGTTCGTTTTATGGCAGTACTGCTAGTAGTATTGTGTTTCCCGATGGGGAATTTAGCGCGACAGATTTAGATAATCCGCCTTTGATTACGGTTAACGCACCTATTGGTTTAGGGTTTCGAGATAACCCAGCAGAGATTGTTAATACCTCTGTAGGTCGAAATCCCAACGGCGAAACTAATATTATTGATGATCCAGTAGGGTTACAAGTCCCTAATGGTGAAATTTTAGCTCTTATTGGTGGTGATGTTTTACTTGACGATGGTAATTTAACAGCAAAAGGTGGTCATATTGAAATTGGTAGTGTGAGGAGTGCTGGAGAAGTCGGTATCATTGAAACAGATATTGGCTTTACTTTAGATTACGATGGGATAGCTTCTTTTGATGATATTACATTACAGAATACAGCAGTTGTCGATGTTACTGCTAGTGGTGGTGGCAGTGTTAATGTTACAGCGCAAAATATAACATTAGATAACAGTTCAATTAGCTCTGGAATAGCTCCAGATTCAACTTCTAATGATGCTCAAGCAGGAGATATTGTAATTCAGGTTACTGAGAATCTAACTCTAGATCGAAGCTATATTCTCAATCTGGTAGATGGAGTGGGTAATTCAGGCAAGATCGAGATTACCACTGGTTCGGTGGAAGTAAGCAATGGAGGACAAATTTCTTCTAGTACTTTTATCGGTCAAGGAAACGCAGGAGGAATCACTATTACTGCGAAAGGAGATGTGACTTTTGATGGGATTGATGATAGTACTGAAGCTCCTAGTGGGGCTATTAGTGTGGTTATACCAGGAGCAGAGGGAAATAGTGGGGACATTAAAATCTCTGCTGCCAATTTGAATCTCACCAATGGAGGGCTAGTTGATGCTAGTGCATTTGGTCAAGGCAATGCAGGAGATGTGAGTATCACTACCAACAATCTGAATCTCACCAATGGAGCAACAATTGCTACCAATACATTTGGTCAAGGCAATGGTGGAAACATTGAGATTGATGCCACCACAGTATCTGTGTTGGAAGGAGCATCTTTGGAATCTAATGTCGGTGGTTTTGCCAGAGGAGAAGCTGGGGATATTACGATCAAAGCCAATGATGTTGTCTTTAATGGTGGTTTTGCCCGAAGTAGATTGGAAGCAGGCGGAGAAGGCAGTGCTGGGGATATTCAGATTACTACTGGTTCGCTTTTAGTCACAGGAATTCCTCCAGAATTAATCAGTAGTAATATTGGTCAATTGGTTACTGCCAGTTTTGGACAAGGGGATGCAGGCAACTTAACAATAGATGCTAGTGGAGATGTGGTCTTTGATGGACTACGCAGCGATGTCTTCAGCCTAATAGGAGGAAACTTAGAAAATCCCAATATTCCTCCAGCAGAAGGCAATGGGGGGAATATTACAATTAGGAGCAGCTCCCTATCAATTGATAATCAAGCTCGATTAGTCAACACAACCGAAGGTGTTGGGGATGCAGGTAACATCAATATTAATACCGATTCGTTATCTATTAGCAACGGGGGAAGTTTATTGACGCAGGTCGATGGTATTGCCAGAGGTGATGCAGGTGATATGACAATCGAGACAGGAACAGTTGAGATTGGTAATGGAGGAAGGTTGGATGCTCGTACTGCGGGAACAGGAAATGCTGGCAATATCATCATTAAAGCTGCTGGTTCTCTTAGCTTAGCGGGAGAAGATAATCTCGATAGCGAATCACAAAGTACAATAACCACAAGCGTAGGAGCTACAGCTATCGGTAAAGGAGGAGAGTTAAAAATTACGACTCCCCAACTAGAAATTAGAGATGGGGCAGCCATCAGGGCTGATGCGGAAGGACAAGGAAATGCGGGCAATATTGAAATTTTTACTGGTGATTTGACTCTGAGTGATAGAGGACAAGTTGTGGCTGGAACATTAGGGAAAGGGAATGCAGGGAACATTCGCATTGAAGCCAATTCGATTGATTTAGTCAATGGAGCCACCATTAATGCAGTGAGTCAATCGGAATCGGAAACTGATGATAGTGCTAATATCACTCTCGAAGTTGCTGAAGCTCTTACCCTCAGAAATAATAGTCTGATATCCGCTCAAGCCCTAGAAAATGCTAATGGTGGAAATGTCTCCATCAACAGTGAATTTATTATTTCTTATCCCAGCAGTGGTAATGGTAATGGCAATGATATTCTTGCTAGTGCCGAACAAGGTAATGGTGGCAGAATCAGTATCACAGCAGAGTCTCTACTAGGAATTGAAGAACGTAGAGCATTTGACAACAACGCCACTAACGATATCGATGCTAGTTCTGAAGTAGACGGTTTAGACGGTACAGTTTCTATCGAAACCCCTGATAATAATTCTTTGCGAGAAACCACCGAACTATCGGATAACATCGTCTCCGCAGAGATTATTACAGCATCTGATATTTGTTCGGCATCTGATATCGAAGATGTTTCTAGTCTTACAATTCAAGGACAAGACAGAGTGCCTCACGAACCCACTGCACCCTTTGATGGCGATGCTTTAATTATTTATGGGGAACCAGAAACATTAGCTCTGCCTCAAAGTAATGGTAACCACATAGATTCCAATAACATTCCACATTATGTAAAGCCAGTAGCATACAAAGATAATGGGGAACCAATTTATCTTGCCAGAGGAGTAATTAAACAAGAAGATGGAACTGTTATTTTAACTGCCGTTCCCCATCAAAATATCACGTCTCGAACTCCTGAAAATCCTTATGGTTGTGGTCAATAATTATTAATTATCAGTAAGAGTTTCTCTTGACTGCGAATTCCAATCGAAAGCTTTAACTATATTACAAACCAGATCGAGTTTTTGCAACAGTACCCCTTAAACTAACTAAAGAGGGCTAATTTTATCAGCATTATATTAGTTTTGTTAGTTGTTTTTTTCAAATCTGACCAATATCATGATGAGTAGTGAGACTGGTTTGTTTCCTTGCTATCTGGGTTAAATCAAACATAAGAAGAAATATTTTATGGCTGTCTCAAACTCTAAAAATTTTAAGAACAAGGCTTTAATTAATGATCGATTTGATTTACAAAACTGTGGAGGAGAAGTATTTGAATTTCAGACTTTAATTGAAAATGCCCAAGTTATGATCTTGATTTTTCAAGATTGCAGAATTTGCTATGCCAATCCAATGACCAAAATCTTGACTGGCTACAACCAAGATGAATTGTTAACTAATACCAATTTACGATCGCAGCTTCAACTTCATCAAAAATGCCCAATATCGGACTGTGGAAATCATGGTGCTACTCAAAGACAAGAGGTTAGATTGTCAACTAAAAATGGCAAGGAATGCTGGTTAGACTGCTCACTTCGAGTAATTCAATTTGCTAAAAAGCCAGCTATCTCGATTGTGGCAGTCGATATTACTAAACACAAACAAGCAGAACAGAAAATCCAGCAAGTCCTCGAACAAGAAAAAAAACTGGTTTCGATGGTTTCCCATGAATTACGGACTCCTTTAAATGTAATTTCCTTTTCCTCTAAACTATTAAAGAACTACGGCGATCGCTGGAAGCCAAGCAAAGTAAGAAAGTATCTCGAAAGGTTGCAAAGAGGAGTCGATACTCTCAGTCTGCTAATTGACGAATGGCTGATTTTAGGCAAAATTGATACGGGAAAGTTGAAATTTGAGCCAAAACCATTCAACTTAGAACAATTCTGTGACAATTTATTATCCGATCTCCAGTTAGGCGATTACCATACGAACTTGCACTCGAATAATTGTAAGCTAGGCGAGCGCAGTCCTCGGCAGATTAACTTTTTTAATCAAGGAAATGACTCATTAGTAAATTTAGACCGCAGAATACTTCAGCTTATCCTCACGAATCTGTTAGAAAATGCGATCAAATATTCGCCTGAAGAGAAAGAGATTGATTTTACAGTTGCTTGTAGCCCAAAAAAGGTTATTTTCAAAATTAAAGACCGAGGTATGGGAATCAATCAAAGCGATCGACCGCATTTATTTCAACCGTTTTATCGGGGAGAAAATGTGGATAACATCCCTGGTAATGGCTTGGGACTGGCTATAGTCAAAAAGCTAGTTGAGCTTAGTGGCGGTCAAATTAATGTAGAAAGTCAACTGGGAATAGGAACAGAATTTGTGATTTCTTTTCCGAAATCAGAATAACCTATCCCACTAATCAATTCTTTAACCAAAATCTTAAGTGTAAAATGTGGAGCAAAAAATGACCAAAGTATTAGTAATTGAAAACGAAGAACAAACTAGAGAGATGTTATTAGACTTCTTAGAGCTAGAAGGCTTTAAGGCAATTGGTGCAGAAAATGGTCTAGTTGGGGTAGAAAAAGCTCATACCCATTTACCAGATATAACTATTTGTGACATCGCGATGCCTAAATTAGATGGTTATGGAGTTCTTAGAACACTTCGTCAAAACCTAGATACAGCCATTATTCCGCTAATTTTTCTGACTGGTAGAAATACCAAACAAGAACTGCGTCAAGGTATGGAATTAGGAGCAAGTGACTATCTGTTGAAGCCTTTTACTCCAGAAGAACTACTAAAAGCGATCGCCGCCCAACTCAAACGAAACAATATTTTCCAGCAGTGGTTTGCCGTCAAATCTGAAGATATCGCCCAGTCATCAGAACCAGAAATCGATGAATTTGCTAAATTTGCCACTTTATTTGCTTCTTGTTCTCAATTAAAAGCAGTCTATGAATTTATCAGCAGCCACTATCAAGAATCGATTAGTCTACGAGATGTCGCCAAACACCTCGGCTTTTCCCCAGGCTATTTAACTAAGTTAGTTAAAGATCATACAGGAGAACCGATTAATCAGTGGATTATCAAACGTCGAGTAACAGCAGCACGAAGTTTATTATTAGAAACAGAACAGTCAGTGGAACAAATTGCCGAAGCAGTGGGCTATCAAAGTATTAATCACTTCTTCCGCCAGTTTCGTCAATACTATGGAGCTAGCCCGAAAGCCTGGCGTAAAGCTAATCGTCAAACCTATTTTTCTTTGAACAAATAGTCGTCGAAGTGGGTGAGC
>NZ_LR213787.1 GCF_900659865.1 Hyella patelloides LEGE 07179
GCGTTGCTGAATATGTAATGCTTCAACTCTATTTAGTTAACTTGCAGGAGCGAATAAAAAGTTCTCAAAAGCTTAGAGCTTAGAGGAGGGGCTGTCTTTTGAGGTCTCCTCAAAAGTTTACATTGTCCTCGAATGGGGATACGCCCCGTCTTAGAGCCTAAAGCTACGAACAGTAATATTTTATGCGTCATTACTTCAATCATCAACGCCTACTTATGAAACCAATGAAGATTTGAAATGGCATAAAAATGAAAAAGGTCGTCTTTGTTTACGCTTCAATGGCTTGAGTAAGCATACTTTTCCGATATATTGCGATCGCCGACAGCTACATTGGTTTCAACGCTTCTTAGAAGACCAACAAATCAAGAAGGAAGGAAAAAATAGCTATTCTAGTGGCTTATTTACCTTGCGATCGGCACAACTAGCTTGGAAAGAAGATAAGAAAAAAAATCAAGGCGAACCTTGGAATGCGAATCGCTTAGTTTTATTCTGCACTGTAGACACTCGTTTTTGGTCTACTGAAGGAACGCAATTAGCTAGAGAAGAGAAAAAAGACAAACTACTGAAAACTATCATTAGTATGAAAGAGAAAGGCGAATTGACGACAAATCAGCAAGCCTTTGTTCAAAAGAAACACGCTACATTAGCTAAATTACATCATCCTTTTCCTCGTCCCAGTCGAAAGCTTTATCGAGGTAAAGACAATATAATTCTTGGCGTAGCAATGGGATTAGAAAAACCAGCTACAGTTGCAATTGTTGATGGAGATGAAGAAAAAGTAATTATGTTACGTAATATCAAACAACTATTAGGCAAAGATTACAGATTGCTCAACCGCCAAAGACAACAAAAACAAACTTTATCCCACTTTCGACACAAAGCCCAAAAACTTTCTGCCGATAATCAAAAGGGTGAATCTAATTTGGGAGAATATGTAGATCGATTAATCGCTAAAGCAATTGTCGAATTAGCCAAACAATCTCAGGTAAGTGCGATCGCTGTTCCTCAAATCGAAGATATAACAGAAATAGTTCAAAGTGAAATTAAAGCCAAAGCAGAAGTCAAAATTCCTGGCTGCGAAAAAGGACAAAAAGAATATGCCAAACAATATCGAATCAACATTCATCACTGGAGTTACGTCTAACTGCTATTGCAGTTGAAGGAAGTAACCAACTGTCACAATCAATTTCGCTCAATGAGATGGATTGAAAATTAGGCTTTAAGCACGACTTTACTAAAACAAATATTTAATAACTCAAATGTTCAAATATTAATCGCGCCGTAATTCATGTTTTATCGAACCTCTGTACTACGAAAAATGTGGGTTAGTTTGGTTATTGTCAAAAATAATCTTGCTTTCTGACCCTAATAACTGCTCGCCCTGATGCTGCTATCGAGAGATAGGAATAAGGTGCGCTCCCAGCAATAAGGGTATGGGTTTACCATAGTAGTGGTTACTGAATCACCTTCGAGCAAGAAGGATTTTTTATTATTCAATAAATTAAATGAAAGCAAATCTTGCCGTACCCTTCAATTAAGGTATGCATCTCAAGATTAGGTGAACTAGAAAAAAGAAACAAGATGAGAGTGTTTAAGTTTATTTTTAAAAATCTTTCTTCGCAAATAAAACAAGCGTAGAAAGCTAGTCAATAATGACAAATAATTTGTCAAGACGACACTAATTTAGCAACGGTGACATTTAATTTGGCAATCGACAAGTAGATAGTGAAACCACCTTTCAAGAAGGCAGGAAGTCTTACGGGTACGGTAGGATTTGAACCTACGGCCGACCGCTTAGAAGGCGGTTGCTCTATCCCCTGAGCTACGTACCCAATTGGTTAAGATTTTCTAAACGTCTTGAAAATACGCTGTATGAAAAATATTCGTATCAACAAGCCTATATAATTATACATAAAACGGCAGTTTTGTCAGCTAATTAATCTTTGATTTAATATTAATAGAAGTTTACAGAAGAATAGAGTACGGGTTTTTGCGGGAAATCCTTATAATAGTTTAAGTAATGTAAATTTTTTTAAGCTTAGGATAAATTCCCTTTATGCGCGTAATTCTCATGACTGGTAAAGGAGGCGTTGGCAAAACCTCTGTAGCTGCTGCAACTGGTCTTCGTTGTGCCGAACTTGGTCATAAAACTTTGGTTTTAAGTACCGACCCTGCTCATTCTTTAGCAGACAGCTTTGATCTGGAATTGGGACATGAACCCAAGCAGGTGCGTCCTAATCTTTGGGGTGCAGAACTGGATGCTTTGATGGAGTTAGAGGGTAATTGGGGTGCAGTTAAGCGTTACATTACTCAGGTTTTACAAGCTAGGGGTTTGGAAGGAGTTCAAGCTGAAGAGCTAGCGATTTTGCCAGGGATGGACGAAATCTTCGGCTTGGTGAGAATGAAACGCCATTATGATGAAGGGGATTTTGATGTTCTAATTATTGATTCTGCTCCTACGGGGACTGCTTTACGTCTGTTGAGTCTTCCCGAAGTGGGTGGTTGGTATATGAGACGTTTTTACAAGCCGTTTCAGGGAATGTCTGCTGCGTTGCGTCCTATAGTAGAGCCAATCTTTAGACCCATTGCGGGGTTTTCTCTTCCTGATAATGAAGTGATGGATGCACCCTACGAATTTTACGAGCAGATTGAGGCTTTAGAGAAGGTTTTAACTGATAATACTGAGACTTCGGTGCGTTTGGTTATGAATCCTGAAAAGATGGTTATTAAAGAGTCTTTACGCGCTCATGCCTATTTGAGTTTGTATAATGTAGCAACAGATATGGTGGTTGCTAATAGAATTATTCCTGATACAGTAAACGACCCTTTCTTTGAGCGTTGGAAGGCTAATCAAAACGTTTATAAGCAAGAGATTTACGATAATTTCCATCCTTTGCCTATTAAAGAAGCTCCTTTGTTTTCCGAAGAAATGTGTGGTTTATCCGCTTTAGAAAAGTTAAAAGAAATTCTTTATGGCGATGAAGACCCCAGCCAAGTTTATTACAAAGAAAATACCATCAATATTATTCAAGGAAAAGATCATTACAGTCTAGAATTATATCTACCAGGCATTCCTAAAGAGCAAATTCAACTAAATAAAACTGGTGATGAATTAAATGTCAGAATTGGTAATCACCGTCGTAATTTAGTCTTACCACAAGCTCTAGCTGCTCTTAATCCTACTGGGGCAAAAATGGAAGAGGATTATTTAAAAATTCGCTTTTCTGATTTAGCTAAAGTTTAAAACTGAATTGTGCCTACCCAATGAGATTCTTAAGGTAATGAGAACGATCGCCTTGATTATTCCGATTTCATATTTTCTATTGGATGCAGTTGAGGTAGTTTATAGCCAACAACACCAACTAACAACATAGCGGTCGCAATCATTACATACAACAGTGCTATTCCTGCACCTGTGTCAGTACCAAAAATAGGTGCAAATAAATAACTTAAAATACTTTGTGACTGCATAGCTGGTTCTAATAGGCGATCGCTTAATAGTCCTGCAATTCTAGCAGCGATCGCTCTTGGTTTGATGGCTAGACTGCAAATTGTGCTTTTAGATGAGCCTTCTCTGGGATTATTACCACAATTAGTGGCATCTCTCTATGAAACCTTGGCATCCCTATGTGATGAAGGTATTTCAATCTTATTGGTAGACCAAATGGCTCAATTAGCCTTTTCGGTTGCCCACCACCTCTACGTGCTAGAAACAGGAAAAATTATTTAAGCTGGTACACCAGAAGAGTTGAGTCGAGATTCTAGAATTATTGATTCTTATTTAGGAAACTTACATCCAAATTAGTTTACAGGATTTATGACAAACAGAAAAAGTTTATGGATAAATCGATCGATGAAACAAAAGTGATTCTCATTGGTGGCTCTTCTCATGCAGGCAAATCGACCCTCAGCAGATCTTTGGCTGAAAAACTGGGCTGGAGTTATCTTTCTACGGATAGTCTCGCTCGGCATCCTGGTCGTCCTTGGATGAATGCAAATGCCAAGGTCATTAAAGAACACGTAGCAGAACATTATAGAACTCTATCTGTTGATACTCTTTTTTTAGATGTATTGTCGCACTATGAGAAAAATGTGTTGCCACAAGTCGAGGCTATTGTTCAAACTCATGCATCTGATTTATCAACAGAATGCTTCATACTTGAAGGCTCTGCGTTATGGCCTAGATTTGTAGCAAATTTAGTTAGCAAAAATGGTGTTAAAGCAATTTGGCTTACAGCTAGCGATCGACTTTTCCGAAACCGAATCTTGAGTGCGAGTAATTTTGATAATGTAGGTGAGGATGAAAAGTATCTAATTCAAAAGTTTCTGAACCGCACCCTACTCTACAACAAACGCATGAGGGAGGAGGTTGAACGTCTTGGATTTGTCTGTGTTGATGTCGAATCTGTGTCAATGGCAGATGAACTTTCAAAGAAATGTCTGGAATTGATAGAGGTTTCATAAATGGGGATATTTTGGTAGAACAGAAATATTAAGCCTTCCAATAGTTTGTGCAAATTGCCAATAGTTTTCGTCTCACAGTTTTTCAAACATAATCACATTTATGTTGAATCGCCTGTTTTTTGAGGCAATTTTCCGATGAAAGTATTCGGAAATGGGCAAGCCAAAGTGTTAACCGCACCAGAATTGAAGCGGTTATTTAAAGAGGGATTTGTCAAGGATCGCGATCGCTTTTGGTAACTATGCCTGAGATTATAGTAATCTCCACCAACCCTCATGCTCTTTGGTGGTGAAGTGTTTGGTCATCGAGATCTATATCTTCTTGGGAACGATGAGATTCTTGACCATTTTCCTTGATGCCACTGGTGAGATGTTCATGTACGATCTGCCATTGACCTTGATTCTTTTTCCAGATGTGGGTTGCGTGTTGTGCCGTATAAAGCGTTTTACCAGCTTTAATCACGCTTCCCCACCAGGTACAAGCACTCCAAGCAATATCGCCATTAGCTTCGATACGGTCAACCTCAATACGATACATAGTAAAGCCAGGAAAGTTTTTGTTAATTTCATGCTCCCAGATTTCACGGTAGCGATTGAATCCTGTCCAGCGAGTGTCTTTCTCTGCATAATTATCATAAATTAATAACTCATGATGATTTTGCCAGAAAAGATTCTCATAACCATCAAGGGTATATAAATTATCTCCAGGGGCAAACAATTGTTGCCATTGGGCAAGACGATCGCGAATTTGTTTAATTTCCTTGTTATTGAGATTTACTTGAGTTGCTGTTTTGAGCGTTAGCAAGCTTCTGTTAGATTGTTTGACATTAGGCATGATTGTTTTTCAATAATTGTCATTGGTTTAGATTCAGTTATGGGCGATCGCTTAAGAGCGTTTCTACTTCGGCTTAATGTCTACTAAATAGTCATCCCGCCATCAATATTAATAGCAGAGCCAGTAATATTAGAGGCTTTGGGACTAGCAAGAAAAGCAGCTAGTTCGGCAACTTCTTCTGATTTGCCATATCGTTTAATCGCAGTCATCGCTGTTAGGGCTTCTCCAAAAGGACCATCAGCAGGATTCATGTCTGTATTAATGGGACCTGGCTGAATAACATTAGCCGTAATTTTGCGATCGCCTAAATCTCGCGCCCAGCTTTGTGTCATCATTTTTACAGCAGCCTTGCTCATCGCGTACAGCGAGCAACCAGGAAACGGCATCAAATCAGCATTAACGCTACCAATAGTAATAATGCGTCCTCCGCCTGGCATAGATTTTACCGCTTCCATTGTGGCAGCAAAAACGGCTTTCACATTGACGCTTTCAGTTCTTTCGTAATCTTCTAAAGTGCTTTCGGTAATTGACTTAAGCTCAAAGATTCCCGCACTATTTATCAAGATATCAATAGCTCCAAATACTGATACAGCTTTCTGAATGGCTTGCACCACATTTTCTGCTCGCATCGCATCAGCTGGAATTGCTAATCCTTTGACACCTTTAGCTTCAATCTCTTGAACTATAGCCTGAGCTTCATCTTGAGATTTATAATAAGTAAAAGCCACGTTTGCTCCTTCCTCTGCCATTTTTTGAGCAATTGCTGCCCCAATTCCTCTAGTACCACCAGTAACAAAGGCATTTTTTCCTCGTAATTCAGTCATTTTGCAGTTTCCTATTTTCAAAAAACTTTAGTTATATTTATTATCACTCTTAATTTTGCGAGTAATATAGGTATTAGTGCGAGATAAAATTGCAAATTTGCGAATATGGATTGGAACGATCTGAGATATGTAAAAGCGATCGCTGATGCGGGAAATGTAGCTGAAGCTTCAACTAAACTTAACCTGCATCAATCGACTGTGTTTCGACGATTGAATACTTTAGAAAAAAATCTTGGCGTACGACTGTTTGAAAGATTGCCCAGTGGCTATGTGATGACGGAGGCAGGGGAAGATTTTTGTCAGGCAGCAGAACGCATTGAAGCTGATATTTCTGCTTTAAATCGACGTATTAGCGGACAGGATATGCGTCCTAGTGGCACAATTAGAGTTACAATGGCTGATGCTTTATTAGTTAAGCTTTTAGCTCCCTGTTTGGCGAAATTTCGGCTAGAATATCCTAGAATAGAGCTAGAAGTCTTAATTTCCAAAGATGTGTTAAATCTCACCAAGCGAGATGCTGATATAGCAGTTCGCACGACGACGCAACCTTTAGAAACATTAGTAGGGCGAAAAGTTTCTAGTGTTGCTATTGCGATTTACGGCTCAAAAGAATATCTTAGAATTCACCCTAATTTAAGTGAGTTAAACCAGCATGACTGGGTTGGTTTTGACGAAAGTGTAATTGATTCAGCAACTGCCCGTTGGTTAAAGCACACTGTTCCAGATGTCAAATTTCACTATCGATTCAATACTTGTATGGGTATACTAGCAGCAGTCAAAGAAAATGCAGGATTAGCCTTATTATCGTGCTATCTAGGAGATAGCGATCCTCATCTTAATCGCGTCAGTAACCCAATTCCTGAATTAGAAAAAGAGTTGTGGATTTTGACTCACGAAGATTTAAGATACGTTACTCGCATTCGCACTTTTATCGATTTTGTAGCATCTTTTCTAGGTCAGAAAATTGAGTTGATTGAGGGGTTAGGGGATAAAATAACAACCTAATATAGCTTTAAAACTGTCTCAAAATTAATTATCTATATATCCACTTTAAGTTTAAATATTTTCCGATTAAATGGAGTAGCTTTTCATCATCAATTGGTTTAGTCAAAAAATCATCACAACCCATAGCTTTACTTTGCTGTTCTACTTCTTCAAAATCGCTAGCTGAGATAGCAATCATTGGTGCTTGTGCAAAGTCCTCGATCTTCCGAAGCTCTGCAACTAAAGTAAAGCCAGTTTTAAATGGCATAAATAAATCGGTTACGATTAAATCGGGCTTATGTTTCAGAGCTAATTCTAATCCCTGCTCTCCATTTTGGGCAATAATGATTTTAAACAACAAAGGTTTAAGTATATCGGTAAGTAAAAGACGGCTGGCTCTTATATCGTCTATTATTAAAATCGTCTTTCGTTTACCTTGATACCCAACAATTTCTCCAATTGGTTCTGACGAAATTTCTGAATCTACTTTTGTCTTAGGAAAAACTGCATCAAACCAAAATACAGAACCTTCATTCAATCTGCTTTGAACCTCAAGTTTTCCTTGCATTAATTCTACTAGCTGTTGGCAAATTGTCAGACCCAAGCCTGTACCAAATCTTCTACTTGCCAATGTATTAATTTGTTCAAAAGGTTGAAAAATTTTCGTTAAATTTTGGCGAGCAATTCCCACTCCTGTATCAATAACAGCAAAACGCAAACATACTCGATCTTGAGGATAGCTATCAGTTGTGGAAACACAATCGATTTGACTAATTTTTAAGGTTACTTTTCCCTTATTGGTATATTTTATAGCGTTATCAATTAGATTGAATAGTATTTGCTTGAGCCTGATCTCATCAGTATAAATATTAGTTGGTAAATCACCTGAAGTTTGATATTTAAACGCAATATTTTTAGTTGCTGCTTTTGTTGCATTAATCTTCACTATCTCTTCCATAAAAGTCGCAATATTGATTACAGAAGGATATAATCGTGTTTTATTGGCTTGTACTTTAGAAAAGTCGAGAATTTCATCAATCAAAGACAAAAGATATTTACCACTTTGATTAATAATTTCTATCCCTTGGATAACATTAAAGCGATCTTCGGTTGGTGAATGGGAATTAGCTAAATTCTTTTGAATCAGTTTGCTATAACCAATAATACTATTGAGGGGTGTTTTCAATTCATGGCTAATATTCGCTAAAAATTGAGCTTTAGTTTGGTTAGCTACTTCCGCCGTTTCCTTGGCTTTTTTTAACTCTTGGTTAGTTTGTTGAGTCTGCTGAATATTTTGTTCTATTGTATGAGACATCTCCTCAAAGTTATTAGCCAAAACATTCATCTCTTGGACAAAGCTTCTCGGCAGTTCAATAGCTTCAAGCTGAATGAGTTTATCAGGAACATTAGTTGTAAATTTAGCCAAATTTAGAATTGGCTTAACTAAAAGACGACTGAAAAATTTCGCAGTTAAAATAGAGCCAAAAGCAATCAGCAGCAACATAGTAAGACTTCTAATGTAGAGTAATTGCAAATATTCAATATAAGGAGCAGCAGGAGCTTCCATAATTAAATTTAAAGGAATGATCTCTTCATCAATTAAGAGGTTTCTTCCATAAAAAGATTCTTTCCAACGACCTATTAGAGGTTTTCCTTCTACAATTGGTAACCAATGATAAATTTCTCGATCTTCACCATCTGATTCTACATAATTAATTTCTCCAGTTTGAGAACGATTTAAGACTTGTTGAGCATCTAATTCGTTATGAGTGCTGGCAATGATAAGCTGGTTTTCATCGAATAAGGTACTTTTTAAAGGTACGGTGTAGGTTTCTGTTTGTAATAACTGCCCGATAAAGTCTATATCTAACTCTGCTATTATGTTTCCTAACCAGCGATTATCGAGAATAATTGGTAAGGTTTGGAGAATTTTTGTCTTTGAGGAAGCATCAGTCTCTTCTGTTAAGTCTGGTATTATAAATATTTGAGGGTTTCTAGGAATATCTAACTGAGAAAAATCCAGATAGTCACTACGATCGAACTCATTGGAACTAGACGCTGCTGCAATTACTTCTAAATCAGCATTAATAATATATATCTGTCGAAAAAGTGGTAGACTTCCAATCGCTAGTTCGATGCTCTGTTGTGTTTGTCCTGAAATCACAATTTGAGTTTCGCTACTTGTTTCTGCCAAACGGCTTAAAGCTTCTAAACCAGACTGATGCCATCGAAGCAGATAGGCTGACATATTTTGAGCGGAAGTATCTAAAGTTGCAATCAGTGTATTTTGTTCGTGTTTCATAGCAACTCGATTACTAACGAACATGAGCATTAGAGCAGGTATCAGAACAAAAGCTACCAAAAGGTTAAGTAAAATCTGCTCAAAGGAAAAGTTAGCATTTCTTAAAGAGAAATTTCCCCAGCGATAAAGTGGCTTATAGGTCAGTAATAAACTAGCAACCAAAGCATCAAAAATTCCATTTACTGCCTGTTTGACCACAATAATTAAGGTGGTAATTGCTCCAACTTGAAGGATACCGCCATAAAATAACCAAACCAACGGCATACCAATTAACAACCAGAAAATCATGTCTATCAGTAATAAATTTTGATTTCCTCGGCGCAATCTCCAAGCAACAAATAATGTTTCACAGGTAAAAATAATTAGAGCATAGGGATGTTGCCACAGTGCAATTGTGTAAGAACCAGCAATCAATGAGGCAACAGTTCCCCACCAAATTCCATACAGTCTAACTACTATCAAAACGGTAATACTGCCAAATAAAAAATCAACTCCAAATCCAAAAGGAAAACTCAAATAATTGCCTGCATATCCTGCTGCTATCAAAATGGCTAGGAGCAATATAGAGGGGTTGAGCCACAAAGTTCGTACTTTATTCAACATATTTTCAGAATTCGACACAGAATCTCATGAGTTTCAAGACTAACGGTTCTGAATCTCATTAAGAAACCTCTCTTTAACCACAGTATTATTGCGTACACATCCTAAAAACACAACCGTAATTTGACATTTTCTTGACATTTTCTTGAATAGTTACTTTGAGCAACTATTTGCCCCCGTTTAATGGTGGTTTTCTTTAAGGGTGCAACACCAATTGCAGCAGAAACAGAATTAGCCTCTAGTAAAACCAAATCGGCAACTTTTCTCGTCTCAATTCCATAGTTATTAATACCGATCGCCTGTGTTACTTTAAAAGAACTGCCAAATCAACAAGCTGGTTGGCTTTCAAGAGAGAATCAAAAATTATAGCGATCGCAAAAAGAAGGATTTCTAAAAATAGATTGTTTATCAAATAGACGTTGACGAGCTGCGTTGAGTTCTTCTGAACTGAAGCTCATGACCAATCTCAAAATGTGTTATTAAAATCTGACATTTTCTTTTAAGCCTACTGCACAGTGACTTTGGGCAACTATTTGTCCTCTTTTAATTGTGGTTCTATTCAAGGGTGCAGTCCCAATTGCGGAGGAAACAGAATTAGCTTCCAGTAAAACCAAATCGGCAACTTTTCCCACCTCAATTCCATAGTTATTAATCCCAATTGCCTGTGCTGCTCTAGATGTTGCCATTTCCAAACAAAGTTGGTGACTAGCAGTTGTTCCTAATTGCAATACTTGAGCTAGTAAGGTACAAATTTTTAACACATCTCCATCACCGAAAGGGGTAAACAAATTCTGCACATTGTTAGTGGCTATTCCTACTTTAATTCCCGATTCTGCTAGCTGATGAACAGGTGCTACGCCTCTTCTGACGTTATGGGTATCTTGTCGTGCCATCATATAAAGATCGGTAGCAGGTAGAGCTAAAATAGCGATCCCAGCTTCTTTGAGCGAGGGAATTAAAGCAGCCAATTCTTTTGGAGTCAAGCCCGCTAACTTAGTCATGTGTCCCAGACATACTCGATTTTGCCAGTTGTGTTTTAGGGTTTCTTCAATGACCACTGGTAGCAATAAAGGTGCATCATCATCGAGAAAATCAAGGTGAAAATCAATATCGCAGTTAAATTCTTGAGCGATCTCAAAAATAAGGCGAATATTCTCTTCGGGATTGGGATCGACATAGGGAGCAGAACCAATTACATCCCCTCCCATTGACATTGCTTTTCTGAGTAAACTTGCTGTCCCAGGCTGATTGGTAATTCCTTCTTGAGCAAAAACCGCTAGCTGCAAAGTAATCCCCCAAGCATATTTTTCTTTCAGAGGTAGTAAAGCTTCCAGAGATTTAAGCTGAAGAATGGGGTCAACTTCTACATGAGTTCGCATAGCAGTAGTGCCAAAAGCGATCGCTTTTTCAATGATAGTTCTGGCTCTGGTTTGAATGTCAGCTAAGGTATACTCTTGTTTGGCTTGAAGCGTTTTTTGCAATGCTTCGGCAAAAGTTCCTTCTATAGCAGGATCGCGATCCAATAATAAAGCTTTATCAAGATGAATATGAGCATCTACTAGCCCAGGAATTAGTAACTTTCCCTGAGCATCAAGTGTCCGATCGGTTTCTTTGATGGTAGAATCAGCCACAGCAATTTCAGTTATATAACCATTAGCGATCTCTATATTCCAAAAACCTGCTCGATCTGGTAAAGTGGCGTTGACAATTTTAAGACTCATTGTAGTCACAAACATTACAATATTTTTGATTATTTAACCATTTTGACGACACAATATGCTATTTATCCTAAGAAGGAAACAATGATCCCAGGCACAGTATCGGAAATATTCGTTTCAAAGCGAGCATAATAATTATTGGAGCAAGTACAAATAATGACTGGTAAACAAAATAATATTAGTAGACGTGGTTTATTAAAAGGAGTTGGCTATTTCGCTACGGGTATAGCTATTTCTCAGTTGGCTAGCTGTGCATCAAACGAGCAAGCTGCTGAAACAGAAACTTCCCCCACCGATTCTGCACCAGATATTGTCGGTCAAGCAGACTCCACTGAACCAGTCAAACTAGGCTTAGTAGCTGCTTTAACTGGCAAATCCGCTCTATCAGGAGAAGCAATTACTCGCGGTCTATCTGTTGCAATTGAGAAAGTAAACGAAGCAGGAGGAGTATTAGGCGGAAGACCTTTAGAATTAATTCGTCGCGATGATGAATCAAATCCTGCTAAAGGAGTTGCTGCTGCGAGAGAATTAATCGAACAAGAGAATGCAGCCGTAGTTTTTGGCGGACTTGATTCTCCTGTATCGTTGGCAATGCTACCTGTCTTTCACGAACTAGAAACACCTTATATGGGAGTTTGGGCAGCAGCTACAGGTATTACTCGTAATGATTTTGACCCTAACTATGCCTTTCGTGTTTCCGCTAATGACAATATAGTCGATAAATTTTTACTGCGATATGCCAGAGAAACCTACAATGTCAGTAAAGTGGGGTTAATGCTGATTAATAACCCTTGGGGAGAATCCAACCAACAAGGATTTGAAGAATGGGCAGGTGAATACGATCTTGAGATTACTGGTATTGAGAAATTTAATGAAGAAGATACCGATGTAACAGCACAGCTAACAAGGCTCAAAAACTCTGGTGCTGAAGCTTTGATGCTAGTTGCGAATGCTGCTCCTGCTGCTCAAGTCATGAGATCGCTCACTCGAATTAATTGGGATGTACCGATTGTCTCTCATTGGGGAATTTCTGGGGGACGTTTTCCTGAATTAGCAGGAGATATTGCTGGTAAAGTAGAGTTCGTGCAAACCTACAGCTTTTTTGACACACAATCAGAAGTCGGTCAAAAAGTTCTCAACAAATTAGACGAAAAATTTCAGCTAAAAGACCCCAGTGAAATACTTGCTCCCGTAGGTACTGCCAATGCCTATGATGCTCTAATGCTGACCAAAATGGCGATCGATACCGCAGGCACAACGGAAGGGGCAGAAATTCGAGAAGCCTTGCTCAATTTACCTCAATATGAGGGATTGATTAAAACTTACGATAATCCCTTTACCGCCGACAACTACGATGCTTTAACCGAGGATGATTATATTATGGTGCGTTGGGAGGACAACAAAATTGTTCCCGTCGAAGCCAAAAGCTAATCAGAATCCTGTGACAACCAATTAATATGAACTTTCAGCAAACTGATTTTGAAGTACGGTGCGAATGGGGTAAGCAAGGTGTTGTCCAGTTAGCTCCAGCAAGTGATGTCATGATAGTAGTCGATGTTCTCTCATTTTCGACTTGCATTGAAATTGCTAATAGCCGAGGTGCGATCGTTTTTCCCTATCAGTGGAAAGATGACTCTGCCAAAGCATACGCTCGTTCTGTGGGAGCAAGACTAGCAGAAAAACGCGGTAGTAGTGGCTATTCCCTATCTCCAGCTTCATTAATGTCAATTACTCAGGGAACTCGATTGGTGCTTCCCTCGCCTAACGGTTCATCTTTGAGCTTGGCAACAACAACAGTACCAATTTTGACGGGATGCTTGAGAAACTGTAAAGCAGTGGCTTTAGCTGCTATGAACTATGGACGAAAAATTACTGTAATACCAGCAGGAGAGCAATGGAGCGATCGAAGTCTTCGTCCCTCATTTGAGGATTTTATAGGAGCAGGAGCGATTATCAGTTATTTAGAAGGTAGTTTGTCACCAGAAGCACAATTAGCGGTTACAGCATATCGAGGCATTCACAAAACTTTAGAACCTCTAATAAAGCAGTGTGGTTCGGGTAAAGAACTTATTGAGAGAGGTTTTGAACAAGATGTTGATTTGGCAGCAAATTTTAATGTCAGTGATTGCGTCCCTAATATTAGTCGATGGAGCATATAGAAACTGCTTAGGATAACAAGCAAATAACCAAACTATGTACCCGCCTGACGGGATATTATTCCACTTGATAGGATAAATAGGTGTAAACCGAACAAGTGGTAACGGGTTGTATATCAACCAAAACTCTATTAATCTGAGGAAAAGTAATAAAACTTGATTCCGTTAGTTTTATGGAAGACTTCAGCACATTCTACTTTACTGAGAATAGTTCATCAAAACGCCTAGTATATAAGAAAGGTAGTGGTGCTGCTGTTATTTTGATGCACGAATTACCAGGAATGATTCCTGAATGTGTTGACTTAGCCAGACGGCTAGCTGAGAATTTTACAGTTTATATGCCGTTGCTATTTGGAGAACCAGATAAACCTCTTTCTGTCCCAAAAATGTTGCAATACACGGCTCGAATTTGTATTAGCCAGGAATTTTATTGTTTTGCTCAAAATAAATCTAGTCCCATAACCGACTGGCTGAAAGCACTTTGCAGACAAGCTAAACAGGAATGTGGAGGACAAGGTGTTGGAGTAATTGGGATGTGTCTCACTGGTGGATTCGTTTTATCGCTAATGGCAGATGATTCGGTAATTGCCTCTGTTGCCAGTCAGCCTTCTCTTCCGTTTGGAATTACCTCTGCTCACAAAGCAGCTTTAGGAGTTTCTCCCGCAGAATTAGAAGTTGCTCAAGCAAGGGCAAATAATGGTGTTCCTATCTTAGCTTTGCGGTTTTCTGAGGATAAAACCAGTCCACCCGATAAGTTTACAACACTGCGAAAAGAGTTTGGAGAGGAAACGGAAGTAATAGAAGATAATGCGGAACTATGTTGGAAACGTAACGCAGCTTTGGAAACTATAGAGATTAATTCTCAACCCAATAATCCTTACAATCTTCCCCAGAGTTCTCATGCTGTTTTAACCTTGGGATATAGTAGCGAGTCAGGACATCCTACAAACAGAGTGTATCAGCGTGTGGTTGAGTTTTTACAGTCACAATTTGCTACGAACTAAGACTCTATATGATTAAGTTATTGTTCTGGTTAAAAACAAAAGCTAATGAACGAACCATCTAAGATAATAGACACGATTTGGAAGGTTTCCAAATGAGAAGAGATTTAATTAAGATCGAGAATACTATAAAAGTATCATTGCCTACAGAACGAGTTCTGTAGATTTTTCCTGAAGCAATAAGCTTTGACTTAATTAAAGTAAGTTATACAAATGCTTATCCGATCTTCTTCATTCCATACTAATTGGCTATGGATTCTTTGTCGGATTTTGTTGGGAATCATTAATAACCCATTAATGTAATGATTAATGGGTTTGAATCCTGCTTCTTTACGAAATACTTTTCATATAATTTGAGAAACTTGGCGACTGCTGCTGATATACCGACTAGGGGAAGTATTTTTCTTGAGATATTTTCCTCTTCTCAGTCTCTCACTTTTTTTTAATACCAATTCTCAAAACTAGCTAAATACATAATCAAATTATTTACTATAATAATTAGTTTCTGAAAGCTTTTTTATTCTTGAATTATAGCTTTTAATTTTTCATTTTTGACTTCAAACTAAGTCTCTTATTCTTTTTGAGAAACGGTATAACCTTCCAAGTCTCGATCTGACTTCAACTCAGTTGTAATGGCAAGATTTGATCCTTGCACCTACCTTTGAAAGTACCGATGAATTCTGTACCTCCACGCTCTTTGTCGGGACTACTAAAAATTTAAACTGTATTTCGTACAGAAAAGTATGTGGTTAATTAACGCTGAAATTGTATGTTTAAAATCAGCTCTTAAAATAGAAAAATTGTCATGAGTCAGACTCTTTTACAGGAACTTAGTGATAGCGATATTAACTGGCTCATGACGAAACTATATTGATTCACTCTTTACTTAAATTATGGCTAATATCAACGGAACACCAAATAATGACCTGTTAATCGGAACAGCAATAGCTGATGTGATCGACGGATTAGCTGGCGATGATACTCTTGAAGGCAGAGGAGGTAATGATAGGCTTTTAGGTGGATCTGGTAATGATTCGCTTCTCGCTGAAGCTGGCAATGATACTCTTCGGGGAGACGATGGCAATGATACTCTTCGGGGAGACAATGGAAATGAGAGCCTTGATGGAGGTGAAGGCAATGACCTTTTACTTGCTCAAGGTGGTGCAGATACTCTCCTTGGAGGGAGTGGCAATGATAGCTTAGATTCGGACGCATCAGGTTTTATCGATAGAATTGGAGATCGCCTCGATGGAGGTTTTGGTAATGACAGTCTAAGGGGAGAATGGGGGAACGATACCTTATTTGGTGGCAACGATCGAGATACTCTTATTGGAGACATCGGCAACGATTTTTTAGATGGGGGCTTTGGCAATGATAGCCTTGATGGAGGGGAAGATAATGACCAATTACGTGGTCAAGGTGGTGCAGATACTCTCCTTGGAGGGAGTGGCAATGATATCTTAGATTCGGACGCATCAGGTTTTATCGATAGCATTGGCGATCTCATTGATGGAGGTTCTGGAAATGATTCTGTTCAGGGAGAATGGGGAAACGATACTTTATTAGGAGGAGATGATCGGGATACTCTTATTGGAGATAGAGGAGATGACACCTTAACTGGTGGTAGAGGCAATGATCGCTTAATTGGTGGTGAAGGCAATGATGTGCTGACAGGCGGAGCCAATGCCGACCGTTTTGTGTTTAACAGTCTTTCTGAAGGAAACGACAGTATTGCTGATTTTCAGTGGAGAGAAAATGATTTAGTTGAAATATCTCGTAGTGGATTTGGGGCGACCTCCACTAACCAGTTTGACTTTAATTCTAGTACAGGTGCTTTAAGCTTTAATGGTCAGCAGTTTGCAACTTTAGAAAATGTTGTCAATGATAGTGACTTTATCCCTGGGGCTGACATCATTATTGTTTAGCTCTATTGTTTAGCTCTCCTGCGACTTTGAGAATGAGCAGTTGAGTACGGTTTTGTTGCAAAGTGGGTTTGCAGTTTATCAGTTTATCGTACTTTAGGTTGTAACCGCTCACTCTCCCCCATAGAAAAACGGTAAATTGAGCCAAAATAATTCAAAACAACATCACCATTTTTTTAGTCTAAACCACAATCCTAAACCCCAACTTCAAAAGCTGCGCCTTCTTCGATAAAGTTAGGAAAATCAGCTAAGATGCTTTCTCTTTCGGCTTCTCCTGCAAATAGATAAGTACCTGGTTTGTTTTCGTTCTGGAAGCGATAGAATGTATTTCCTTGACCTGTACCTGCTCCGTAGACATAAAAAGCTAATCCTTCTTCGGTAAACTCTTCAGTAAAATTATCATTAATATTTATTCTCTCTGATTCTCCAGCATACAGATAAGTACCAGGAGTAGTATTACTTTGAAAACGATATAAAGGAATTAAATCCTCTCCCGATTCGACAGCAACTTTAAAAGCTAATCCCTCTTCCGTAAAATCAGGAAAATCTTCGCGAATAGCTTCACTTTCTGATTCTCCAGCATACAGATAAGTACCAGGGATATCCATATTTTGGAAACGATTGATTGAGGTGTCTAATAAAGAATCAGTGTTAGGATCGTCGTCTTCAGTAGGAGGATTGTCATTTTCTTCTAAGCTATTCTCGTAATAACTAATATTCCCATTATCTTCAATAGCTAATAAATCAATATCTGTGTCTCCGTCTGTATCGCTAAAAGCTAATTGATTTGTTTCAACTACATTCACCCCCGCAAAAGGATTTTCTGATTCGGCGACTGCTGTATATTGACCATCTTGATAGCGGAAAAAAGCTAGACTGTTATCTTCTTGTTTTACCACCAGATCGGGATCGCCATCATTATCTCCATCTACGGAGTAAATAACTCTAGGATTACTAAGATCGATTCCTTCTGGTAAATTGACTTCTGCTGTAGAAAGCTCAAAAGTGTCTCCATTGTTGAGATAAATAGTAGAGGAATCGCCTTCAACGGTAGCAAATACTAAGTCGAGTAACCCATCACCATTGACATCAAGAGCCGTTTGTAACTGACCAGCATCTTCTTGATTGAGATTTGTAAAAGGACTGGGTGCTAAAGGTTGATATAATCCGTTACTATTAAGTTGATAATATTCAATTGTGCCACTTCCCAAAGGATCGCGATCGCTTTCTGTTAAATTGATACTGTTAATGATGTCGTCTATGTCATCGTTATTAAAGTCAGCCACCGTAAAATCGACAATTCGTCTACCGTTTTCGATGTCCTGTAAAGGACTCTCCTCTAATTCCGCCTCTACATACTCTCCTTCTACTAAAGGATAATACTCAATCTCCCCAGAGAAAACTGTGATAAATTGATCTCCAACCAATAAAGGAACTTCCGATCTACCAGTAATCAGTAACACTGATTGTCCATCAATTTCAATAAAATGAGGAGCAGGAAAACTAAGTCTTCCTGTTGAGACTTCTGCGAAAGGAGTTTGACTAATATCTTTATTTTCAAGCATGATTTAAGGCTACTTTTTTAAACTATTTCGTTTTTTCGGTCTCATGATTCTATACGATCGATCTTGAATTTTGATGTCAATCAGATTTGATTCCGATTTTGTCAGATAAATATAATTAACTGATAAATACAAAGGAATACTGCGATCGCTATTTACCTCCTAAACTCCTACTTCAAAAGCTGCTCCTTCTTTGATAAAGTTGGAAAAATTCTCGCGAAGACCTTCACTTTTGGCTTTTCCTACAAACAGATAAGTAATTGGCGCGATCGCTGGTTCTAACGCTTGCTGTTGGAGTATTTATGTAGTCAAAAAAATAACCATTCATCGATCCCGCAATCAGAAGATTTTTCAGCCAGTTGTCAGAAGAAATAACTATTGATTACATTTTATAGCAATACTTTTTTAGCTTGTTTGCAACACAATTGGTTTGATCGCAGGTTTTCCTATTAAGATAAGATTGTTTTGCAGTATGGATTTATGTTACAACAATTTATTGTTTCTGGTATTGCTATCGGCAGCGTTTATGGTTTGGTTGCTTTGGGATTGCAGATTACCTATTCCGTCTCTAATACGATGAATTTTTCCCAGGGTGCTTCAGTGATGTTGGGGGCAGTTGTTTGTTATTCACTTAATATTACTTACGGTTGGCATATTGCGATCGCTATTCCTTTATCTTTAATAGTGTGTGCTGTTTTTGGCTTAATTGTCGAAAGATTAGCAGTACGTCCGTTTGCTGTGGATGGTTCAAGTTCCTGGTTACTAACTACTATTGCCGTAGGTATTATTGCTGAAAACCTGGCAATGGTAATATTTGGCAAAGAAGTACGGGGTTATCCTTCACCTTTGGCTCAAACACCGATAAATATTTTAGGCTTTGGGGTTTTTCCCCTCGAATTACTGACACCTCTTATTGGTATAGCGATCGCTTTTGCCATTCGTTTTACTTTTACCCATACCCTTTGGGGTAAAGCTTTTCTCGCTGCGAGTGAAAATCCTGACGCTGCTAAAATTATGGGCATTAACGTGGAAGGAGCGATCGCTTTTGCTTATGCTCTTTCTACAGTTTTAGCGGGAGTTGCGGGTATTCTCATTGCACCAATCTACAATGTTTCTGCTGGTATGGGTACGCTCCTAGGATTAAAAGCCTTTGCCACGGCGATTATTGGCGGGTTGAGTAGTCCTTGGGGAATTGCGATCGCAGGAATCCTGTATGGCATTGGAGAATCTTTAGCAGCAGGATATTTAGGCGGTAGCTACCGAGAAATTATTGGTTTTGCTTTGGTGATTTTAGCTCTAACTTTGAAGCCCAATGGATTATTTGGTAAAAGCCAGACTAAAAAAGTATAGTGATAGCGTTATAAGGATGTCACTTTAACTACTTTAAGTAGAACCAAAATTCAATCTGAAAAGTGGTTTTATCATAACGCGCTACATGAGTAGCTTGCGCTGGTACATGATACCACTCACCTACTTGATAAAGTGTTTTCTGACCATCTACGATCGGAATTAATTCTCCACTGTTACACTGCGTCATCTTTCCCATATTAGCAATCGATATGTAACTGCTAAACGAATAGCATCACGGGAAATTTCGGCTTTAGATGTAGGGAAATGACCTTCATACTGGAAATATTTGAGTAACAAAGCTATTCCCAGGCGATTAATCGCCGTTTTCTTAGTTAGTAAGTCTAATTCAGCAGAGATAAGTGTGCAGTGTTCAATTAATTCTTCTGGCTGCCAGTTTAGCTTCATTAATGAAAGATATTGCTATGTAGATTGAATATTAATAATTTTGTTGGCGGAAAATTATTCTAAAAAGAAAAATTTGCTTCTAAAAAATTAGTCCTAGTTTTCAACTCATTAACACGACTCTCTAAAGTAACTAACTCAGCGTTAAATTCTTGCTTTAGTCTTTGTAATGTAGCTAAGTCTTCACTAGAGACGGATGTTTTTTTCTGAGCTATTGATTCTTCAACTCGCTGAAGTACTTCATTTAACGCTGCTGCAAATTCATAACGAGTTAGAGACTGGTTTCCTTTAAAGGTATTATCTGAATACCCTGTCACTATGCCATAGCGATCGATTAAAAGTTGAACTGCTTCATAAGCCCAATCTGAAGGGGCAACGTCTTTGAGTTTTGAGACTGATGGATAAGGAACTTGAGAAACGGGAAATGTTTGAGCATTGACCGCAGATATGCCATTAATACTAGAAATTATTAGACAGATAAAAATTAGCAATTGCCTATTTTGAGACATAGAAATCCTGACGCGACTGTGAATCGCGCAACCATAGTTATTTTTTCTGGTTATAAAAACTTTTTAGCTAGCAGCAAATGTAGCAATGAATTGTTGTATCACTTGACGAGCTTGACTCAAAGACTGCTGACGCGCTTCGTCTCCCATCGCTAAATTCTCAGCGTGGATAAAACTTACATCGGTAACGCCAATAAGTTCAAAAATAGCTTTCAAGTATGGTTCTTGAAAATCAAGAGGGCTATTTTTGTAACTACCGCCTCTAGTTGTGATAACCAATATTTTTTTGTCGTCTGTAACCAAGCCTTCATAGCCATTAGCTGTAACGGCAAAAGTACGTCCTACTCTGACAATCTGGTCGATGTAGGCTTTAAAGTTAGCAGGTACACCGTAGTTATACATGGGAATACCAAACACGCAGACTTGGGCAGCCAGAAACTCATCAATCAATTTGTCAGAAATCTCTATTGCCGACTTTAATTCTGGCGTTAGCTGTCCTGCTTGACTAAATGCTGCTGCAATCCACGCTTCATCAACAAAGGGAACGGGATTATGTCCTAAATCGCGATAGGTAATTTTATCTTTAGGATAGGTTTCCTGCCAAATACGCTTAAACTCACTCGTTAAGGAACGAGATAGAGAGCGATCGCGCAGCGCCTGCTTCGCAGACCACGCAGTGCTGGCAGAGCCAGACCGCCTCTAGGACTGGAATCGAGATGGAGAATCTTTTTCATTTTGATAGTTAAGTATAAGTAAAATGTTGCTAATGGTTAAAATTGCCCCAAAACCAAATAAGGTAGCGATTGTACCTAAATTTTCAGCGAGAAACCCAATCAAAACTACGGGCAAACCATAGCCGAGATAAGCACAGACAAAATATCCCGATGTCACTCTTGCTGACTGCGAATCTGCAATCTTTACTACTTGAGCCAATCCACCCAAATAAGTAAATCCGTAGCAAGCCGTACCAGCGATCGCAACTCCTGCAATTACTAAAGCCAAAACATTGAGCCACGCCCCACAGGTAAAGGTAAGATAGCCAATAACCAATAAAATAGAACCAAGTTTTTGCGATCGCTTTGCTGCTAATTTACGAGCAAAAGACTGAATTAAAACTCCAGAAATTACGAAGATAAACAGCATCGCGCCCGACCAATTGGGCAAACCATATTGTTCTAACTGTTCTGGCAGAATGATGCCGACAATTCCCGCTAAAGACTAAGCCAGGGCGATCGCTATTCCTGCGGAGATAGTTCCTTTGGGAAAGCTAGGTAAGCGAACTAATTTATCTTTGGACGTAGGTTGTTCTGATAATTGAATACTCAAACCAATACAGCCTAAAAGTAAGCCAAAGACTACCCAGTAACTAAAGGGAACTAAAGAATCATCGAATAACAAAACGCCATTGGTAAACAAAGCACCACTAGAGAAACCTAAGGCGGTTGTTAAGCTGACTATGGCAGCAACCGAAGCCGATTTTTGGAGCATTACAGTTGATAGATATGCCGTACATTAGTACCGATTGTGTGTCAGGCTAGATGGTTGGGCGATCGCTTTACTCCTTTATTGGAACAATATGCTTTGACGGATTTTATTACTGAGGGACATTTTGAAAGGCATATTCGGCGCATACGTCGTTTTTATGATCGCCGTCGTCAAGTTTTAGTAGAAGCTATTAATAACTATTTGGGAGAACGAGCCACAATTTTAGGCGAAAATGCAGGAATTCATTTAATTGTACGACTCCATACTAAACTTAGTGAGGACGAGATTATCAAATCTGCTTATAAAGTAGGAGTAGGGATGATTAGTCTCAAACCTTATTATCTTCAGGCTACTACGACAAAGGAGTTTATTTTTGGCTACTCTAATCTTACTGAGCTACAACTGACAGAAGGTGTTCGCAGATTGGCTAACATACAGGAGTGATGGCAATGAAGATGTTATTGGAGAATAGATATTTATGTCTTGTTTAAGCAGTAGCGATCGCCTGTTCTTGGTTTCACCAAAACTGTGCAAGACCCCTTTTTCTGAGAAAATGCAATCTGGCAAGTTAAGAAGGAAAAGATCATGAAAGTATTGGTAGTAGGTAGCGGTGGTAGAGAACACGCGATCGCCTGGACGTTATTAAAATCACCCAATGTAGAACAAGTTTTTTGTACTCCTGGTAATGGCGGTACCGCAACATTAGAAAACTGTCAGAATTTGTCTTTAGCAGTAGATGACTTTGCAGGGATTGCTGAAGCAGTTAAAGAGCGCGATCTCGATCTAGTTGTAGTAGGGCCAGAAGTACCTTTATCTTTGGGTATTGCCGATTATTTACAACAACAGGATATTGCGGTTTTTGGCCCAGTTAAAGCAGGTGCAGAAGTAGAAGCAAGTAAGTCTTGGGCAAAGGATTTAATGGTAGAAGGGGGTATCCCGACAGCTAAATCTGCAACTTTTACTGATGCAGCAAAGGCAAAGGCTTATATAGAAAAAGAAGGTGCGCCAATTGTTGTCAAAGCAGACAGTTTAGCAGCAGGTAAAGGGGTTATTGTGGCAATGACTAAACAGGAAGCCCTAAACGCAGTGGAAGAATTGTTTGGACAGGGTTTTAACACTTTGGTCATTGAAGAGTTTTTAGTAGGAGAAGAAGCTTCTGTACTTGCTTTAGCCGATGGTAAAACTATTATTCCTTTATTACCAGCCCAAGATCACAAACGCATTGGAGAAGGAGATACAGGAAAGAATACAGGGGGAATGGGAGCTTATGCACCTGCACCTTTAGTTACTCCTGAGATTATGCAGCGCATCGAAACCGAAGTGTTGCAGCCCACCATTGCCACTTTTAATCAACGGGGTATTGACTATCGGGGAATTCTCTATGCAGGATTAATGATTACTCCTGATGGTGAACCCAAAGTAGTAGAATTTAACTGTCGTTTTGGCGATCCTGAAACTCAAGCAGTTTTACCTTTATTGGATACTCCCTTAGATGAGTTAATGCTGGCTTGCGTAAATCAAGAATTAGCTAACGTAAATATTCAATGGAAATCAGGTAGTGCAGTCTGTGTCGTCGCTGCTGCGGGGGGTTATCCCGATGCTTACGAAAAAGGGAAAGCGATCGCCAGATTAGAGACTGTCAACGATGCAATCGTTTTTCATGCAGGAACAAAACTAGAAGGCGATCGATTAGTTACCAATGGTGGAAGAGTCTTAGGCATTACAGCATTAGGAAATAACTTTCAAGAGGCGATCGCAAAAGTTTATCCCGCAGTTGCCCAAATTAGTTTTGATAAAATGTACTACCGTAGAGATATCGGACACCGCGCCCGATAAAAAGCGATCGGAGATCGGTTATCAAAAAGACTCAGGTGGGCGACAATTCCCACAAATGGCTATCAGTATGATAATAAATCAAGGTAAAGTAATTTCTATTCGCGGTAGCGTAGTTGATGTTTTATTTTCTCATTCATTGCCAGAACTCCATAGTTTATTAACAGCAGGGGAAAATAAACGGGTAGCCCTAGAGATAATGACCTATCTTAGTTCAGAAGTGGTCAGAACGATCGCTCTTACTCCAACTCAAGGATTAGCCAGAGGTTCAATTGTTAATAATACTGGTCATCCTCTTCAAGTTCCTGTAGGGACAGCTAACTTAGGAAGAATGTTCAATGTTTTTGGTGAAACTATCGACGGTAGAGAGCAACTATCAGCTAGTCAATGGCGATCGCTTCATGCCTCACCTGTTCCTTTGGGCGATCGCGCTACTACGACAGATATTTTTCTCACGGGAATTAAAGCGATCGATGTTCTCGCACCTTTGGAAAAAGGCGGAAAAGCAGGACTATTTGGGGGTGCAGGGGTAGGTAAAACGGTTTTAATTACTGAGTTAATTAATAATGTTGTCAGTCGCTACAAGGGAGTGAGTATTTTTTGTGGTATTGGTGAGCGATCGCGGGAAGGAGAAGAACTGTATCGTGAAATGAAAGAAGCGGGAGTGCTAAATAACACCGTCATGGTATTCGGACAGATGAACGAATCACCTGGAGTAAGATTTCGTGTCGGACACGCAGCCTTAACTATGGCAGAATATTTCCGCGATGATTTACATAAAGATGTTCTCCTAACTATTGATAATATTTTTCGTTTTATTCAAGCGGGTTCAGAGGTTTCTGGTTTGATGGGACAATTGCCTTCCAGAGTCGGTTATCAACCTACTTTAGCTACAGAGTTAGCGGAACTAGAAGAACGCATTTGTAATACTGCATCGGGTTCGATTACTTCCATTCAGGCTGTCTATGTTCCTGCCGATGACTTTACCGATCCTGCTGCGGTACATACTTTTTCTCATCTTTCCGCATCTATTGTTTTATCTCGCAAACGCGTAAGTGAAGGACTGTATCCTGCGATCGATCCTCTTCAGTCTGATTCTAAGATGTTAACACCTCAAGTAATTGGCGATCGCCATTATCAAATTGCCCAAACAGTACGTCAAACCCTAGCTAACTATGAAGAATTAAAAGATATTATTGCCATGTTGGGACTAGAAGAATTAGCCCAAAGCGAACGACAAATAGTATATCGCGCCCGTAGATTGGAAAGATTTCTGACTCAGCCCTTTTTTACCACCGAACAGTTTACAGGTTTAGAAGGGAAAATAGTAAGGCTTGAAGATGCTTTGGATGGATGCGATCGTATTTTAAATGATGAGTTTTCCGACTATCCCGAACAGGCTTTATATATGATTGGTAGTATTGATGAGGTCGAAAAATAATATACTTTCAAACCACGCTATCCGTACAAGAACCAGTATCAGCATTCTTAGGTTATATTTATAGCTGGTCAAATAGCTTTTTGTGCATATTTTCCCAGTTTAGCGTAAGTGTGAATGATGAAAAATTTGTTTCCTGGTCACTATAAACCTAGTGAAAAAGAATTTCAGAAGCTATGGAATGAATGTATTTTTGTCTTCGACACCAATATTCTGCTAAATGTTTATCGTTACAGTGAGAAGACAAGAGAAAGGCTATTTGAAATATTAGATTTGCTACAGGCTCGAATTTGGTTGCCATACCAAGTAGCTTATGAATATCAAGAGGAAAGATTAAACGTTATTTCTCATCAGTTAAAACCTTATGAAGAAATAGAAAAGGTCTTGAATGAGAATTTGGCAAGACTTAACTCAGCTATTGAGCCATATCGCAAACGTCATTCATTTACTTCATTGGTTGATGATAAAAAGTTTATTGACACAACAAAAAGAGCAAACAAAAGAATATTAAAATCTCTAGAGGAAACAAAATCTCAATACCCAAACCTAATTGAGAATGATATTTATAGAGAAAAAATAGGCGATTTGTTTGAAGATAAAATTGGAAGCCCACATGACGAAGACAAGCTAAAAGAAGTTCATACACAATGTAAATCTCGTTTTGAAAAAAACATACCACCAGGCTATAAAGATAAAAACAAATCTGTAGATCAAAAGCAATATGGTGATGCTATTCTATGGCTTCAAATAATAGAGTATGCAAAAACTGAAAACAAACCGATTATTTTTGTTACCGACGACAATAAAGACGATTGGTGGAAGAGACATCAAGGACAAACAATTAGTCCCAGAACAGAATTAATAGAGGAAATGAAAAACGAAGCTAATGTGGATTTCTGGATGTATACTGGCGATCGTTTTTTGAGGTATGCCGAAGATTATTTAAAACTGAACGAACAGCCAGAAACAATAGAGGAAGCAGAAGAAGTTAGACTCGAAGGTGAAGACATTTCTCCTACAACAGAAAATAATTCTAGATTAAGCACAGAATCTGATACTGCATCCATTTTGAGAAATTTATCAAGTCAACAAATTAATTCATTCAAAGGTGTAGATAAAGTATTAGAAAATTATAGATTCAATACAAAAGAATTAGAAAAAGTTATGATGCCCAGAATTAATCTTAAAAATCAGATTGCGATAAAAAAATTGATAGATCAGCAACTTAATCCGTTCACTGAATTAAGTAAGGAAATGAGCAAAATAGTAGAAAGCTATAAATTTAATGCGAAAGAATTAAAAAACATTATGACACCTCAAATAAATTTGAGAGATATTGTTGATAATGTAAATCGATTAAACGAATATTCTAGTAATGAAGAAGAATAAATTCGATATTTGTTTAGAATCCAAATTTTCTATTAGTGAATCTAGATTAACTTTACTCATGCCAGAATCATTATAATCAGCAATCTTTTGTCAATGCTGTATTTACAAAATATGTCAAAATACTAGCAGTCATGGTTTTTATGCAGATAATTTTATGACCGAAACCAAAAAAGAATTTTATGTAGTTATTGAGCGAGATGAAGATGAATACTATGTGGGGGAAGTGCCACAACTAAAAGCTTGTTATAGCCAAGGGGAAACAATTGATGAATTAATGGCGAATATGAAGGAAGTAATTGAACTCTGTATGTTAGAAGCAACTGAGGAATCAAGTTCAGAGTTTGTCGGAATTCAGAAAATTGTTGTCTAATACCTAAACTTCCAGTAGTTACAGCCAGCGAAGTTATGAAAGTTCTAGAAAAGATCGGCTTTCAAGCCGTGAGACAGAAAGGAAGTCATGTGAGGATGAAACATGAAGATAATCGTGTTGTGACTGTTCCTATTCATAAGGCAAAACTATTGGCAAAGGTTTACTCCGTAAAATATTACGAGATTCAGAACTGACAGTAGAGGAATTTATCGAGCTTTTGTAGAGCATTATTTTTAGCATCACACTATGCTCACAAACTGCTGTCAGAATAGCTTTTAATTCGCAGAATCTCTTGAATTAGGATGAAGTTGAAAGTTTTAATTCCTACAGAAGTACTAATCGATCGCGAAGTCACCAAAGTAATCGCTGAAGCAGAAAATGGTCATTTTTGTTTGCTCCCCCATCATATTGATTTTGCGACTGCATTAGCCCCAGGAATACTTAGCTATACAGTTGAAACAGAAGAAGAAATATTTGTCGCTGTAGATGAAGGGATTTTAGTCAAATGCGATCGAGAAGTTTTAGTATCTACTCGTAATGCAATTGAGGGAAATAATTTAGAAACTCTCCAGCAAACCGTAGCGCAACAGTTTCAGATATTAGACGAAAAAGAAAAACTAACCCGTTCAGTTTTGGCAAAGTTTGAAGCGAGTATGATGCGCCATTTTAAGGAGTTGGGACATGGATAAAAAAAACTTTCAACGTCAAATTTCTACTAAAAGCGATCGCAAACTTAAAGCCAGAAGAGAAGCTAAAAACATCTGGTTTGGCTTGGGTATGTTTGGCATGGTAGGTTGGTCGGTGGCTATTCCTTCTTTGCTAGGTATTGGTTTAGGTGTCTGGATCGATACCCATATCCAGAGTAAATATTCTTGGACTCTCATGCTACTAGTAATTGGTGTAGCCTTGGGCTGTTTCAATGCTTGGTATTGGATCGCTAAGGAGAGTCAAAGTGATTGAAGGAGAAACTTTACTGCTGTTTCTGGTTTTACTCGTGGGAGTAACCCTCATTCTCGCTATTCTAATTAAAGCTGTTTTAGATCGACTTGGCGTACCTCCTTTGGTTGGTTATCTACTTTTAGGAATAGGAATGGGGGTTGTAAATAGCCGAATGTATTTTCTAACCCCCTCAGTTAGAGAAGTATATGCTTTTTTAGCCGAGTTGGGCATTATCTCTTTATTGTTTCGTGTTGGTTTAGAAAGTAATTTAGCGGGGTTAATACGTCAATTACCTCGCGCTAGCTTTATTTTGTTAGGAAATCTCTCTTTTAGTAGCATCCTGGGTTTTTTGACAGCCTCTAAACTGCTTCAACTCGAACTTATTCCCAGTCTTTATTCTCTTGATTGTGGCAATTTTAGGGAAGGTAGTAGGTACAGGATTACCCGCTATTCTTTCTAACTACAGATAAAACGAGTGTCTTATTACTAAGTATTAGCATGATTCCTCGTGCCGAAATTGCCATGGTAATTATGGAAAGAGGGCGACAATTGGGATATTGGGCAGTATCGCCACAAATTTTCACCAGTATGATTTTGGTTTCGGCAATAACTTGTATTACCTCTCCATTGCTATTGCGTCCATTGCTAAAGAAAAACTCAGTTAAAACGATAAGCTGAAATTAATTAATCTTTAAGTAGAGGTTGAACAATACCAGATCTGTGATTTTTGAATGATTTCACAAGTTCCTCAAATTTTCTGTCTAAGATTATTGCAAACTGTTGAGAATGAAATAAAAATTTGACATCAATCATTGCTTTTATTGTGGGTTCTGGTTTGGGATTGTTCTACTTTGGTGGTTTGTGGCTGACGGTGCAGCAGCTACCTGTAACCAAACACCCTTACAGATTAATGTTATCTAGTTTTTTATTGAGATTGGGAATAAGTATGTTTGTTTTATCTTTAATTATTGGTGGCAATACCGAACTATATAACGTAATTACCTTATTGACTGGTTGTCTAGGATTTTTAATGGTTAGAACTATAGCAATCATGCTGATTTAATCGAGATTTGCTTTGCTGGCACATTCGCGATCATCTAATGCAACTAATCATGAGGCTGAGAAAATAACTATTAGCAATTAGCAAACAACCAGAATATTGAACTTAAATTACATCAAGTTAAAACCTGATATATGAATTTAACTCCAGACCAAATTATTTTCTGGCAACGAGGCATAATTACGATCAATGCCACTTTGGTTTTTACTTGGCTGATCATGGTTTTATTGATTTTCGGTTCTTGGTTAGTTACTCGTAAACTATCGGCATCTACCAAAATCTCTAAGGGACAAAATCTTTTAGAAGTTTTGGTGTTAGGAATCGGCAATCAAATTAAAGAAGTTAGCCAACAAGAACCAGAACCTTATACTCCTTTTGTGGGAACTCTATTTATCTTTATTGCTGTTTCTAATCTTCTCAGTATTGTTCCAGGCTATCAACCCCCTACAGGTTCGCTTTCCACTACGGCTGCCCTAGCAATATGTGTTTTTTTTGCTATTCCTCTTTATGGCATTAAAAAACAAGGATTTATGGGTTACTTTAAAAAATACTATCTTCAGCCCACTCCTTTCATGCTGCCGTTTAATATTATTAGTAGGTTCTCTAACACGATCTCTTTGTCAGTACGTCTATTTGGTAACGTTATGAGTGGCACAATGATTGTTGGTATTTTACTCTCGATCGCGCCGTTATTTTTCCCCATCATTATGCAAGCTATGGGAATACTAACGGGATTAATTCAGGCATATATTTTTGCCATTTTAGCCATGGTTTTCATCGCAGCAGCCACTCAGACAACTAACGAATAATAATTAACCACTGTAAAGGCACATCGCCCCTACTATCAATACTAATAACAATATACCTATGGATAATCTCGCACTAATTGGTATGGCATCAATCGTAACCGCAGGATTAACAATTACTATTGGTTCTATTGGTCCAGCCTTGGGAGAAGGTAAAGCCTTGGCACAGGCATTAAATGCGATCGCTCAGCAACCAGACGAAGCTAAAAATATTACTCGTACTTTATTTGTGGGGATGGCATTAGTAGAATCAACAGCTATTTACTGTTTTGTAATTACTTTAATTTTGATCTTTGCTAATCCCTTTTGGAATTACTTTATCGAGAAAGCAGGTGGATAAGTAATCAGTAATCAGTAATCAGTAATAAAGCACGATCAGTACTAACCGCTAACTACTAACCACTAACTACTAACTACTAACTACTAACCACTAACCAAGTTATGTTAATCGATCCTTTTGTTGTTATTGCTCAAATCATTAACTTTCTAATTTTGGTTGCTTTGCTGAAGCGTTTTTTATATAAACCCATTACTCAGGCAATGGAAGCGCGATCGCAGAGAATTGAACGTCAGTTAGCCACAGCAGCAGAAAAAGAGAAAGATGCTGAAGTAGAAAAAGAATTATATCTCCAAAAACAACAGGAGTTAGCATCACAAAAGCAAGCCTGGTTAGAACAAACCAAACAAGAAGTAGAGCAGGAAAAAGAAAAATTAACTCAGCAAGCACAAGCTGAAGTAAATCAAGCTCGTTCCCAATGGTATGCGAATTTAGAACAAGATCGGCAAAAATTTACTTGTGAATTACGCGATCGCTTGAGCCAACAAGTCGCGATAACGACTCGAAAAGCTTTATCAGATTTAGCCAATGCTAATTTAGAAACACAAATTATCGAAACATTTATCGATCGCTTGTATAACCTCGATGAGCTTCAAAAAAATACCATTAACACCGCGCCAGTTCCCAATCCTCGCCATATAATTAACATCTGTAGTTCGTTTACAATTCCTGAAGAGAAAAAAGAGCGTGTAATTACTGCTATTCGAGAACAAATTGCTGCTAATGCCGAGGTGCAGTTTGAAATAGTAACAGATTTTATCTGTGGCATTGAATTGCGCGATCGCGGTTATAAGATTTCTTGGAATTTAGAACACTATTTAACTGAGTTAGAAACAGCCACAGCCAAAATTTTGACAGAGAATAATAACCAAGTAGCATAAATATTATTTTGTGAGCAATAGCGACCGCTTGAATATTAATCTTTAGAGTTATCTTTGGTATATTGCGAATATTCACAACATCCTCAAACTTTTGCACTATCTATATTAGAAGTAATTTCAAAAAGACATTGTGACAGATATTCATTCCCTATCCTGGCAAAATCTTCTAGATGAAACTGTTGCTATTTCTCAGCAGGTTTTAGATCGGCATAACCTTCAGTTACAGATTGAAGAAGTAGGAACTGTAACCTATTTAGGTGGAGGAATTGCCAGGGCTGTTGGTTTACCTAGCGTGCAGGCAGAGGAATTGGTAAAATTTCCAGGGAATTGCTATGGCATGGCTTACAATCTCGATCGCGATGAAGTAGGAATTATTTTATTAGATGACAGTGAAGATTTAAAAGCAGGTTGTGAGGTATTACGGACAGGGAGAGTCTTGGATGCACCTGTAGGAGAAGAGTTATTAGGTAGGGTTATTGATGCAACTGGTCGTCCATTAGATAATCAAGGGGCAATTTCTACAGCAAAAAGGCTTCCAGTAGAGAGAGAAGCACCAGGAATAATGCAGCGCGCACCTGTTACTGTACCTTTGCAAACGGGGATAAAAGTTATTGATGCCTTGATTCCCATTGGTAGAGGACAAAGGGAGTTAATTTTAGGCGATCGCGCTACGGGTAAAACTGCGATCGCTCTAGATACAATTATCAATCAGAAAGGCAAAGATGTTATTTGTGTTTATTGTGCAATCGGGCAAAGAAGTTCGGCAGTAGCAAAACTGATTGCTGAGTTACGCCAAAGAGAAGCAATGGATTACTGTATAGTTGTGGTGGCAGGAGGAGAAACTCCCCCAGGTTTACAATATATTACCCCCTATGCAGCCACTACCATGGCAGAGTATTTCAGGTCACAGGGTAAAGATGTTTTGATTGTTTATGACGATCTAATTCAACACGCAAGAGCATATCGAGAATTATCTTTATTATTGCGTCGTCCACCTGGAAGAGAAGCTTTTCCAGGAGATATCTTTTACATTCATTCTCGTCTTTTAGAACGTGCTACTCATCTGCGTCCCGAATTCGGAGGTGGTTCTTTGACAGCTTTACCGATAGTAGAAACAGAAGCACAGAATATTTCGGCATATATCCCTACTAACTTAGTTTCTATTACTGACGGTCAAATCTATCTCACCCCTAACTTATTTCACAAAGGTATTTTACCTGCCGTTGATGTAGGAAAATCTGTCTCTCGTGTCGGCGGTAAAACTCAATTACCTGCTTATCGTGCTGTAGCTGGAGATTTACGCTTATCCTATTCTCAGTTTGAAGAATTAGAAGCCTTTTCTCGTTTTGGTACGCGGTTAGATGAAGCAACTCAAAAAAGTATTGAAAGAGGTCAAAGAGTTAGAGAAATCCTCAAACAAAATCAATATCAACCTATTCCCGTAGCTGAACAAATCGCCGTGTTACTAGCTGCTACTCAGGGGAGCTTTGATACTGTTCCTGTGGAAAAGATTAAGTTAGTGGAAAACTCGATACGTCAAGCTGTTAGAGAAAAATTACCTGATGTGTGTCAAAGAATTGAAGTGGGAGAGCAATTAAATGAAAGCGATCTCACTAATTTGTTAAATATTGCTGAAGATACTGTTGAGCAAGTTATGCAGGACAATTAAAATATTCAGAAAATTTCATCTATAACAAGAACTTAAGCTCATCTTTATAGGAAAGCGCACTTTCATACAATTGATGATAGCCACGACCTACAGCACCATGAAACTGGGTAAGTGTGGGTGGATATTTTCCATTCTGCAAAATATGTTCTTTGGCAATACCAGGATAAGGATCGATAAATATAATCTCTTTAATTCCTAATTGATATGCTTTCTTGGCACATAATTCACATGGGCTAGCTGTAGTGTATAGTTTTCCACCTTGTATTCCAATTCCACCGTATTTTGTTAACTGTAAAAATGCATTTTCTTCAGCGTGTAAAGCACGAGTGTGAACTTGATTATTTTCTTCTTTAATTGAATTTTTTATCTCTTTGAAACAGTAAGATAAATTTCTACCTCGTAAAGAATTATTTTTTGGTTCAATATTCTCTTTATATTTTTCTTCTAAAGCTTTGCGAAACTCCGAATTATTCCTTTCATAATGACTATAAATTCTTTCATCAAAATGATTCAATGCACCATATACGCTTCTTAAAGAACAGGGAACTTGACCACTGGGTACATCATTCCAACCTACTGCTTTAATAGAATTTTCATTATCTGTTATGACTGCTCCCACTTGTCTAGATATACATCCTGAATTAGTCTTTGCACTAAATGCAATTTGCATCGATCTTTCCATAGAAGTTGGTGAAACCAATCCTGGATGATGCATTAGCGAAAAATACCATGCTAACTGAGATGCCAAGATATTATGATTTTTTAGCTCATTTCTAGGATTAAATATATGAATATCTGACATTTCAATACATTTTTTTACGTTCTGAACAGTAAATCTATCTTCAAGACTTTTCCATTGTCCAGATTCATTTTTGTCTAATTTATCTAGCTGATCTATATTAAATTTATGAACCTGCTGTAAATATTTTTTTCTATCTTGATCGGGAGCATTAACAGCAACCAACTTAAATGCAGCATATCTATCTCTAAAAAAACTAACTTCATAAGGATTTCTAAGAGCATCTATAACAATAAAAGCTCTATCTTTGATTTTTCTAATAGCTTTAATTATTCTATTAAGTGTTTCTGGTAAGTGAAAAATTTTTGATGTATCAAATGAAGCTTCTTTATAATTAATATCTACCTTGCCTAATTTTCTAATTGAATTACCTGCTGCTTGATAGATTGATACATAAAGTGTCTCATCAATACACTTTAGTTCTTGCTTGAAATCTCGCGTCAGCTTCCTAACAAGTTTTGCTAATCGAATAAATAATTGATGTTTTATTTGCTCTGACGATAAATCTTTTTCAGAGAAAATAGTTATATCACTAATTTCTTTGATTTTATTAAAGAATATTTTGTTTTTTTCTTTGATTTTATTTACAATATTCTTTATTGATTCTTTTGGAATTTTGTCTTTATTATCATATTTTTCTTGATTGTAATAAATGAATTCAATCAACTTGGTTTTACTTAGTTGAAATAAGTATATTGATATTATATCACTAACTTTGATTGTAAAAAAACTCTGCCAATTTGCTTCAGCATATTTTTTTAAAATAGTGTATCTATAAACGTCGAGTTCTTCGTAAAATGCTTTACCATTAGTTCTTATCTGTTCTGGATCGGGAAAATTTATTTTTTCCTTATTTAAAATATTTGAGGCTGTAGTGCAACCAGAACCAGTTCTACCAGTTAAGCCAATTAAAATAAATTTATTGCGTTCTGACAAAATTTCTTCGAGAGCTTTTTTGTTATCCATTAGTTTAATTGGGAATATACACGAACTATTCCTATAGTTCCCTAAACCTTTGATTTTGCAATAATTAAAGTAAGAAAGATAATTAACTACTAACTACTAACCACCTCAATCAACTAACTTGTTTAAGAAATGGCAACTATTGAAGAACTCAAACATCAGATTACTACGGCTCAAGACTTGCAGTCTGTGGTCAAGACGATGAAAGCCTTAGCAGCAGTCAGTATTCATCAATATGAAAAAGCTGTGCAATCATTGACTGAATACAATCGCACCATAGAAATGGGATTACAGATTCTACTCAAGCAGCGACCAAAAGTTTTGTTGAAAAAAACATCTATTACCAATCATCGTGTGGGAACAGTGGTTTTTGGTTCTGATTGGGGAATGTGCGGTCAGTTTAATGAAAGAATTGCCAATCACACTATTAAAAAACTAGAAAGTCGGTCGCTTGATGCTGAAAATCAACTTATTTTAGCTATTGGTTCTAGAGTAGGCGATCGCATTATCGCAGCAGGATATAGATGTGAAGCTTGTTTTACCTTACCAAGTTCTATTGAGGGAATTACATCTACTGTTCAAGAAATGGTTTTAATTTTAGAAAGATGGCGACAGGAAAATCAGATAGAGCAAATTTCAGTTGTTTACAACCAAATCACTAACAGTGCTACTTATCATCCCGCAGACTTACAAATTTTTCCCCTCAATTTAGAATGGCTACAAAGCTTACAATGCGAACAATGGAAGTCTCGCAGTTTGCCGACTTTTACGATGAACGAGAATAATTTAGCAGCAGCTTTATTTCGTCAGTATTTTTTTGTTTCTCTCTATCGTGCTTGTGCAGAATCATTGAAAAGCGAACATACCAGCCGATTAGCTGCAATGCAGATAGCAGAAAAAAATATTGCCGAACGTCTAACCGAACTAAATATGCAGTTTAATCATCAGCGTCAAACTACTATTACAGAAGAATTACTCGATATTGTTTCTGGGTTTGAAGCTTTAATTGTTAGTCCTAAAGAGTAGGGCTGTTTCATTCGGTAGTGTGGCAAAAAATTGAGATCAAAGAAAAAAATGAATAAATCTTAAATAAACCTCTTCTTTATTCTTTTGATTTGTAGCGGTTTTTTATTTGATGAACTAGACTATTGTTCTTTGTTTCTCAATATTTATTTTTTTAAATGAATCGCTATAGCTGGATTATTATTTGTTTGGCTTATATTATTGGTTTATTGGCTACTGGATTATTTTATTTTTCTACCAATAATTTTTCTGGTCTAGTTTTTCTAAAAACAGCAATTATTTTAGCGTTATTAATAATAATAGCTAAATTTTATAGCAAGTTAAAGATTAACAACAATGTTTGGTTAAGTGCTTTTTTTATTGCAATTTTAGCAACAGTTTATTTTAACCTTCGTATACCGCAACCCCAACAAAATGATATTAGCCATCTTGTAACTTCAGACAAGTCTCAGATATTAACAGTAACAGGTAAAGTGTTAACCGAACCAAGATTAAATAGCAACAATAAGATTACATTTTGGTTACAGGCTCAAGAAGCAAAAGAAAAAAATAGTAATAACTCTCAAACATTATCAGGGAAGCTGTATATTACTTTACCATTACTAGAAAGTAATAATATTTATCCTAAAACCATACTTGCTATTGAAGGGGCTTTATATAAACCAAAAGCTCCTAATAATACTACACAATTTAATTTTCAAAAATATCTGAGAGATCGCGGATCATTTGCTGGATTAACAGGATTTAAGACTGTTGAAAAATCTGAGCCAAAATGGGGTTGGTATCTTCTCAGAAAGAGAATTATACGCGCCCAAGTTAAGGGTTTAGGTAGTCCTCTAGGACAGTTAGTTAGCTCAATGGTTTTGGGAAGAAGGGCGGTAGATTTACCCGAAGATATTCGGAATTTATTTATTAAAAATGGTTTGGCTCATATACTTGCAGCATCGGGCTTTCACGTCTCTCTTTTACTAGGAGTTATTTTAAAGTTAACTAATTTTTTAGATGAGAAAAAACAATTAATAGTTAGTGTAGTTACTTTATTAATTTATCTTGGTTTGACTGGTTTTTCTCCTTCGGTAATTCGTGCAGTTATCATGGGATTTGCTGTCTTGGTTGCTATGGCAAACAAAGCAAAAGTTAGACCATTAGGCTCATTACTATTAGCAGCAACATTTATATTATTACTTAATCCTTTATGGATTTGGGATTTGGGTTTTCAGTTGAGTTTTTTAGCCACTTTAGGACTTATTCTTACCTTACCTATTTTAGAAGATAAATTAGATTGGCTACCTTCTAATCTTGCTACTGCGATCGCTGTTCCTTTGGCTGCTTCAATTTGGGTTTTACCACTAATTAGTTATACTTTTAACACCATAGCTACTTACAGTATTATTGTTAATTTAATTACGACACCTTTAATAACTATTGTTAGTTTGGGAGGAATGTTAACTAGTGCGATCGCCTTAATTGTTCCATCTCTAGGAAGTTACATCACTTGGGTATTAAAATATCCCGTTTTACTCTTAATTGCTATCACCAAATTTTTTACTAATTTGCCTAGTAGTACCTTGGCAATTGGTGAAATATCTTTATTGTTACTGTTGATTATCTATGGCTTAATTATTTTAACTATCTTCAATCAAAAATGTCAAAATAACTGGTATCTTATCTTGCTAATTATTATTGGCATTACAATTATTCCTCTACGGTATCAACAGGCTAATTTGTCCCAAATTACTATTTTAGATACTTCTAATAAGCCATCTATCATTATTCAAAATAGTGGAAAAGTAATTTTAATAAATAATACAGAATCTAAGTCTATTAAATATACAATTTTGCCTTTTTTAGCCAGTCAGGGAATCAATAAACTCGATTATTTAGTAATGAGCTTAGAACCCAGGCAAAATTATCAACAGATATTATCAACACTACAATCTCAAATAGCTATTAAAAAATTATTTATTTATGGCAGCGATCTCGCTAAAAGTAACAAAAATAGCGATCTCGGCTCCGCCGAGGCGCTTCGCGATCTCATTTTAGATAAAATGGAGCAGAAAACCACTATTCCTATCGAATTAAATTCTACTATTACAACTAATTCTCTTGCTATTAATACCGTAAATAACTCCAATACTTTGCAACTAAACATCAATAATGACCGATGGTTAATTACAAATAAACTTTCATCTCTCAATACAACACAATCTGAACAACAAAATATCTTATTGTGGTTGGGTCAAGAGCTAGATTATGCAACATTAAATAACTTTGAGGGCAAAGTAGCGATCGCAAAAAAGATCGAGCCACCGACTAACCTTAACAAGTCTTTACAATTTTATACCACAGATCGCCAAGGTACAATCAGTTGGACACCCCATACAGGATTTATCACCGCAACGGAAAAAGCAAAACGTAACAATACTTTGTGGTAAATAGTAGTCAAAATAGCTCCAATTTCAGTAAAATAACCAGGTAGACCTAGGAGAGATGGCAGAGCGGTTGAATGCGGTAGTCTCGAAAACTATTTCAGGTTTATTCCTGACGGGGGTTCGAATCCCCCTCTCTCCGTTGCAACAATTAGTTTAAATGCTTTATGCTTTCATGAAATAATTAAAAAAATTTAAGTATTTTAGTGATTTGAAATTAGTTGTTAAGATCATTTTTAGATCGGTATAATGCGATCGCCCTGAGTAAAAGATCGTGGAATATTCATCCCTCATCTCGATCTATAATCGTCTTTAACTTCGCGCCCCTAATTTACGACTCTGCTGCTTCCGATGCCACGGAAATCAGCCAGTTAGTTAGGTTCATCTCTTTCTTATTAGCAGCTTTCTTAAATTTCTGCTTATCTTTACTGGAAAGTCTCAATAAAAAAGAATCATTTTTCTCTCCTAATCCTTTACCCGCAGCATATTGATTTTTTCCAGTGGGGTTATTGGGTTTCCGCTTGGGCTTGTCTTGTTTCTTTGTAACCATTGCCTTCAATCTTCATATCAATTTTAGAATCCTAGCATATATATCTTTGCTACACTTCTTACTAAGTGCATTAGATCAAACAGGTATGGCAGACCAAGAGCATCTGGAAAAGCTGAATAAAGGAGTGAAGGCTTGGAATCAGTGGCGAAAAGATAATCCCAATATAAGACCCGACCTCTTTGCTAAACTCCTCAATAATACCAATCTCAGTGGTGCCAATCTCAGTGGTGTCGAACTCCTTGGTGTCAATTTCACTAGATCCAATCTCACTAGTGCCAATCTCAGTTGTGCTAACCTCTATATCGCCCGCCTCAGTGGTGCTAATCTCAGTGATGCCAATCTCACTAGTACCAATCTCATTGGTGCCAATCTCATTGGTGCCAATCTCAGTAATGTCAACCTCTCTGGTGCTAATCTCAGTGATGTCAAACTCAGTGGTGCTAATCTCAGTGATGTCAATCTCACGGGTGCTAATCTCAGTAATGTCAAGCTCTCTGGTGCTAATCTCAGTGATATCAAGCTCTCTGGTGCCATCCTCAAAAGAGTTCAAGCATTGGATACTAATTTTGCAGGTGCAACCCTAACTGGTGCTTGTATCGAAGATTGGAATATTAACAGTAAAACTAACCTGGAAAATGTGAAGTGCGACTATATCTATTTGAAAGAGATTTATTTTGAAGAAAAACAAAAGTCTTTTTATAGCGATCGCAGACCTCACGATCCTTATAACATCTTTGCCCCAGGGGAGTTTACCAAACGCTATCAGAAGATATTAGAAACAGTCGATTTATATTTCGGAGAAGGTATTGATTGGCAAGTATTCCTCGAATCATTTCAGAAACTTCAGGAGGAAGAAAAGCTCAAAATTCAAGATGGCGATCGTCAATTTCCTATAGTTCAAGGAATCAAAAACACTGGTGATGGCTCTTTTGTAATCGAAATTGGTGTTTCTCCTGACACGGATAAAGGAGAAGTTGAAAGGTCTTTCAAGCAAATATATCAACCAATGGTGAAAGCCAAAGAAGAACAAATCAAGTTTTTACATGAAGAGTTAAATATCAAACGTGAAGAATTATTTTTGAATCGTCAAGAGAAAAATGAGCTATTAGAAATTATTAAACTCAGAGCGAATCAACAAATTAATGTCAACAACTACTTAGCTAATCAACAACGAACAAACAACATGACTAATAATAAGGAAACCAAAATTGACAAATACTTTAAAACTGAAAAAGCGGGAATAGTTAACAATGAAGGTGATATCTCAGGAGGAATAATTACTGGGGAATATAACGAAGCAGCACCACAAAATTTAACCCAAGCAGCAGCCGAAATTCAACAACTTCTAGAGCAACTATCTAAAACTTATCCTACTAAAACACCATCAGAAAAAATGGTAGTAGGAGCAAAAGTAATAGAAGAAATCACCAACAATCCTAATCGTTGGCAAAAACCAATCAAAGTTATCAAAGCAATGGGAATTGAAGCCCTCGCCGAAGCCGTCGATAATCCCATATTCAACATTGCCAAAGCTGGTATTGAAGCTGCCTTAGAATAATTGCTATTGCTCACTTTCAAAGCCACACTACCATATATATCTTTGCTAGACTTCCTTGAAATGCATTATCTAAAACAGGTATGGCAGACCAGAAGCATTTAGAAAAACTGGAACAAGGAGTAAAGGCTTGGAATTAGTGGCTAAAAGATCATCCCAATATAAGACTCGACCTCTTTGTTGCCATACTCTTAGGTGTCCACCTCAATGATGCCAATCTCAGTGATGTCAATCTCCTCTCTATTTTATCAGCGATCTTATTTCAGGATTTTGCTTGAAAAAATTAAACGCTTACAATCACCTGAGAAAATAAAAAAACTCTCAAATAGCGATCGCAAGCGTTATTCTTAATTAAAAGATTATGATTGCTTAGTGTCTTAAAACAAACCTAAAGTTAAAGATTTGTCAATAGGCATAGTAGCACCAATTCCCAACCAGATAGTTACAACAGTACCAAATAAGAATACTGTAGTAGCTACAGGACGACGGAATGGGTTTTGGAACTTGTTAACGCTTTCAATGAAAGGAATTAACATTAAGCCTAAAGGTACAGCACCTTGGCAAGCAATTCCTAATAGTTTGTTAGGAAGAATACGCAAAATTTGGAAAACGGGGTATAAGTACCATTCAGGTAAGATTTCCAAAGGGGTTGCAAAAGGATCGGCAGGTTCGCCGATTAATGCGGGGTCTAAAACAGCTAGACCAACTACTAAACCGATAGTTCCCAAAATTACAACAGGGAAAACATACAATAGATCGTTAGGCCAAGCGGGTTCACCGTAATAGTTGTGACCCATTCCTTGAGCCAACTTAGCGCGTAATTTAGGATCGCTAAGATCGGGTTTTTTTAATGTGGACATTTAGTTTCTCCTTAATGAACTCGGAATCAGCAGATAATACTCAATAATTATGCTGTCGGAGCTTTTTCAATTAAAATTTAGATTTTAGATAACTGCAATCTATCTCTTAAAAAAATTGTAGACGACAAAGCTAGAGCTAAGTCGCCTGATGTCAAGAGAGATTTACAAAGGACCAGAGATGCCTTGTTTACGAATCATTAAAAAGTGACCTAACATAAACACTGCCATTAACCAGGGCAAGACAAACGTATGTAGGCTATAAAAACGAGTTAAAGTTGATTGACCAACACTAGCACCACCACGAAGTAATTCAACCATTTGGTCGCCTACGATGGGGATAGCAGCAGGTACACCAGAAACGATTTTGACCGCCCAATAACCCACTTGATCCCAAGGTAAAGAATAGCCAGTTACACCAAAGCTGACAGTAACTACTGCCATAATTACTCCAGTAATCCAAGTTAACTCACGGGGTTTTTTGAAACCACCAGTCAGATAAACGCGGAAAGTATGAAGGATCATCATCAAAACCATCATGCTGGCAGACCAGCGATGCACGGAACGAATCAACCAACCAAAGTTAACTTCGTTCATTAAATACTGTACGGAAGCAAAAGCATCAGTTACAGTAGGCTTGTAATAAAAAGTCATGCAAAATCCAGTAGCGAACTGGATTAAAAAGCAAACGAAAGTGATGCCACCAAGACAATAGAAAATATTGACATGGGGAGGTACGTATTTGCTGGAAATGTCATCAGAAATCGCCTGTACTTCAAGGCGTTCGTCAAACCACTTATAAACTTTTGAGTCTGTTACTTGTTTAGTGAACATGAAGCTTTAATTAGCTAACAAAGAATAATTATGAATATTATGACGGAAGGAAACACTTCTGGCTAAGAAGCTGTCTTACAACAGTCCTCTGGGTCGGGAAACACTCCTGCAAGGCTGTTGCGCTATTCTACTTCCATATTAACCGCGTTGTGCGGTTGATGAGCTATCTTAATGAGATTGTCTTGGAGGACGTTCCCTTGCACCCAAAACGACGGGCATAAACCCCCAAATGCGATGGGGATAAATGTCTTTCGCGCCATGCGGGCTTCTGACCCTTCCTCATCTAAGGAACGCGCGAGTCGTGACAGAATTGCTAGCTACAAAGTGCTAGCATCCTTATTTCCCTTTAAAAAATGTAACATAGCTTTAAGCTATGGTGTGGTCTTTTAATCTTAGATTGTACCGCGACCACATATTCATAGTCTACAATGGCAGTATTTCCCTTTTGTAGTTAGGGTTTCCTTATTGCGGTAAATTTACTAAGAAATTAGTAACAATTAGTTAAGAATAGCTGCACTACACTAAGTAATAGTAGTCAACACTGCAATTGGATATGCTCTCTAATCAAGAGAATCCCTCTTGGTCAACACTCGCTCTCGGAATATGCTCTGGCGACCAGAGCATCGGGAAGCATTCCCAAGTCCGCGACTGCGTGGGTTTCCCGCGCAGTTTAAGTCGGACGCTTGCCCTAAAGGATTCCCTTCGGTCACCCTAAAGGATTTCCTTCGGTCACGCACTTACAGCGTCCTAAAGGATACCGCTCCGCATAACGCGGGGTCTTCCCTCATTTCCTCCCGTCAAATTAACGCTCAATTATTAAGTCATCTGTCTCATGCTAAAAAAAGCTTTTTGGGTTACTTTGCTGGTATTTGTTTGGTGTACATTTTCTTTGGTTTGGCTTCCTACACCAGCGCAGGCTTTTACAGAACAACAAAAGCTACTATTACAGTCGTGGCGTATTGTTAACCAGTCTTATGTAGATGAAACTTTTAATCATCAGAATTGGTGGTTACTACGCCAAAAGTTAGTCAAAAAGCCGATGAAAAACCGTGATGAGGCTTATGATGCGATCGATGAGATGTTGGCTACCCTGGACGATCCTTTTACCAGGCTATTAAGACCAGAGCAGTATCGTAGCTTACAGGTTAGTACTTCTGGAGAACTTTCAGGAGTTGGTTTACAAATTAATGTAGACCCCCAAACCCAATTAGTACAGGTGATTTCACCGTTAGCAGGTTCTCCCGCAGCATTGGCGGGAATTGAATCAAGGGACTACATTTTAGAAATAGATGGTATTGATACAAAAAACCTAACTCTAGATGAAGCAGCAGCCACCATGCGGGGCAAAATAGGGACTGAAGTATCCCTCAGAGTTCAAAAACATGAAGATGAATCAGTTCAAAATGTGAGATTGATTCGCGATCGCATTGAACTTAATCCCGTGTATGCTAAGTTAGATCGGAAAAATCAGATTGGTTATGTACGTCTGACTCAGTTTAGTGCTAATGCAGCCCAAGAAATTGCCCATTCTGTAGTTAAACTCGAACAAGAAGGTGCCAAGTCTTACATTTTAGATTTACGTAACAATCCTGGGGGTTTATTGCAATCAGGTGTCGAAGTGGCTCGCCTTTGGTTAGATCAAGGCACAATTGTTTACACAGTTAACCGTCAAGGTACTTTGGGTAGTTTTGACTCTAATGAAGCATTACTCAGCGATGCACCACTGGTGGTGCTGGTAAATTCTGGTACAGCCAGTTCTAGTGAAATATTAGCTGGTGCGCTACAAGATAATGGTAGAGCTTCCTTAGTGGGAGAAAAAACTTTTGGTAAGGGATTAATTCAATCTCTGTTTGAACTTCCCAATGGTGCAGGAATAGCTGTTACTGTGGCTAAATACGAAACTCCCAGTCATAAAGATATTAATAAGCTGGGCATAGAACCAGATCGCGTGATTAAACAAGAAGCACCTATTCTTTATACAGAAATTGGCACAGAAAAAGATGTGCAATATAAAGCTGCGGTGGAAATGTTAACCAATCAGACCATAGCTCATGCTTCTTAATTTGATTATCCATAAGCACCATTGGGTAAAAAACCCAATAAAGTTTTTAGTCGGGGGCTAGCATTTTTGTAGCAATGTTCGGGCATTTGATAATTCATAAAAGGATAATATTTATGTCCAACTAATCTTTTTCCATAGGTTATTTGAGTAATATATCTCGGGCGATTGGATAAGTTTGGCGCGCCTCTATGCCATACCTGATTATTAAAGCAAACAACCGAACCAATTGGTGCCAAACAGCTATCAATTTTATAGCCCCTAACATCTGATGGACAGACTTTGCCGAATAAATGAGAGCCAGGAACTACTTGCGTACAGCCATTTTCAACTTTTAGAACATCAGTTAAGTAAAAATTAATCGTAAAAGCTAACACATTAAGTCGCACATTTTTAATTGGTTTTCCATCAAGAGAAAGTATATGGGGACTATCATCTTGATGCCAACTACTATTAGCTAAACCTGGGCTTTTAGGCAAAACCACAAAAGAGTTATTGTGGATTACATGAATAGTATTAGAGTTTGGGATTCCTATATTTTTTGCCATTCCCTGACCATTAGCTTCTCCAATTAGTTTTTCCGCAAAAGATATCATTGGTTCTAATTCAAATAAGTTTAAATTAGCTTGAGAGCGTTCAAACATCCGATGACTGAAATAATACTTGCGATTGTTTAATTCAGGATGTTGAGCAATATCACGATCCAAATCATCTCTTAGTTCTTGGCATCTTTTTGGAGTTAAAACATTAGGAATTACTAAATAACCATTTTCATGAAAAAAATCTACGCATTTTTGTAAGTGTTCTTTGCTTGGTGGTTTATTCTCTAAATATTGACCCATAAATTGCATCGTTAGTTTTGTAAGATATCTACAGAATTCTTGAGTCGAGGACAAAAGAAAATTAAAATGATGTTAATAACTGTAAAGCGATCGCCAAAAAATCTTATTTCCTGATTACGCTACAGTGGATGAGGTAAAATTTGGAATTAAGAATAATAAAAATATGAGCCTTAAAGAACGTATTGGGGAAGACATCAAATCAGCTATGAAGGCGAAAGATAAAATTCGTCTGGAAACCGTCAGAGGTATCAAAAAAGCAATTATAGAAAAAGAAGTGGCTCTACGTCCCAAAGGACAAGATAGCCTAACAGAAGAGCAAGAAATTGAACTACTAGCACAACAAGCAAAACAACGTCGTGATTCTATTGAACAATATCAAAAAGCAGGAAGAGAAGATTTAGCAGAGAAAGAACAGCAAGAATTAGCTATTTTAGAAACTTACTTACCCAAACAAGTTGATGATAGCGAATTAGAATCTATTTTAGATGAGATTATTGCTTCTGTGGGCGCAACTTCTGCTAAAGATTTAGGGAAAGTGATGGGAACAGCTATGAAACAGTTAAAAGGTAAAGCTGACGGTAAAAAAATTCAGGCTTTAGTCAAAAGTAAATTATCTTAACCAAGACCTCATAGAAGCTTAGTTGGTTGTTGAGGTGTTGCATAATTGCGGTCAACATTAAGAAATAAAAAAGAAAAAAATCTCTTAGTCTCCCCGTCAGCCTTAACTATTTCATGATGATGCAAGACTTGGCGGATTACTTCCAACCAGCCCGATCCATAATTTGTACTGCTAAAGCATTATTAGCACCATAAGCGACTACATTAGTTGCGTCTTCTTTGAATGTGCCGAAACTGCCCACAATCGGATCGACTGGTGTTCCTGCTACTATAGGATATTCATCATTTCCCTGAGCAAAGAAAGTTTGGGCTGCGGGGCTGACTAAATATTCTAAAAATGCGATCGCACCTTCTCTGTTAGGCGCGCTCTTAACTAAACCGCCACCACTGATATTAACGTGAGTACCGCGCTCATCTTGATTGGGGAAAAATACCCCAATTTGTTCAAAAATAGCCTGCTTGGCAGGATCGGTATCTTTGGCATAACGAGGTAAATAGTAAGTATTCGCCACAGCTAAATCTGCTAAGCCAGCAGCAGCAGCTTCAATTTGCGCTCGATCGTTACCTTCAGGAGGACGAGCAAAGTTATCAACTATTCCTCTACACCATTCTTCTACTGTTTGCTCCCCATGAACTTCAATTAATCCAGCTACCAAAGACTGATTGTAAATATTGCTAGAAGAGCGAATAACTAATTGATTTTTCCATTGGGGATCGGCTAAATTTTCGTAGGTAGAAAGTTGAGCAGGATCGACAGTATTTTTGTTATACATAATGACCCGCGCTCTTTTGGTAAAGCCAAACCAAAGGTTATTGGGATGACGCAGATTAGCAGGTATTTTTTCAGTTAAGACTTGAGACGATACTGGTGCAAAAATTTCTTCTTGTTCTGCTCGCCACAAACGACCAGCATCTACTGTAATCAGGATATCGGCTGGGCTATTGGCTCCCTCACTCTTGATACGCTCGATTAATTCGTCAGCTTTCCCTTCAATTAAATTGACTTGAATTCCTGTTTGGTTAGTGAAAATGTCATATAGCTGATCGTCTGTGTTGTAGTGACGAGAAGAATAAAGATTAATTTGTTCGGTTTGGGCTAATCCTGGTTTAGTTTTGACTAGCTGACTAGCTGCTACTGCTGCGGTAGCTGCACCAGTCCCCAAGAAAAAGCGTCTTGTAAATTTGCTCATTGATTATTGACTAATATTTAGGCTCTTAAAGTTAGAGCGTTTGATTCGATTCAAAAACAAATCTTACATCTTTTGCTATCTTTTCTCAATAGATAGCTAAAAATAAGTAATACAAATTATCGATTATCAAAGTAAAAAATATCTCTAATGAGGATAAATACCTAAAATTATTGAGTTCAGGATTGATGTACTCAGATTCATAACAATGCCTATAATTGCCTATTTCCCATAGCTCAAACTTTTAATTTTGCCTTTAATTGCGTAAGTTTCAGACTTATCAACATTCGTAAGACTAAAAACCGACTAATTCCTGAGAGTTTTTAGGGTAATAAAATTTTAGGAGTGTAAATTTCTGTTCCTGTATACCTCATACCTTCTTGAAGCGGATTGAAATAGGCATCAAGAAGAGTTGTGTCGTCATAACAAGCTCCATGTTTAAGATTCCCTAGATTTAATTCTTGATATCTTTTTTGATCGCGAAGAGCTACCTTAATTTGTGCAGAAGATATTAAGTTTGATTTTTGTAAAATTTCGCCAATGGGTTACCTATCACTGACATTCCGCAGATAATTTTCTCAAGGAAATAATTAAATGAATTTGCTTGAATATAGCCGTTTATAGCAATCGCCAATCTTCAAAAACACCAAATAATATATTAGTTCTTATTCTGTTTCTAAAATCGCTGTATTCTCTATCTCTTAAAGTGTGTAGACTAAATTGCTCAAAAAATCACGAAGAAATTAAATTTTTCTGCGGAATGTGAGCTATCAGGAAATCTAAGCATATAGCTATGACTTTTTACCACGCCCTTCGGGCTGAAGTCAGGAGGATAGAGTCAGGAGTCAGGAGTTAGATCAAGCCCGAAGTTGGAGTATGCGCCTCGCCATTTTTAGGCGAAGAGAAACAAAATATATTCAAGTATTGA
>NZ_LR213788.1 GCF_900659865.1 Hyella patelloides LEGE 07179
TTTCATAGATCTGACCTTGTAAACCCCAACTGTATGATTCTGCTTCGGGATAATTGAGTCTTCGAGCATCAGCGATCGCATTTTCCGTAAGAGCCGTAATTTCTGACCAAGAGGGCATATTAGGGGATAAATTACCTTGTTGTGCTGCTTGTTGGCGCAATTTCAGCAAATTATCCGCAAAACCAATTTTTAAATCTACGCGATCTCGACTGAGAGCCAATGGGGGAAAGTGTTGTTTAATCGTGTTGATGAGATTGATTCGGTGAATAGTCGATTGCGTTTTTAGCAAAAGATTTAATTGCGCCAAATTAGTTTGTAGAAATAAGTCTGTATCGGAACAATCGACAATTGATTCACAAAGCTCAATTCCTCTTTGATAATGTTCTGAAGCAATTTTATAGTAAGATTCGTCCTCGTTATCTCCATAAGCTACTAAAGAATTACCTAAAGCCAGTAAAGTTTTAACCTCTTCTCTACCCAATGAAAGCTTAGATGCGATCGCTAAACTAGCTTCTAATACAGAGCGGGATTTTTCCAGATCTCCTCTGAGACGCAAAATATCACCGTAACCCCGCAATTCGACAATTTTTAAGGGAGAATCTGGCTGATTTTCTAAAGCTTCACTAACCTCGGCAAAAGTATTAATGGCTCGTTGATATAAGCCGAGAGTTTTTAATCCCCTGGCTTGATTGAGTTGTGTCCGAATTACACCCCAATCGTCTCCTGCTCTTTGATAAGCGGAAATAGCTAAATCCCAACTGGCGATCGCTATTTCGGAATTTCCTAAAGCTAGTTCAATAATTCCTTGATTGTTTAATACTTGAGCCAAAGTGCGATCGATATCAAGATTTTGGCTTTGGGATTCTAATAATTCGCGAGTTTGTTTAATCTCTGTTTGTGCTACTTCTCTGTATCCTAATTTATAGTTAATTAAAGCAAGATTACTCCTAACTCTCGCTTGAGCGAGAATATCTTGACGATGTTGATAAATACTTAAAGCCTGTTGCCAAAAATGACGCGCCTTCTCATAGTCAGCTAGCTGATAGGCTTGTTTTCCTTGAGCTTCTAAAGCATTAGTTTCTAAATCGCGGTCGCCTGCAAAATCATGTTTTATAAGGTTACTAGCAACTGCTCGATTCAGAGTTAGATTAACTTCTAAAATACTCAAGCTAATACCTAATAAAATACACAAAAAAAAGCATATTGTTTTTTTAAAGAACTTAAAATTAACCATTAATAATAATTTTTTATAACAAATTGATTTTTAACTTCTGCCGATCGCTCCTTAAAATCAACTAAAGCTTTTCTACTTATTAAGCAATAACTTATCAACCTCCGCCACTGGTAGAGGTTTAGCAAACAAATAACCTTGACCGTATTCACAACCTAATTTTTTTAAAGCCATTTTCTCTGTATCTGTTTCAATTCCTTCTGCTACCACATCCATTTCTAACTTATGAGCTAGTAAAATAATAGTACTAACAATTTCAAAATTCTTCTGACTTTGGTTCATATTGCTAACAAAAGAACGATCCACCTTTAAAGTATCCATCGGAAAACGATGTAAATAGCTAAAAGAAGAAAAACCAGTGCCAAAATCATCGATACTAAGTTTAATACCCAAAGCTTTTAAATTGTCTAGCATGGCAATTGCTTGGTGAATATTTTCCATAACCATACTTTCTGTAATTTCTAACTTCAAAGAACTACTATCTAAACCAGTAGTCTGCAAAATATTTTGCACAGTATCTACTAAATTAGGTTGCACAAATTGCCGACCAGATAAATTAACGCTAATAAATAAAGAAGATGCTTCAGTAAACTGTTGCTGCCATTGATACATCTGATGACAAGCCTCTTTCAGTACCCATTCCCCTAAAGGAATAATTGCGCCAATTTCTTCGGCAATTGGAATAAATGCGTCTGGATAGACAAAACCTCTTTGGGGAGAATGCCAACGAATTAAAGACTCAAAACCCGAAATTCTTCCCGTAGTTAAATTAAAAATAGGTTGATAGTATAATTCAAATTCTTGTTGCTTAATCGCTTCATATAAATCCGCTTCTAATTGCAAACGTTTTAAAGCTTCTGCTCGCATTTTGTGGGCAAAAACTTGATGGCTTATTTTCCCTGATGCTTTTGCTTGATACATAGCAGTCAGCGCAGAGCGAAAAATATCTTCGGGATCGAAGTCAGTTGCCAAACTATGAAAAGCAATTCCAGTAGTTACGGTAGTCGAAGTTTGAGAACCCTGCAAATCAAAAGGTAAATTTAATTCGGTTTGCAGTTGATGAAAACTTTTTAAGGCGATCGCTCGATCAGTAATCACTTTAGCGATCGCAAATTCATCTCCCCCCACTCTGGCAAAAATTACTTTTTCTGCTAAATTCTTTCTTAATCGACAAGCTGTGGTAATTAAAAGCCAATCTCCTGCTTGATAGCCCAAAGCATCGTTGATCATCTTAAAGCGATCGAGATCGATACAGATCACCATCATCGATCTTGATTGTTGAGGATAATAATACTGCTGTTTTAATTCTCGCAGCTGTCTCATAAATAAGGTGCGATTGGGTAAGCCTGTTAAAGAGTCATAAAAATAGGCATTAAGTATACGCTGACATAAGAGACTAGCAACCGTTAACCCCAGGCTTAAAGCCGTAGGAATCAAAGGAATCCATCCCCCCACTAAAAAAGCTAGCCAGCACACCCCCCACAGAACGATAATTGCGAAGATACCCACCACAGCAATTTCTAGCGGATTTTCCCGACGAATTGCGATCGCCATTACGGCTAAAGACCAGATCCCAATCCAGAGAAATTCTATACCTTCAGAGAAAAACCAAAATTGACTAGACTCTCCTAACGCCAGAGAAATGATTTGACTGACCATCTGAGCATGAACCACCGCCCCTGACATATCTGTGGTTTCCCCTCCATAGGGAGTGAAAAATAAATCATTAATACTAGAAGCAGTGGTGCCAATAATAATGACTTTATCTTTAATCAAACTAGGGTCAATTTTCCCAGCTAAAACTTCTGTCAGACTTACTTTAGGTGTAATATTCGGCGAGCGGTAATTAATTAAAATTTGCCACCCCAAAGCTTCAGAAGGCTGCATACGATAACCCCCTGAATCAGCCCGTAACCGCTTTAAACGAACATCACCAAGCTTTAAAAACTCATCATTGACACTTAACTCATAATCACCAGCAAACCTGGGGTTATTTCTCAAATAAGCCAAGCTCAAGCGTAAAGCCAAAGAAGATAGCTCTTTGTCTCCTAGGCGAGCATACATTAAGTTACGCCGTAATCTACTATCGCGATCCAAAACAAGATCGTTAAAGCCAATTTGTTCTAAGGGTACTTCTGGGGGAGCAGCGATTTTATTGGTACCATTTCCTAAATACTCAATACTCACTACGTTATCCTTTTGTAACTCTTGTCTGAGAAAAGACGTGCCAGGAGGAGAAGCAATATCTCGATAGATATCTAGTCCAATTACTGTCGGTTGATGCTGTTGTAGTTTACTTAATAACAGTGCCAGAGTTTCATCCGATAAAGGCCATCGATTTTGATTTTTGATATCGGTATCAGTAATTTCTACTAACAGTAATCTCCGATCTGGACAAGCCTGATTGCTTAAACGGACTAGACGATCGTAAGTAAATAACTCTAAATCTTGTAATCCTCCTCCTTGCTTAATTGCCAGAACTATCAAGGTCATGATTATAGTGATAATTAGACCATGAAAATTGTGAGTTCTCTTAGTATTATGCCGATCGTGTAAATCGTGATAATACTGAAGAGTTACGAGATGAAATTTAGAAATTAACTTAAATATCACAATTAGTAACAAAAATAAATTAAAGTTTGAAGAGTATTTTACAACAGCAAATAATAAGCAGTTTTGCGTATCAAGAATGAGTAGTTTTACGGATGCTTTAAAAAAGGATTTATCGGTTAAAATACTGAGTGCAAATTCTAAATATCTAAGTATCTCTGTCACATTTTAACCGTAATTTTCCCAACTTGAAGAAAAAAATGCTTATGATTGATTAAAATAGAAAATAGGTAATGTATAATTTCCTCAATAACTTTTAATTTTTATGATAAATGTTAACTAAAATTCGCCGAACAAAAACGTTGCTCAGAATTTTTTTAATAGCGATCGCTATTAAAGGAGTGGTGGGAATTCCTATTCCCAGTAATGCTCAAGAAACCAATCAAAAAAGCGATCGAGAAACTTCGGGAAGTACTAACGATGGTTTACCTTCTCATCGTCGAGATGGGGGAACTCGTGGTAACAGTTGTGTCGCCAGTAGCCAAGAATTTATGGCTTTAGTACCAGATACCGCAGTTAATCACACTGCATCTTTAAATCCCAAACTGTATTTTCATGTTCCGAAAACCGAAGACTCTCAAACTATTGAATTTGTCTTAAGAGATCGCAGCGATCGATTGGTTTATGAAACCATCATCGAAACCAAAGGCGAGTCGGGAATTATGAGTGTTGAGATTCCCCTTGCTATTAATAATCAAGCCAAATCTTTAGAATCTAGTGCCGATTATCGTTGGTATTTATCCCATATTTGTAACCCAGAAAAACGCTCTCAAGATCTAGTTTTAGAAGGATGGATTAAACATCAAGAATTATCAAAAATTACCCAAGAGAAATTAGCAACTTTGACTCCAGCAGAACAAGCTCAATTTTATCAACAAAAAGGTCTTTGGTATGATGCTTTAGCGATCGCTGCTACAGAAGCACAAGCCAAGCCAGAAAATTTATCAGAAACACAATGGTCAGAACTTCTATCTACCATCGGTTTAGGAAAGTTTGCCAATCAACCTTTAGTAGACTAATTTAGCAGTACAGAAATTACCGAGTCACAATTGTTGAGAGATAAGAAAGCTTGATGTAATAGCAATTCTCGCGCACTGGCTAGATAGATAGCACATTATTTTTTCTTAAGAAAAAACACTAAAATTCTGGTTTATACTGAATCGGCTGAGGGGGTGACATTACGACTCCTAGTTTCCAACCTTTGTCTCTTGTTAATGCGTGAGAAACGGTATAATTAACCACTGTAGAGAAGCCATATATCGCGTCTCTACCCACCAACAAATAACAAAATTTACTGTTTCCGCAAAGAAAGCAAAAAGAACTTAGGTAGAGCTAACATTCTTCGCCATCGGTAAGGCTCTTGATAAAGGCGATAAGACCATTCTAGGTTATTATTTCTCAACCAAGAAGGAGCGCGGTTTTTTTCTCCCGACCAAATATCAAAGCTACCACCAACACCAATCCAAATAGAGCTAGGACAGAGGTAGCGATATTTTTGGATCCAAATTTCCTGTCGAGGTACTCCTAAACCCACAAAAATAATCTGAGGTTGCTCTTGTTGTAAGTTTTCGCGCCACTGCTGTTGTTCTTCTTCAGAGAGATAGCCATGCTGTGTTGAGATCCGTAAATTGGGGAATTTTTCGCGCCACAATGAAGCGGATCCCTCACTAACCCCAGGACTACCACCAAAAAAACATACAGAGTGAATTTCTGGGGCATTTCCCACACGATACAGTAAAGACTCTGCCAACTCAATACCAGGACATCTGCGATGCTTAATACCCCGCATCCGCATATAAATGATGACACCCGCACCATCAGGAATTACCAAATCTGCCTCTTGGATTATTTGAGCTAGAGTAGCGTCTGTTTGAGTTAAAATAGCCATCTCTGCGTTGAGAGTTACTACATGAGTTCCTTGTTTTGTAGTTAATCTCTGATACAGCCAGCCAACGTAATCATCTAATAAATGAACTGGTAGATTTAAAACAGAAAAAATTTGAGAATTAGCAAATATACTATTTGGCTTGGACATTTATCATTTATCATTTATCATTGATTGGTCAACTTGCCAGAGACCTCTTGGGCAGAAATAAGGATCGCAATACTAGCAAATATTAAAACATTTTCACTCCCTCTTTGGGCACGCTTCTCTTGCACCACTACCCTCTATTAGCTCGACTATTGCGATCGTAAGTTAACTGCTGTTCCTATGGCAGTAATCAAGAGTAAAACGCCTTTTTCATCTACATTAATCGTACCAGTATCAATTTCAATCCCCACGATGGCATCTGCTCCTAGCTTACTAGCTCGTTTTTCTAGCTCAACTATTGCGTCTAGCTGTCCCTTTTCAAAGACTCGTTCATAGCTTCCAGTACGTCCACCAATTGCATCTCTAATACCTGCAAAAAAATCTCTCAAGACATTAGTCCCATAAACTACTTCTGCGGTAACAATCCCCAAATAGTTTTGTATTTCGTAACCTTGAATGGTATCCGTTGTTGTTGTCAACATGAGTATACTAATTAAGTTATCTTACGTAAAAAACACTAACATAATTAGACATGATTAAAACCCTCAGAAAATAACCGCCAAAAATCGTTGAAGCTTTTATTTTTTGTAGCACCTAGTTGTATGTAAGACTTTCTTGGAGGCTATCTCAGATTGGTTTGATTATTATTTCTCAACAAGTCTATTTTTCTATTTGAATCATTGTAATCTTGTATGAACTATTCTTTGTTAAGTAGGTTTCGAGGAGCGTGGTTAGGTAGTTTAATCGGACAGCAACTAGCAAATCACAATCGACTAATTACCATTAGGGAACAAAAAACTTCTATTTCCGAGCTGGCAAAACCAAAATCTTTTTGGCGATCTCGGCAGAGCCGAGGCGCTGCGCGATCGACTCCAGAAATCTTATCTGCATTGCAAGAACAATTCAATGTGCTAGAAACTTTGAGGTGGGAATCGATCGATTCTGTTTCTGGGCAAGAGTATTATCTTCTAGCTATTTTTCCAGTAATTATGTACTATCATGATGATTGGTGCAGTTTATCAAGTTTTATCAATCAAAACAGATACAGTTTGCAACAATCTCAAAAAGAGATTGATAATATCTTAGTATGGTGTTACACAGTTAGATTGGCACTACGAGGGGAGCTAGTCTGTTGTGGTTTAACTGAGCGTGTGGTGGTGGGGATAGGACTAAAACAAACAGCCTCGATTCAGTGGCTTAAAGAAGTGGAAATGTCTTGTCTAAATGGTTTGAATTCAATTCAGTTAGCTAAAAAATTATCTGCAATGGAGAATGGAGATTTAGCTTTATCTTTGTTTTGTGTTCTCCAGAATCCTGAAGATTTTTTCTTAACGATTCAGCAAGCACTATTTTGGGAAAAGCAAACAACTATGATTACAGCTTTGAGTGGTGTTTTAAGTGGAGCGTACAATGGTTTGACTGGAATTCCTGTTAACTGGCGCAATTTATCTCAGAATCAAGATTTTTATCAACAAATCACTACTAAAACCGAGAATATGATCGCTGAGTGGTTGGGGATTGAACTTACTGTAAACAGGGGAACTTTATCTTCGGTGATTACTTCTCCTAGAGTTCTACAGCCTCGCTCTAATTTAAAAATTATTTCTCAACAAGAGTATTGATTGGCTTCAAGTGAATTTACAATGAAGCAAAAAACGCAATTTTTGGGAAGTTTTAGGGAATAGTTAGGGGAGAAAAGCTGTGATTGAACTATTCCATTGGACTAAAATCAATTTTCACTTATGATGAAAAGCTGGCATTTATTAAATCAACAAATTGAGATCTGGCGACAGAAGTATAAACGCCAGTATAATCTGCTGAAAATTGGGGAAAAGCAGCCAAAACGCTTTCATAGATTGTGGCAACAGAAATCTCCCAAAAACTATAAGCGTCCTCGAAAAATCAAGCTTTTTGACTCGGTTGTCATGTTATTTTTGGCAATTGTTCTCCTGACTGGGGTAGTAGGTTATCGTTTTTATAATCAGCCTCAGCTAACCGTAGGAAAAATCTCTCCGATAACCATCAAAGCTCCCAAAAGCGATCGCTTTGAAGACATTAGAACTACGATCGCCAAACGAAAAGAAGTACAAACGGGGATTGTTCCCATACTCAAACAAAATGAAGAGACTACTGCGGAAATTAATTTAAAACTGTCTCAGTATTTGACGCAAATTGATAAATTAAGAGCTTTAATGGAGCCATTTCCTTTTGCCGATACTCAACTTTTGTCTCTAGGGACTCAACAGTATTTACGTTCTTGTTCTCAAGAAGGGCTAGATTTGATTTTAGAGCCTCCAATAACTATTGATGATAGTTCGGATTCTCCAGCTTTAAAGAAATATCCTAATTTTAATCTGAAAACGCAAAAAGCGATCGCTGAATGGGACGCTTATCGTCAGCAAACTACGGATGAAGATTTTCAGACATTTCTTGCCGAACTTGAAATCGCTCGTTATCGCTACAGTCAAGGACAAAAACGATTAAAACAAAAACCGATTGGCAATTTTAACCAAGAAGAAATTACCACTCTTTTAAGTTTAAGCGATCGCCTGTGGACAGTGACCAAAAACACCTTAATCTCTGCTAGTGAAAGGATACTCACCCAGGGGATTGCGCCAGGAATGCCGACAGAGCTTTTAGAAAAAGCAGTTAATCTGCAATTAGGAGAGGAGTTGCCTATTTCTGTGTCGCAATGGGGGAATAATTTACTTTTAAGTGTATTAAGCCCCAATCTTCAAGAAGATCGACAGGCTACTTTAAACATTGCCGAAAAAGCAGCCCAAGCGATCGAGCCGATTACGGTAAGTATTGAAAAAGGTGCAATTATTGTTGAAGAAGGGGAAATCATTTCTCAAGCTGATTTTGTGCTGCTAGATGGTTTTGGTTTGAGTCGTCGTGGGATTAATTGGGTGGGCTTACAAGCATCCGTCGTTATTGTGACCTTAGCGATCGCAATTTTCGTACTGTGTCAAAGACAAGCCTACGTGACGTTGCGCCATCGAGATTACTTGTTATTGTGTCTGTTAACCCTTAGTGCGCCTCTTTTAAACATTTTTCAGGTTTCTTACCCTAATTTGCCCGCTCTTGGCTTGCTAGTGAGCAGTTTCTACACTCCTCCATTGGCGGTTTGTCATCTGAGTTTGGTTACGGGTTTAATCTTTTTTAGTAATCCTGCTATTAGTTGGATCTATCTGCTGGCGGGAAGTGCAGGGGGTTTATTGGCGGCAGCGATCGCTGGAAGGTTGCGCTCCAGGGAAGCTATTTCCAAGCTAGGAGTAATAGTTGGTCTAACTCAGGGGGGAATTTACTTTATTGCCAAACTGATTGTGAGTTCCAGTGCCATTACTATTTGGTCAGCAGTGTTACCAGATGCGATTATTTATGGTTTATGGGGTGTGGCTTGGTCAATTGTCGCTCTTGGAATATCACCTTATTTAGAAAGGTTGTTTGATTTGATTACGCCAATTCGTTTGGCAGAACTATCTAACCCCAATTTACCGCTACTAAAAAGGTTAGCCACAGAAGCCCCAGGAACTTTTCAGCATACAATGTTTGTAGCTTCTTTAGCCGAAGCTGCTGCACGCGCTCTTAAGTGTAATGTAGAGTTAGTCAGAGCAGGTACTTTGTATCATGATATCGGGAAAATGCACGATCCTTTAGGATTTATTGAAAATCAGATGGGAAATCCCAATAAACACGATGCCATAGACGATCCTTGGATCAGTGCCGAAATTATTAAAAAGCACGTCAGTGAAGGGTTGGTGATAGCCAAAAAATATGGTTTACCCAAAGCCATTCGCGATTTTATTCCCGAACATCAAGGTACTTTGTTGATCGCCTATTTTTATCACCAAGCTCAAGAAAAAAGTCAAAATAACCGTAATTTAGCAGTTTTAGAAGCTGATTTTCGCTACGTAGGGCCAACTCCCCAGTCAAAAGAAGCGGGTATTATGATGTTAGCAGATGGTTGTGAAGCAGCCATGCGATCGCTAAAAGATGCCACTCCCGAACAAGCTTTAGCTACAGTGAAAAAGATTTTTAAGGCTCGTTGGAAAGATCGACAATTGGTAGATAGTGGTTTGCGATATGAAGAGTTGCCAATTATTGCAGAAGTTTTTATCAGCGTTTGGCAACAGTTTAATCATAAGCGGATTGCCTATCCTAAAGATAGTAAATAATAATTCAGTCAGGAGACAGAGATCGCTATATTGATAAGTAACCGACAACGAATAAAGACTTTTTCTGATTCCTTGAATATCTGTGAAACAAAAACAAGACAACCACTTTAATCGCGCTCGTGCTAGTTTACAGCAAGCAATTTCTTGGTATGGTAACTTTCGCCGTCATGGGCAATATCCCCCCGATGAAACTCTACAAACAACAGTGCGGGATGATTTAAAATCCCTGAAAAATGCTTTAGATAAATTAGATTGCAAAGTATTACGCATCTCGACTTTTGGTTTGGTTAGTTGTGGAAAGTCTTCCGTAATTAATGCTTTAGTAGGACAAGAGGTGTTTAAAACTGGAGCTTTAAATGGGGTAACACAATTTCCGCAGTCGATATCTTGGCAACCTGAAAGTGAAGAAATAGAAGTCGAATTAATTGATACCCCTGGTATTGATGAAATGGGAGGAGAAGCGAGGGCAAATATGGCGCGAGAAATCGCCCAAAAATCGGATTTAATTTTATTTGTTTTAGCAGGAGATATTACCCGCACCGAGTATTTAGTCTTGTCTCAACTCAGACAAAGCCAGAAACCAATAGTAATCGTCTTTAATAAAATCGATCTCTATCCCGATAAAGATCGTCAAAGCATTTATAATCAGTTGCAATTAGTCAATTCAGCAGGTATTGGAGACAGGTTAGAGCAGTTTATCTCTCAAGATGAAATTGTTATGGTATCAGCTAAACCCCAACCAATCCAAGTGCGTCAAGAAACTTCAGAAGGCATAATTTCCCATACTTGGGAAACTGCACCGCCTCAGATTACAGAATTAGAAGAAACCATCTTACGTATTATCTCACGAGAAGGGCGATCGCTATTGGCTTTAAATGCGTTGGTACAAGCTAGGAATGCCGAAACCAATATTGCGCGTAAAACTATTGCCATCAGAGGAAAATCGGCTCAAGACATTATTTGGCAATATGCTAAGTATAAAACTCTAGCAGTGGCAGCTAATCCTGTTCCTTTACTGGATGTTGCAGGGGGATTTCTCTTCGATTTGGGGTTAATTCGTGCTTTGGCTAAATTATATGGTTTACCAATTACTGGTTATGAAGCAGGGGAGCTTTGGCGCAAAATTCTGGCTAGCTCTGGCGGTTTATTATTAGGAGAAATTAGTAGTAATTTGGTTTTGGGTGTGGGTAAAGGGGGTGCTGCAATGATGGCAGCTTTTAATAGCCCAGGAGCTTTTATAACCTATACTGGAACTGCGGGAGTTCAAGGTGCGATCGCGGGTTATGGGGCTTATGTAGTGGGTAAAGTAACTCAGGTTTACTTAGAGCAGGGTTGCACTTGGGGCGATTTAGGTGCTTCTACTGTAATTGCTGAAATATTATCACAGGTAGAGCCAAATACAATTATTTATCGTCTCAAACAAGAATTGTGGTGATAGTTAATAGCTAATAGTATATTCGTGAAAAATTAACTATACTATAATTTAATAGCGATCGCTAAGTGTTCGACTAATTGATGATCTAAGAGCTTTTCAGGTTTGGCTGTGGAGTTGGCTAAGCTGTAGATACGATTGCCATTGGTGTAGATAATAGAACCATCAGTAGCTACATCATAGTATAAAACTCCGTCAGCAAGTGCTTTTTCTGTGCCATCGGCTGTTCTACAGATTAATTGCCAAGAATTGGGGACTAAAGCGGGAACATCTCCTTCTTTAAGGTTTTTATTTTTAGGTAGCTTTTGAAGATCGATTAAATCACCCCAAACTTGCATTTTTTGTTCTTCTGAAGGTTGAGCTTCACCCACTTTCATGAGGGGTTTACCAGTAAAAGTTACAGCAAAGAAATTGAGTATTTGATATACCGTATTGGCTAAACGCAGAGGAAGCAATAGGATGTCTTTGATAACACTCCAGAAACTTGTTTGTTGACGCTGATTACTGTAGGGACGACGGATATAATAAAGTGCGCCATCAGCCGTCATTTGGGGTTCGAGAAAATCATAATTTTCATCTTCGGCTAAACAACTGATATCACCAGCATCAAAATCTAATTTTTCAATCCGAAAAGGACTTCTATTGATAGCAAATCCTTGAGGGTTACGTGCAATACCCGCAGATTGATAGACTAAAGCTTTATTTATTCCAGGTAGCCAATAGGGTGCGAGATCGATAGAGTCTCCTTCGGTAATATCATTTGGTCTAGCACCATCAATAGGCATAATAGCAATGTTGGCAGTACCGTCTTTTTGTTGTGTGGTACAAGCAATTAATTCTTCTCGTTCGTGAACATGGAGATGTTGAATTAAAAACTCAGAGCCATGATATAGGCGTTTTTCTTTAATGCGATCTTTGTCTAGGGTAAAAAGTCCTCCGACATCTCCGACATTTAGTGAGTAGTAAATTTTTCCTCGATCGTCACAACAGACACTAGAGAGCTTAACTGGCGTAGGGGTATTGGCTTGTTCTTCCATTTGCTTCAGCATTTGGGGAGGAACGCGATTCGCCATCGTACTCTGGTTGCGAAAGATATTCCGTCGTTGAATTTGTAGCATTCTTGCTTGGGTAGCTTCCCCAAATTCACTACCGATAATGCGATATGGCGCACCAGCAAGCTTTAAGTGGAGTTTATCCCCTGCGATATAAAGAAAGTCAATATCCATTTATTAATTTAAAAGCAACTATTCATTGTCTAGAGTTTCCGAAATAGTCTTGAGCAAAATCAGTAATCGGACTTAATTATTGGTTATTGGGGTGTTCAGAATGGTTTGTGTTACAAGCCATAGAGCAAAATAATTAAAGCAGGAGTAATCACCGCCAGTAAAATACTTAGAGGTGTTCCCAAGCGAACAAAATCAACAAACTTATAACCTCCTGGTCCGTATATCATGGTGTTGGTTTGATAACCGATAGGAGTCATAAAGCTATTAGAAGCTGCAAAAGTAATAGCAAACATTACAGATATGGGATTAATTCCCAAAGAGGTTGCTACCTTAACACTTAAAGGAATCATCAGTAATACCGCAGCATTATTGGATAAAATGGCAGTCAACAAAGAGGTAATGATGTAAAAGAACATCAAAATCCAGTAACCAGATAAGTGATTTCCTACTGCGAGTAAGGGTTTTGCTAACAATTCTGTCGCGCCAGAGTTATCCATTGCGGTACTCAGGGGGATTAAACCAGCTAAGAGAAAAATAACGTCCCAACGTACTGCACCATAAATTTCCCCTGGTTTGAGACAACCCGTCAATACCATTAAGATAACTCCAGCTAAAGCACTCACCATAATAGGAATTAAATTGAAAGCAGAAACAGCAACTACTCCCAGACAGATACCCACAGCAACTTTGGCTTTATCAATTCGTAAGTTGTCGACATCTCGCTGTTCTAAAACTAATAATTCTCGCGAATTTTGTAAACCACGAAAACTTTGTTTGGGACCTTGAACTAACAGTAAGTCACCGAAACGTAGGGGTACTTTTCCCAGTCTTTCTCTAATTAATTCTTGTCCTCGGCGAATTGCAAGAACTGTACCATTGTATCTTTGTCGGAAACGTAAATCTTTGAGAGTAGAGCCAATTAAACGAGAGTTAGAAAGTATTAGTATCTCGCCAATTTTTTCTTCTCCTGTGTTTAATTCTTCTTGTAAAGATTCCTGATTAAATTTGACATCTGGTAAAATTTCGATCGCTCTTTCATCTTTGATTTGTAATAATACTTCTCGACTACCTCTAACAATTAAAATATCTCCTCGATCGATTGTTTTATCACCAATAGGTTGAGGAAAGTGAGTTCCATCATGAATTAATTCTAAAACGTCAATATCAAATTGACGCTGGACACCGCTTTCATTGAGAGTTCTACCTACCAAGCTAGAATTGGTTGCGACGACAACCTCTGTTACATAATCATCTAATTCATAACTTTGACCAATCTTACCATTACGAGGTTTTTTTCTACTAGGTAGAATTCGTGGAGTAAAAAAAGCTAAATAAGCTAACCCTACAATAAAAACAATTGTGCCTAAAGCTGTGAACTGAAATACTTTAAATTCACCATAGCCTAATTGTGCCGATAATCCACTGGCTAAAATATTAGTAGATGTTCCAATTAAAGTTAGCGTCCCCCCTAAAATAGAAGCAAAAGATAAAGGCATCAAGAGCTTGGAAACAGAAATCCCTAACTTGCGACACCAGTCTTCAATAATAGGAATAAAAATGGCGACTACTGCGGTGTTATTAATAAAAGCACTAACAGGGCCAACAATGATACCCATTACTAATATTTGTTGCACAATGCTTTTACCACCCTTGGTAATCAGTAAATCTCTCACTACTTGAATTGCACCAGTACGAGTTACTCCCGCACTCAGGATAAACATGGCCATTACTGTAATAGTGGCTGTGTTACCAAAACCCGCAATTCCTTGCTCTGGAGTTACTAATCCTAGTAACATTAACACGATCGCCACAACTAAAGCGGTAAAATCTACAGGTAGCCATTCAAAAACGAAAGCAATTAAGGCAAGACTTAAAACACTAAGGGTAAGAACAATCGCCATGAACGTAGGTTAAATTTTAAGATCAAGATATTGTTAATAAGGTTGAAAATCCTCAAAGAATATAACCCATACAAACAAAAGATTAGATAAAAATGCGTAACTATTACAAGTATTATGTAAAATCAACTACAGTTTTATTCTAATCTAAATTATTTATGTTTCGATTATCCCAAAGATTATCAAGTAAACAATAAAGATTTAGCAAAGTTTTACTATTTAGTAAGAATATTACACTAAGTATCTATGAAGTTGCGATCGCATATTAATGATTAAAGACCAATTATTGATTATTAGCTAGCTGGATGATTTACAATTTAGTGACAATTCACTAAATTGTTGCCAACAAAGATACAAAGCGCGAGGTACATGAAAACAGCCTTTCCATTTACCTCCTTTGAGATTCAAAAGTACTTCTCCACGACGATTAAGATAGCCAAATATTTCACCATGTTGAGTGTCTACAAAGTGATTCCAAGTATACTCGTGTACCCTTTGATACCATTGCCAACATTCCTCTTTTTGAGTTAGTAAATAACCCATCGATAAGGCTACTAAAGTTTCTAAATGTACCCACCATAATTTTTGATTCCATTCTAATTGTTGGGTTGGATAACCTTTAGCATCTAAGAAATAATAGATTCCGCCGTACTGTTCATCCCAACCAAAATTAAGAATACTTAAAACTACTTCTACTGCTCGCTCTATTAATACTCGATCTCCCCGACGACGAGCAATATCCATCACAAACCACATTGCTTCTATACCATGACCAGGATTAATTAATCTACCATCAAAACAGTCGATATGTGAGCCATTCAAAGTAACATTTTCATAGAGTAAGCCTTGCTCTGGGTCTAAAAAATCTGTCATAATTTCTCGAACAGTACGATCTAGGATGTTCTGTAAGCGATCTCGCAGAGATCCGCTTCGCGGGACGCTTTTTAGTAGCCAATCCATTTCTAAAGATAAGTTAGCCAAAATCATCGGTACAGCTAAAGTTTTCATCACTCTCGTCCCAGGATAAACTTTACTATATTTTCCCTTGGGATTATCTTGACGACGTAGTACATTATTGTAAGCTTGTAAGGCTATTTCTTGAGCTTGGGAATCACCAGATGCTTTAGCATATTGACTAAATGCCATTGCTGCAAAACAATCAGAAAAAATATTGTAAGGCTGTATTAATGGCTCTCCTTTTCTGTTTAAAGCAAAATACCAATTTCCTTCTTCATCTCTGCCATGTTTGGCTAAAAAGTCCGCTCCATTTTTGGCAATTTCTAACCATTCTTCTTTTGATTCAAGTTGATTATAAAACCAAGAAAAAGTCCATAGCTGTCGATTTTGTAACCAAATAAATTTATCGGTATCATATACTTTTCCTTCGCGATCCAAACAAGTAAAATAGCCCCCTTGTTCCCAGTCAAGAGAATATCTTTCCCAAAAGGGAATTACATTATCGAGTAAAGTAGTTTGATAAACTTCTGCTAATTCAATAAATTTTTGCCTCATACATACCTCATTCAACTTCCATAGAGCTTAGAGTTTATAGTATTTGCCAATAATTTTACCCTTTGGATTAATTACAGATGCTGATTATAAGTCTAGTGTGTTTTTAGTTCTGTTTGCTGTGGGAATACCCATACATCCTCTCATTATTTCTTTTAGATTCCTGTAACTCAAAGTTAACCGCACCAAACTTGAGTAATTTTCTTCTTGCTATCATATTCATAATTTTGTGGACATTTTGTGGACAAATGAATTCTCAGAAATAATTGATTATTAAATTCAACATAGAAATCAATTGAGAAGCAGACGGGAATATTCCCCTAACTGAGAAACTGATCTTAAATTAAGCAATCATCGGGAAGAACCAGAGAAGGAATCGTGAAAAAATGGATAATAAGTAGTTTATTAGTACTGTAAAAACTCGATCGGGTTTTCTTGTTATCATTACTCCTAGTTTTTCTGTACTTAGAAGTTCTCTTTTATACTTTCCATACATCCTCTGATTGTTTTTCGGAAATTTCAGCTTTTTTTACCGTATTTCAACAAGGATGAAGCTAATGACTACTATGCAAATCGACAACGAAACTACTTACTTAGGTCGGTTAAATGAAGCGATCGCAGCGAGCCAAAATTTACTGACCAATTTTGCATTTAAAGATGGAGTTTTAGCAGATTTTAGTAATGCATTTGGTTCGAGATTTGATCGCCGAGCAACTTTAGCTTTAGTTAATCAATGGCAAAATGGCGAATTTGATATATTACCCGACTATGTTTCAATTTTTGTAAACGCTCCCTGTCCCCAGGTTCAATTACCAGGCGTAATCGACATACCCAAGCTGCATATAAACTTGATAGACGCTGAGCAACCCAGAGCAAAGACATCTGGGGCTGGGGTGGTACGAACTTGGTTTTTTTAAATGATTGCAATTGCATTTTTACAGAAATCAGGTGTTGGTAATTTGAACGCAGAAGGGAATGCTTCCCCTCAACCCAACCATTGCCCTCGAAATTAATTTCAATCGTACAAAGCTGCGAATAAATCCACTATTTTGCCTGGGTCGGCTTCATCAATTCTAATTGAGCCATAAAAAAGTATGGAATAATCTTTTAGTATGACAGTTAACTGGTTGTCCATGCTCCAAGACGAAACTCCTAGATTTTTCTTTCCAAAGCTTCTGCTCATCACGCCTTGTAAAATGATTAACTAATCTACAAGAATAGGATTGAGTATTAGGTGGCTTAAGCCTTCTGCTATGTCATGCTTGAAAGTTCTCTGACAGTCTAGTTTATTAGCAAGAAAATCACAAAAAATTAGCTAAGCTAGAAAATTGCTATAGTATCTTAACTAATTACCGATCAATGGTTAAATAATAAATAAATGATAAATATTAAACCTTTTGGCTCTTGGAAATCTCCGATTACAACAGAAACTATTATTGCCAAAACTGTTGGCTTAGGAGGAGTTAATTCGTTAGCAAAAGATATTTATTGGCTAGAAAGTAGACCACAAGAAAAAGGGAGAAACGTCTTAGTAAAACAAGCTGCTGACGGTACAGTAGCAGATATTACACCCCAACCTTTTAACGTGAGAACTAGAGTTCACGAATATGGCGGAGGAGCATATCTGATTACAGAACAAGCAATTTATTTTAGTAATTATAGTGATGGTAGAGTTTACCAACAAATAGGTCGAGAAACCCCTCAAGCTCTTACCGCCGAATCAAAAAAACGCTATACAGACTTTGTTGTAGATAGCCCAAGAAATCGTTTAATTTGTGTTTGCGAAGATCATGAAGTTGCTGATAGTGAACCTAATAATAGTATAATAGCGATCGCATTAGAGACAGGAGAAATTACCCCTCTGGTTACAGGAAGTGATTTTTATACCTCCCCGAGAATTAGTCCTGATGGCACACAGTTAGCTTATATCAGTTGGAATCATCCCTCTATGCCTTGGGATAGCAGTTATTTATACTTGAACGATATTCAATCAGATGGCTCTATTGACCGAGTAGAATTAGTTGCAGGTGACACTCAAGAATCGATTTGCGAACCTAAATGGAGTCCTGACGGATTATTATACTTTAATAGCGATCGTAATGACTGGTGGAATATTTATCGGCGTAACAGCGATGGCACAATAGAATGTCTTCATGAGATGGCTGCGGAATTCACTTATCCTCATTGGGTATTTGGGTTATCTACCTATAGCTTTATCTCTGCCGAGTTAATTGTTTGCGCTTATTCTCAAGATGGTAGTTGGCATTTAGGTAGCATCAACACCAAAACCAAACAGTTTCAAGCTATTGATACTCCCTACACTAATATCTCTTCTGTGCAAGCTAGTGTTGACGGTGACGCATTATTCATTGCAGGAAGTCCCAATCAACCCACTGCGGTAACTAAATTTAATTTAGAAACCCAACAAGCAACTACTATTAAACGATCGGGAGAATTAAACATCGATCCTGGTTATCTCTCCATACCCCAAGCAATCTCTTTTCCCACAGATGATAATTTAATCGCTCACGCTTGGTATTATCCCCCTCAAAACAAAGACTACACTGCACCATCAGGAGAATTACCCCCTGTATTTGTTAAAAGTCACGGAGGTCCTACTGCTGCTGCTGCGGTTAATCTCAATTTACGGATTCAATATTGGACAAGCAGAGGTTTTGCTTATTTGGATGTCAATTATGGCGGTAGCATCGGTTATGGTCGTCAATACCGCGAAAGACTCAAAGATAATTGGGGTATTGTTGATGTTCGAGATTGTATTAATGCGGTTCAATACTTGGTTGAAAAACAATTAGCCGATGGAGAAAGATTAGTTATTTCCGGTGGTAGTGCAGGAGGTTATACTACCTTAGCTGCTCTCACTTTCTACGATACCTTTAAAGCTGGTGCTAGTTACTACGGAGTTAGCGATCTCGAAATTTTAGCCAAAGATACCCATAAGTTTGAAGCTCGTTATTTAGATGGTTTAGTGGGAGCTTATCCTGAAGCAAAAGCTACCTATCAAGAGCGATCGCCATTGTATCATATAGATCGCTTATCCTGTCCGATTATTTTTTTCCAAGGTCTAGAAGACAAAGTAGTACCTCCCAACCAAGCAGAAATGATGGTAGAAGCTTTAAAACAAAAAGGTTTACCTGTAGAATATGTCACCTTTCCCAATGAAGGTCATGGTTTTCGTCAAGCAGCTAATATTAAAACTGCAATTGAAAGTGAATTTGCTTTCTATTCCCGTGTGTTTGACTTTGAAACGGCAGATTAATTGACGACAAAAAGAACTAGAAAACCGAAAATTAACTTTTTTCGCTATTGCTTGCGTTGATTTTGGCAATAATCTAAATCAGAAATTGCCTGGGGATAATAGTTTTCGAGCCATTGATCGAATACTTGTTCAGCAGCGTGTTCATGAAGAAAAGTATTGATTGTATTGCGCCATTGAGAATCTCCTTGAGGCAAAATTAGCCCGTAATAGTCACAAGTCAAAGGTTGTTCGGGAATAGCTTGATAGTTTTCTCTGCCTAAACCCTGACGATCTATCTCTCCTGTCAGTAAAACGCGATCGCTGACAAAGGCATCTAGATAGCCATCTCGAACGGCTTGTATGGCTTTACTTCTCCCATCTGCGCTTTCAAATGATACGATCTCTGCATTGGGATAGTTCTGCTGTAAAAACTGTTTGGTAGTAGTTGCTTCAAGAACACCTAGTCTAGTTCCCTCAAGTTGACTATCGAGATCGAGGTTAATCGCGTTATCTTGGTTAACTAAAAAACGAGTTCCACTACTAAAAAAAGGATCGGAGAAAACCACCTCTTCTCGATCGCTAACTATGGAATTGGGGCCACATTCGAGATGCACTGTCTCTTTTTCTACCAACTCAAATCTATTCAACACAGAAGAAGGTATTTTAACTACTTTTATGGGTGTAGATGTATTCAATTCTTGGGTTAAGCGATCGCCAAAAGCAACAGCTAAATCGGCACAAAAACCAGTCAAGTCGCTATGATCGGTATAGCCAAAAGGTGCAGCATCAGTTCTCATGGCAACTTTAAGTGTACCCGTTTGTTTGATTTCTGCCAGAATATCGCGATTTTGTTCGGATGCAACAGCTACTATAGGTTCGGGAATGGGAGATGTCGGGGGAGTATCACCATAGGCTAATTCTAATTGCTCTGGGGTTAGGGATTGAATTAGATGTAGTGGTAATTCTGGGTTACTGATGTTTTCCGCATAAGCAGCAGTTAAATAGGATTGATATTCAGAGCTATCTTTTATGTGAGCTTCAAAAAAGGCTAAAGTTAAGGCTTTTAAATAATCTCTACCCAAATCGGGACGAAAACCTTTTAAAAAGTCATTAATTCCCGCAATATTTTCCTCATTAATAGTAGAGAAATGACTGCCATTAACCATTGTCGCCAGATATTTATCAGGAGTAGTTAACCATAAAAAAGGATGCGCCTGTTCTGGGATAAACGGAGCAACAAAATCCATCGTTCCCCCGACAATCAATGTCGGAATATTGATTTGCTGCATACTTTCAATTCCCAATACCGAGCTAGTAACAGGATTGAGGGCAACTACGGCTTTAATCCGATCGTCTTGAAGATCGTATTCTCCAGGGGGTAAATTATTAGCGCGACATTGCAAGAATAAAGAGACATTAAGAGTAAAAAGATCGCTATCGCAAACATCTTTAACCCTAGCTAAATTAACAGGCGCACCAGAAGTAATCAGGGCGGTAGTTCCTCCAAAAGAATGACCTAAGACTCCAATCTGCGACCAGTTTATTAGTTTTTGATAGTCTGGATGCTGTTCTAATCGATCTAGAAGATGAGTAATATCTCGTGGACGACTATAGAATTCAAAGGGACTGACATCTACGTTTACTTCCCCTCGTAAAAAGGCTTCTTGATAATTACTACTACTGCCAGCGTGTTCGGGTATAGCAACTATATAACCATGAGAAGCTAAATGTTCGGCTAAATAGGCAAAATCAGAACGTTGTGAACCTAAACCATGAGCAATGATAGCTAAAGGCGCAGACGATGTTAAACCTTTTGGCGCATAAATATCTACATTTAAATCGTAAGCACCTGCAAAACCAACAGCAGTTTGACGCAGATCGTCAATGGGAAAAGTAAGGGTTTCCTGGCTGACTTGATACTGTCCTGGCTGACGTAAATCGGGCAAATTAGCAAAATCAGGTCTTGTTTGCGAGTTTATTTCTTGTTGAGCTTGCTCGGCGATCGCTTTTATACTAGTATCTTTATACCGAAAAAAGCTTTCTGCTTCTTTGACAATAGCAAAAATCAAATCGGTGTTTAACTGCATTTCATCTGTGGGAAAGTGACGCAGAAAATTGATCGCTGTTAAGCCTTCTGGTTCACCTGCTGCCAGGATCAAAGCAGCGCGAATAGCATAAAGACCATTTCTTTGGGGATGAGTATAAATTATGTTGCCTAACCGCCTGAGAAAGTCCTCCCCCATTGGCATATTAGTTAAGCGATAAACGGTTATTGGCTCAACAGCAAAACTGGTTTGTAAGATTTGGCGTAATTGCTGGAGGGTTTTCTTGTCCAGAAAGTTGGCATAATAAGCAAATTCTGAGGTTATTTCGCCTTTTTTGGCAAAAATTTCCATATCTTCTACTGACAAAGAAAATTCTCCTAGAAAAGATAAGGAAAAAGTAATTTTCTCTGCTGCTGTAACTGGTAGTGGTTTAAAGGTAGCTACTATTCCGCAGCTAGTAAAAGCGATGCCTAGGGATAGCTTCGCAATGTCTAAAATTAGTTTTGATACTCTCATTTTTGGTGTTTTATAAAGCATTACTATAACTAATTGCTGGAATTTTTAGGCGTAAAATCTCGTTCTGGAATAGTAGTTACGGGGCTTGTACGCCCCTCACCAAGTCAATGAATTCAGAATATTCAGAATGAAGCAGCTCATATTTTTGATATAATTTCCGATACTCTTGAGCTAAGGTTAAAAAATCTTCGTAGTGACTAATTGCTAATTGGTGAGAATCTTTGGGGTTTTCTTGGAGATAGAGTTTGAGTTTGGTGACTTCAAATTGCGATTCGAGGGTTAAGGGATCTATGTTCATGGTTTAAACAGTGCAATGTACTTGTATTTGAAAAAAATTCAAAATTTAGACCTTAAAAGTAAGAGAGTATTGATTTAAAATACTTTCTGTTTAACGGAGTTATTGACTAACTTGCCATCTTCCATATGAACAATGCGATCGGCAATATCTAAGATACGATCGTCATGAGTAACTAATAAGATTGTGCTGCCTTGTTCTTTGGCTAGCCTTTGCATTATGTTTACAACATCTCGCCCTGATTTACTGTCTAATGCTGCTGTGGGTTCATCTGCCAAAACGATCGCAGGATGTGCTACTAAAGCACGGGCGATCGCAATTCTCTGTTTTTGCCCTCCAGAAAGGCTATCAGGATAATAATCAACGCGATCTGCCAAACCAACTTCTTCTAAAATAGCGATCGCACGATCCCGCATTTCTCTTTGAGAGTACTTACCATGTACTTCTAAACCCATCTGCACATTTTGGCTAGCAGTTAAACTATGGTGTAAATTGTGTGCCTGAAAGATATAGCCGTTGTTACGTCTAGCTTGTACCAACTTTGCCGAACTCGCTCCGCAAAGTTCCTTTCCCAGTATTTTGCAACTTCCTGATTGTGGCGATCGCAATCCACTAACTAGAGTCAACAAAGTAGTTTTACCAGAACCAGAAGGACCTGTCATCAAGACAATTTCCCCGCGATTTATTTCTAAATTAATGTCAAATAGAACCTGTTTGCGGAGTTCTCCTTGACCAAAAGAATGATCCAGGTTGTGAATATCAATTACTGGGGTTATATTTTGATTATTTTCCATTTTAACTAAGATTCCTCAATAAATTTTGAGTAACGGTGACTTGAGTAAGATAAGTATTTGTAGGGAATAAGTCATACAAAGTTATTACCAGGTTTTATGTGTCTTACGAGGCGTACAAGCCCCTCCCCTTTTTGAATTTCATCTCCTTCTTTAACCAGCAACTCATCAATATGATTAAATTTGCTGTTATTTAGCTGTTTAAACTAAACCGATTAGTTTAGTTACTATTATAATAAAACTAAACCGATTAGTTTAGCAACTTGAGATTGTCGGAAAATAATTAAGAGAAAAGCGATCGCAATTGCTCTTAAAATAATCTCAATAATTATTCTCTGCTTAATTGTTCTTAAGTTAAATCTATAAAAATTTAATTTCTGGATAAGCCAGTATGGCTTGATCTTCAGTCATTATTATTAATTCATGTTGTAAAGCTTGAGAAATTATGAGGCGATCAAACGGATCGCGATGCAGTAGAGGAAGAGTAATTAGTTGAGTAATAGTATTTTCTTCAATAATTAATGTTTTAATTAAGTGTTTTCTTCTTTCCAGTGGTAAATAATTTTCTGGAGAACTAGGAAAATTTAGCTTACCTATTTGATATTTGATTACACATTCCCAAATAGAAACAACGCTTAAGAATATTTCATTATCGAGATTGTGAATGTCTTGACGAAATTTATCCGATAATCGTTTACTGTCATCAATAAGCCAGAGAAAAATATGGGTATCTAAAAGTATTCTCATTTAGGTTCAAATAAATCTAAAATTTCATCTGGTAAAGGATCGTTAAAATTATCAGGAACAATAAATTCGCCTTTAGCAAGACCAATAGGGCGTTGTTTATTTTGTTGTCGATAAGATTCAACTATTCTGTCAATATCTTTGTTAGTTATAGAAATTTCATTCGGTCTTAACTGTTTACTATGTAAATTAGTTTGTTTGAGTTCTATATTTCTGTGATTACTTTGAAGAATAAGACGATTATTTTCAAGTTCATTTTTAATTTTTCTTGCAGTAGGTATTAATGATGTTAGCCAAAGAAATAAAAATAACATCAATCCAAAATATATTATTAACATGAAAAGAGCAATTCGAGCGCGAATAGACATTGTTGCATATACGAAAGCAAACAATAGTAAAGAAAGAACTGTAAAAACAGAAATAGATGCCAATATCCAAATTAATTGCAAGAATATTTCAGTTTTATTGGGTTTTCTTATTTCTAATTCACCATTTATATTGATTTTTAAAAATGTAAAAGCTCTTTTAAAATCAGAATATCTAAGTCTACCTTCTGCAAGATTGTAGTAGTGTATAATTTTTTTTTGCCAGTATATATTTGCTTCGATTCCAGTTACTTTTTTATAAGCTATTAAATCAATCTTGTCTCGTAAAGTTATTTTTGCTTTTTCCGAAATGTTTTCGTCAGCAAGTAATTCTCTTAATCTTGATAGCTCACGTTTATTGAATCTTTCTACAAAGTCATAGATAACATTAGCTCGAAACAAGGCATAAATAGAAAGAGCAGATAATAAAAACAAAAAAATTGTTTCTGGAGTGGCATTTTCTGGTATTGAGTTAACAACAAGGTCTAAAAGTTTCTCCATTGCATTTTTGTTTTATACAGTTAGATTGAGTAAATTGCAGCAACTAATAAGGCACGATCGCACCTTGCCAAATGAATAATAGCTAGCAAAAATCACGACCAACATAAATGATATTTTTACATAATGCTTATCAAGAAAAAAACACTAATTTATTTAACGATCAAGAGAAATATGGGTATTTAACTCTTGATAAGTCTGCTTTTCTTTCTTTAATTCTTGTCCTTTTCCTGACTTTTTCTTATCGCGACGCTTGATAATCAAATAAATAGCAGGAACGAAATACAATGCCAGTAAAGTAGAACCACTAATGCCACCAGCGATCGCAATTGCTAAAGGCAGCCAGAAAGGATCGCCACTTATTAATAAGGGAACAAATCCCGCTATGGTAGTAATAGTAGTAGTCATAACGTGACGAGTAGCTTTAACTACCACATCTTCTACGGCTCTGCGATCGCCTTCTCTGGCTTGCAGATCCTCATTTAGTGCCGAGAGTACAATTATCGTATTATTAATGGCAATACCCACTAAACCCATTGTGCCGACAATTGCCATAAAGCCCAAAGGTGAACCAGACACCTTTAGAGAAAATAGTGCCATACCAATACAACCAACTGCCACTACTGCCACAATACCAGTCTGACGGAAAGAACCAAGGCATAGTACTAAAGCGGTCATCATAACTACAAGTAATAAAGGTACATAAAGTGCCAAGTTGCCTGTGGCTGTACTACTTTCTTCTTGTTCTCCACCAAACTCATAACGATAGCCTGGGGGTAATTGAAAGTTACTTGCTTCTAACTTTTCTTGGAATTTAGCTAATACAACGGAAGGTAATACTCCTGCGGTTATATATCCCTGTACTGTATTAACTCGCTGTTCGTTGCGACGGGCTATATTTGCTAATTCTGGTATAAGATTAAACTCTCCCAATGCTGATGTAGAACGAAAATCGCCATTTTCACCGCCATTGGAGCTTAAATTTAAAGAGGCAATCTGACTTAAATCCGCACGTTTAGTATTACTTACTCTAACTCTTACTGGTAGGTTTTCTGTACCCTCAAGGATTGAACCACCAATTGCACCTTCTAAATAAGCTTCTAACTGTTGAGCGATCGCAGTATTAGTTAAACCAGCTTGTCTTGCTTGTTCTTCATCTACAGCCAGTCCTAATTTGGGAAGAGCTTCGGTTAAATCGTCTCTAACGTGAACCACATCGGGTACGCTAGCTAAAATAGCTCTGACTGACATACCCAAGCGTCTTAATTCATTGATATCTGCACCATAAATCCGCATTTCTATAGGAGCATCGAAAGGAGGACCTTGCTCCAGTTGTCTAACTAAAATTCGAGCAGAGGGCAATAGCTCGTCTAGTTCAGCTTGTAACTCTTGTACTGTAGCTTCTATTTCTCGATCGCTATTTAACTGCACCATTGCCTGAGCATAATGAGACTGATTTTCTCTGTTTCCTGTAAAGTTGTAGTAGAATTTTGGCGCACTCTCTCCGAGAAACCAATGAACTTCTTTGACATTGGCATGATTTAGGATCATATTACGGGCTTCGAGCATTTGGGCTTGAGTTTGAGCGATGGCGGTTTGGGGTGCAAACTCAACTTCAATTTGAAATTGATCGCGAGCTACTGAAGGAAAAAATTGACTGTCTAAAGTTGTTGCACCAATAAAGCCGATTAGAGGAAGGCAAAAAGTTAAGGCGATCGCCAATAATGGCTTAGATGCGGTAACTCTGAGAGATTTACGATAGGGACGGGCTAGTTTGGGGGAAGTAAAACCTTGATTCCACCAAGCTCCAGGTTTGAGTAAGAAGCTTTGAATCTTTGACAAAATTCCCTTTGGTGAAGTCTGTTGATGTTCAAATTGTTCGGCTTTTTCACGAGTGTCAGCTAACATCCGCGCTGCTAAAGAAGCGATTACGGTTAAGGAAAGTGCTAAAGAAGAAATTAACGACATAATGACACTCAAAGCGATCGAGCCGACAAATTCACCAGCAGCACCTGGAAGTAAAACAATAGGCAGAAAAGTCAGAATAGTGGTTAAAGTAGAAGCAAACAGAGGCACTTTTAAATAGTTAACAGTTTTAACTACAGCTTCAAGAGGTTTTTCTCCCGCTTCCATTTCCCTCTGAATCTCATCGACAACTACAATTGCATTGTCAATCAGTAACCCCAGTGCAATAATTAACCCCGTCACGGACATCTGATGTACTGCAACTCCCAAGACACTCATCCAGCCAAAAACCATAAAGGTACTTAGAGGTAGAGCGATACCAACTACCAAAGCTGAACGCCAACCCATAGAAACCAAACTGACAACCACCACCAGCAGCGCACCAATCACTAGATTTGAAAGCAAAGAGCCGATGCGAACTTCTACATATTCACTTTGATCGAAGATGAGGTCTAAACTAACTCCTTGGGGTAAACTACTTTCAAACCAAGCTAATTCTTCTTTGACCTCTTTAGCCCATTGGTCAATTCTCAATCCCGATTTCATCAATACCCCTACCACCACAGCAGGTTTACCACTAACTAAGGCTAAATCTGTCGGGGGCTGCTGAATGCCACGATTGACTTGAGCAATATCACTCAAACGGGTAAACTGTCCTGCATTAGTTTGAATCGGTATTTGCCTAATTTGTTCTAAAGTTTCTAATTCGCTATCTACTTCAATCGCTAGGTTATTGCGATCGCTGCGTAATTGACCAGCCGTTACCTTGGCATCACTTAGATTAACCTGTTCGGCTAATTCTTGTGGTGAAAGTCCCACTGCTACTAAATCGGGAGCATTAATTTCTACCGTAATTTCTTCATTAGGATCGCCAAAGATTTCCACTTCTTCTGTTCCTTCAACACCACGCATGGCTACTTCTAACTCTTCTGCGTAGCGTCGTAAAACAGCATAGTTAGGTTTACTTGGTTGATTCCAAGTCAAGGAAGCGATCGCTGTATAAGCTTTAACTTTGGCTTCATCTAATTCGGGAACTCCCGCACCAGGGGGAAATGAAGCAGAAGCATCATCCATCTCGTCTCGTACTTTAGACCAAATAGGTTGAGCATTTTTTACTGAATCTAGTAACTCGACAGTTACGGTAGAAAATCCCACCCGTGAATCAGATTCTAAAGTATCAATTTCTTCAATCTCAGCGATTTCTGCTTCTAAAACTTCCGTAACCAGTGCTTCAACTCGCTCTGCACTAGCACCAGGGAAAGCTGTTTTAACTACAGCAATCCGCGAAACTAATTCAGGATCTTCTTGTCGAGGTAAAGATTCATAAGACGAGATTCCCCAAGCAATTATCAGGATAAATGTCAGGATTAATAAACGTATGTTGCGATAAAACGGCTTAACCATGATGTTTTAAAGGGATGAAGGATAAAGTTACTTATTACTTATTACTTATTACTCATTACTTCCAAGGGCTTTACTTGCTGTCCTGGTACGAGGCGATGTGTACCGTTGGCGACAATTTTATCCCCTGGCTGTAAAGTTCCTCTGACTAAAACGCGATCGCCTTGTTGATGGATGATTTCTACTGAATGTTGTTTGACTTGATAATTCTCTGTGTCTTCTGATTCGGATAAGACATAGCAAGTCCAGAGTCCTCTAATTCCTTGGTTTAAAGCATCTGTGGGTAGCCAATAGCCTTCTGTATTGATCTCTTCGGTTAGTTCTAGCCTCACTGTTTGACCAGGATTTATTTGAGGAATTGCCGAACGATCTAAGTTAAAAACTACTACCTGGGTTCTGGTATTGGCATTTACTTCAGGTAAGATAGATGCCACTGTAGCCTTGTATGTCTGTGAACCAAGTTTTAGGGTTTGAGTACTACCTATTTCTAGTTCATTTATTACTTGATTGGGCATTCCTACCCGCGCTTCAGGGGCAGCATTTTCTATCAAACGAATCACTGATTGACCTGCATTCGCCACCGTTCCTTCATCTAGTTCTCGCGTCGCTACGATGCCATCAAAGGGTGCTTTGAGAGTACTTTTATCAATGGTGACATCTAGATCGGCAATACTGGCTTCTAGCTGCTGTACTGTTGCTTGTTGTGCTGCTACCTGTTCCCACCGTGTACCGTTTTCTAGTTCCGCCAGGTTGCTTTTAGCCTGATTTAATCTTGCCTGTAATGCGCCCTCGCCAAAGGAAAATTCGTCTAGTTCTTCTTTTGAGATTGCTCCTTGCTCATATAGAAACTCTCTTCTTTGTCGCTGTTGTTCTTGCAGTTTAAGCTGCTGTTCTAGATCTCTGACTCCTGCGATCGCTGCATCGATATCCTCTTGACGCGCACCTCTTTGTAATTCTGCTAACTGAGCTTGGGCGCGGGCTTTTTCGGCTATAAGTTGTTGACGTTGGGTTTCTAGGTTGCGAATATCTAATTTTGCTAATGGTTGTCCTGCGGTGACGCGATCGCCTTCTTCAACCAAAACCTGCTCTATTTCCCCACTGCGAGAAAAGCCTAAATTGCTAGTTCTTAAAGCAGCAATTTCCCCTGTATAGATGCGTGATACCTGATAAGAATCAACTGGTTCAACGGCGATCGTGTCCACGGGTAAGATTCTAGCTGTGGTTTCGGCGGTAGGACTATTTGAAGATGAGGTTAATATCGGGCGAGCAAATAGTAATACTAGTCCTGCTCCACCAATTCCTACAAGCAGATAAAAGTATTTACCAAGTTTCTTACGGGGACGTTCTGAAAATTCTGAGGAAGCTTTGTGATTAGAATTTTGATGGGGTATCTGGCTGGTACTCATAATATTTAGAGAAAAAATTAAATCAAACGAACGTTTCACAAGTATCAATATAAATCAGATTTTAAATTTAGTTCTATCTATAGATAGCCTATTTGTATGGTAATTTTGATAATTTTAGAGTACCAAAACTACTTTTGAGCTTTATTACTTGCTGTAAGTAAAACAAACGTTTGAAAAGTTGTCAAGTCTCTTTTGAACATTTATTGCTCACTTAGCCCCTATAAATATTACATCTCAGAGACATATACATTTTTTGAAATTTCATCTATTATCATAAGTATAGTTCTTACGTTCGTTTGAATGTATCAAATTATATTTATTTTATGACATCGACCATTTCCACTGACACAAAAGAACAGATTTTAAATGTTGCTGAAAAGCTATTTGCTGAAAATGGTTTTGCAGGTACGTCATTAAGAAGCGTAATTCGTGAAGCCGATGTAAACTTATCTGCGGTGCATTATCATTTTGGTTCAAAGGAAGAACTATTTCGTGCAGTTGTAGTGCGAACTGCTCAACCAATAGTCAAGGAAACATTAAAAAGACTGGCACAGTGCCAAGCAAAGTATGAGAATCCTAGTGTTGAAGCTATACTAGAAGCATTTTTGACCCCTCCTCTACAAATAATCCTTAGTAGTGGCGATCGCAGTATTAATTGCGCTAGATTTATGGGACGCTCCCGTACAGAACCCGATTCAATTCGAGGAATTGCCGAGCAAGAGTTTCAAGACATTCAAGAAGCCTATTTAGATGCACTAGGACGTTCTTTACCCGATCTATCCCGTACAGAACTTACTTGGAAACTAGATTTAGTAATTGCTGTCTTATTACGTGTGTTGACTGAAGCCAGAAAACCAGACGCATTGATTCAAGATAATTCTCCAGAAGGCATTCAAAATACGGTATCAAAATTAATTGATTTCCTAGCCCCAGGAATGCGATCTTAATCAACTTCCTATCATAAAAAATTTGGCAATAGTTCTAATGTGGGTTTCAACTTCAAGGACTATTTTTGGGAAATTTTTCTTCAAACTGTTGCATTTCTCTAATCATTTCTTTACTATTTCGGAGATAAGTAACAAATAATAGGATAGAAAAAGCCATAACTATTAAGCCAATAGCATTATTAGAAAATGTATTATATACCCCATGTAAAACTGCTGAGATAGCTACTCCAATAAAGATAATAGGCTTTTTTCTAGAAGGATTAATAGCTGCTAATCCTATAAAATAACCGACAATTCCTGCCCAGATAGCATGAATTAATGGTAAGGAAATAAAACGAATTGTAGTCAGTAATATATGATCCGTAATACCAAGATTTCCTACAGAAACATTTTTAGCATAAATCAGAGAGTAATGAACTCCTTCTGCGATCGCAAATCCTAGCCCTGACATTGCACCATAAAAGGCTGAAGTTAATGGCTCTTTCAACTTACCTGGATTGAGTAAAAATAAGTAAATTGGGAAACCTTTACATAGCTCTTCTAAGACACCAACTCCTAATACATAACCAATAAGTTTAGATATTACATTAGATGAATTAATCGCAGCATAAAGAAAGCTGAAAGGGGGTATTTGTTGAACAAAAATTAATAAAGGAATTCCAACAAATGCCGTAAAGAATACACATTGTAAGGTTAGTTTCCGAGAAAACTGAGTTGGTTTGATTAATTTATATAAAACAATCCCCCAGACAAATGCATAATAGATGCCTAGTATCCAAGCTATATCTTTTAGACTAGAAGTATTAGAATAAAAAGAACTAATAGCCAGGGGAAATAAGCCCAAAAACAACAGGAGTCTAACTATATTACTACGATATAAATCAGGATTTAAAACTTGTTGATAGGGAACGACTGAAGTAAATTCAAATGTTTGCAAAGCTTCTATAAATTCGTTTTTATTGATTTCTGGTGTAGAAGTACCTCGATTAAAATTACTTAGTTTTTCTTGTGGTTGTCTTGTCTTTATTTCTAACTCTTGATTCCATTCAGGAAAACTTTCTCCTGTTTTTTGTCCATAAAGCATTATTTTTGTAATTAAATCAGTTTCTAAGCTAGTTACAGTTTTCTGAATTAAAGGGACTAACTTTTGCTGATTTGGTACTTGTTCGGCTTCTAAAATTAGTTTTAAGTAACTATCTTTAAGCTCAGATTTAGCTATCTTTTCTTGCTCTAAATTATCTTGGATGAGGACAGATATCGCATTTAGATCGCCCTGTTTTGCGAGTTTAACTATATTGTTATCTATCATAAATAATTGAATAAATGTAATTATAAAAAAAAATTATATCAAAAAAATGGCGTTACTGAATATATTGTTGAAGTAATAAAAAATTTGTTTTAATAAAAAGGTAGATTATTTTTATAATATAGTATGGAATGCCCCCATTGTCACGACGAGCGCGTTCCCTTGCACCCAATGCGACGGGTATAAACGCCTTTCGTCGGCGCGGGGTCGCTCGTCATTCAGACAAAACCCTCTATTCAGCAACACCGAAGTGGCAGACAAGAAAGGCGAACACTAAAAGACTTGGATGAAACAAAGAATTAATGATTTTGAGACTATTAGAGAATGCGTCGATATTGCTTTCAAACAATGTCCTAACGTCTTTGCGTAATGCTATATCAGATGAGCCGAAATTGAAGCAAAAATTGTAGAGTTTTGCGTTAAATAAATATTAGATAGTTATTTGAGATAAGCGATCTCACCAAGATAAACGAACCAAGAGAGGACAAAGGAAAAAATTCTTTCCCCTCAATCCTCTTTCCTTAAATGACTTAATATCCGAATACGATGTTCACACATTGCTGATTTAAGCAGTTTGTTCTTCAATCTCTAAATCAAACAACATTTGTAAAGATTGTAAACAACGACGACGAGCCTCAATATCTTGTTGCGCTTTAAGCTGTACCATCGGTTCATGAAGAATTTTATTAACAATTCCTCTAGTAAGAGCTTCAATAACTTCTTGGTGTTTTTCGGCGAATTCTGAACCGAGACGAGATAAGGCTTTTTCTAATTCTTGAGCGCGGATATCTTCTACTTTGCTGCGTAAACAACTAATAGTAGGCACAGTTTCTAGAGATCGCAGCCATAAAATATAGTTAGCTACTTCTTCTTCGATGATACCTTCTGCTTCTTGCGCTATTTTACGACGGGTTTCTTGGTTAGCAGCAACTACTGCTTTGAGATCGTCTACATTGTAAGATTGGATTTGCTCGATGTTGCTCACATCTGCTGCTACATTGCGGGGTACAGAGATATCAATTAACATTAAAGATCGATCCACAGGTAAATTCGCCTCTAGTTTTGCCTGAGTTAAAATTGGCTCTGTTGCGCCAGTGCTAGTAAACACTATATCAGATTCAGCGATCGCGTTCATCATTTCGGATAAAGGATAAAGCTGCAAATCTGCTTGAGAAAACTTATTAGCTAGCTCTTGGGATCTGCGATGAGAACGATTCACCACTGCAATTTGAGTTGCACCTTTAGATAGCAGGTGCTTCACTAGCAGACAAGCCATCTTACCCGCACCAACAATCACAACGCGGGAAGCAGCTAGATTTTCGGCTTTGATTTGCGCCAATTCTACCGCAGCAGAACTTATGGAAACTGCTCCTGTACCGATGCTAGTTTCGCTACGAACTCGCTTTCCTGTAGAAATTGCTTGCTTAAATAAGCGATCTAATAATCTGCCTAAACCTTTGTATTTTTGCCCTTGTTTGTGAGTGGTTTTTACCTGAGCTAAAATTTGTCCTTCACCCAGAACCAGGCTTTCTAATCCTGAAGCTACTCGCATTAAATGGCGTAAAGCATCTTGATGCAATAGGGTAAATAAGTTTTTACGCAATTCATAGATAGAAAGACGAGCTTTTTCAGCTAAAAACTGCATAATCTCCACAACGCCTTGTTCTGTCTGTTTGACAACGCTGTAGATTTCTAAACGATTACAAGTACTGATAATAGCGACTTCTTCTATGTGAGGATAACCCTTTAAGTGGGCTACTGCTTCTTCGATTTGCGCTTCTGGAATACTCAGTTTCTCACGAACGTCTACCGAAGCTGTTTTATGACTTAGACCGACAACGACAATATTCATCTGTTCTTCTCAAGGTTTTTGTGTAAACCGAATATCAAAACGGCAGTGGAATAGCGCACCGCCTGCGCTGAGGAAACCTCAGCGTAAAGACGGAGCAAGGCTGCTTCTTGACCAGAAGCATTTCCTCCCGTCAAAAAAATTTTTAGAATTTATAATTCATATTTTGTAAATTTTACGGGTTGTCTCGCCACAACCTACTAATAAATATCGATCTATTAATAAAAGTATAAATTATGACGAGGCAACTAACCTGTGGTTTTAGCCAATAGCTACTACTTTAGTTGGATACTCTTAGGATTTTCTAACATATGCACAGTATCTACAAAGCGAGCAGTCATCGATTGAGAGGAAATAACCAAACTTTGGGTTCTCGCACCACCTTTAAAGAAACGAACACCTTCCATCAAAGTACCAGGAGTAATACCACAAGCAGCAAACAAAACAGTTTCACCACTAGCTAGTTCTTCTGCGTTATATACTCTGTCGGGGTCTGTGATGCCCATTTCTGTGAGACGAGCCAAGTTTCCTTCTTTACTTTCTCCGATTAAACCAGTTTTGACTACTGCGGGGTCATAAATTAGCTGTCCTTGGAAGTGACCACCCAAACAACGCATTGCTGCTGCGGAGATTACTCCTTCAGGTGCTGCACCAATTCCCATCAGAGCATGAATGTTTGACCCTGAGAAAGCACAAGATAAAGCTGCTGAGACATCACCATCGCTGATTAATCTAACTCTGGCACCTGCGCCACGAATTTCTTTGATCAAGTCCTCATGACGAGAACGATCCATAACTACTACGACCAATTCTTCAATAGAACGACTCATGCAGTCAGAAAGAATCTTTAAGTTTTCGGTAGCAGATTTATTAATATCTACATGACCCTTTGCTGCTGGGGGTGCAGCCAGTTTTTTCATGTAGAAATCTGGTGCAGCAAACAAACCACCTTTTTCAGAGATTGCCAGTACTGCCATCGAACCATTTTGACCGTAAGCAACTAAGTTAGTTCCCTCACAAGGATCGACTGCAATATCAATTTGAACTAATTCCTCCGGATTACAGTAATCTGCTGCATCCTCGCGAGTACAAATACCTACTTCTTCACCGATGTAAAGCATAGGAGCATCATCCCTTTCCCCTTCACCGATGACAATGCGACCTCGCATATGAATTTTGTTCATCCGCTCGCGCATAGCTTCTACTGCCACTTCATCAGCAATATCTTTTTCGCCTTTACCCATCCATTTGGAGGATGCAATGGCAGCTTGTTCTACTACCTCAATAATTTCTAATCCGAGGGTGTTTTCCACGAAGATTTTCCTCCCTAGTGCATATTTTTCCCTAGTATGGCGAAGCCCACTCAAGTCAAAAGTCTATCAGAGAGCGGTATCCTCTTAGATATTTATTAAGATTTAATAATAAATATTAGTTTTTTTGTATTACATTAAAAGAGAATCGGGAATGAGCAGCAAAGATTTTATCTAGTTCGACGATAAAAGGGTTTTTTGACTACTTTTGCAGGATAGGTTTTACCTCGGATAGCAATTTCTAATTCTTGTCCTACCTTAGATAAGGATTTTGGCACATAACCAAGAGCGATCGCTTTTCCCAATGTAGGGGCTAATGTTCCGCTAGTGACAATTCCTACTTGTTCTCCTGCTACCATGATTGGATAATCATGACGGGCAATATGTTTTCCTTGCATTTCTAAACCCACTAGCCGTCGCGATAATCCTTCGGATTTTTGTTTTTCTAAGACCTCTTTGCCAATAAAGTCTTCTTTGTCCTGAAGATGAACTAACCAGCCTAAACCAGCCTCTAAAGGGCTAGTAGTATCATCAATATCTTGTCCATAAAGACACATTGCAGCTTCTAAACGTAAAGTATCCCGCGCACCCAAACCACAAGGAGTTACCCCTGCTGCTAAAAGGGATTGCCACAACTCTTGACCGACTGATGGCTCAACCATAATTTCTAAGCCATCTTCCCCTGTATAGCCCGTACGAGCAATAAAAGCAGCTTTACCATCAATAGTTGTTTTGGTATGACCAAAAGCTGGTAAATCGCTAATATTATCTGCCACCAGAGGTTGTAATATTTCCACTGCTTTACTACCCTGTACTGCCATTAAAACGCGATCGCCAGATAAGTCTTGAAACTGGATTTCACTATCTGTTAAATGGTTTAAAATCCATGCTTTGTCTTTATCTTTGGTCGCAGCATTAACAATCAGAAAACCTTCGATCTCTCCTGTGGCAGTTTCTCCTTGGTGGTAAAAAATAATATCATCAATAATTCCCCCTTGGGGATTGAGTAACACTGTATACTGCGCCTGACCCTTGTTTAAACGGGCTAAATCAGAGGGAACTAATTTTTGTAACTGGGTAATCAAATCTTTTCCTTGCAACGCAAACTTACCCATGTGAGAAATATCAAACATTCCTACATTAGAGCGCACTGCTTGATGCTCTTGTTTTAATCCTGCAAATTGTACTGGCATTGACCATCCAGAAAAAGGGACAAAACGGGCTTTTTGTGCCAAAGCTAGGTCATAAAGAGGAGTTTTGAGTAAAGGAGTCTTTGCTGATTCAGCCATAGGAGTTAATTGTTACTTTTCATTGATTTTATCTTTGTCAAAGTATCAAGGATGAACGATTTTTCTACTTCATTCCTCAATAATTGATTTTTGGTTAAATTAAGGTTTCTTTAAGATATGCTTTAAAGAAGGTTAAGTTAAATAAAGTTTTATTTGTACAGAATATCTTGAGCATTTTTTTGTTGACTCTAGGAAGCTTTATCAGTTGGTTGATTAGTACGGTGGCTGGGGGTGGTACTCCTTTTATTATGATTCCTCTAATTGGCTTTTTTTTAGGTTCTGTGGCTATTCCTCCCGTGCTGACCACAGTAATGCTTTGTGGTCATCCTCAAAGACTGTGGCTTTATTGGAAATATATAGATTGGCGAATTATGGGGTGGTATCTTCCTGGTGCTGTTGTGGGGGCTGTTTTAGGGGCGATCGCCTATACTAGAATACGGTTAGAATGGTTGCCAATTTTATTAGCAGTATTTTTAATTATTTCTACATTTAGCTATAGTCCCAATAATCAATCTTTAAAACCAGCTTTTAAAGTCTACCCTTGGTATTTTTTGCCTTCAGGATTTGTCTTTGCTTTTCTCTCTGGTACAATCGGTAGTGCTGGCCCTTTACTCAACCCTTTGTATATCAATTATGGGTTACTAAAAGAAGATTTAATTGGCACAAAATCAGCCCATTTATTAGTAGTTCATATTGTGAAAATCATTACCTACGCTATCTATGGCGCACTCAATCCCATCTATCTTGGTTATGGTTTACTGATGGGATTAGCAGCTTTTCCTGGTAATTGGTTGGGTCAAAAAATGTTGATGAGAATGAGCGAACAAAATTTTCAAAAATTGTTAGTCAGTTTTGTTTTTTTAACTAGCTTGTTAATTTTTTGGGAGCAAAGAGAACTACTTGTATCTTGGCATTGAAATTTTTTGTCTAAATTCGATGAATTATGTAGCCACAGAAAATGCCGATGCGGGTATTGTTTATCTGACTAATAGTGTTAAAATAAATGCGATCGCTATACTTCAAAAAAGTCAATTAGCTGTAAGCCATAAGCCATAAGCGCGATTGCTATAAGCAGGGCTATTTCAACTGAAGCTCAAACTCCTTTAGGTACGCTTGCTCCCATAATTTGGTCGGGGCATTAACCCAAGCTCAAAAAAGAGTATGAATGGTTGAAGTTAACTTATTCTCAGTGCTTACAGCAGGTTTGTTTGAATCTTGGAACAGCATTCAATAATTTCTTTGAACGTAGGGCTAAATACCCTTGTTTTAAGTCGAAGCATGGCAAGCAGTCAATTCATTATCCTCAAAATGTTAAGAGAATAGATGATTGCTTAAGGTTGCCAATGATAGGCGACATTAAAGCAGTTTTTCATCGCTCGATAGAAGGCAAGATTAAGACTGTAACTGTATCTAAAAATAAATCAAATCAATACTACGCTGCTATTCTTTTTGACAATGGAATAGATAAACCGCAGGTTAATACTGAAGGAAAAGCGATAGGAATCGATCTTGGCTTGTCTCATTTTGTTATTACTAGCGATGGAAGTAAATTCGATAATCCGAGATGGATTAAAAAGCATGAGCGCAATCTAAAGATTAAGCAGCAGCAATTATCAAGGAAACAAAAAGGAAGTAATAACAAAAATAAATCAAGATTAAAAGTAGCAAGAATACACAATAAAATAGCTAATTGTCGCTCAGATTTCCAACACAAGCTATCTCGCAGGATAGTAAACGAAAACCAAGTGATTGTTGTTGAAAATCTAGCAGTAGCAAATATGGTTAAAAACCATAAGTTGTCCAAAGCAATATCACAAGTAGGCTGGGGACAATTTTGCACAATGTTAAAGTATAAAGCAGAACAAGAAGGAAAGGTTTATCAAGAAGTAGATAGATTTTTCCCAAGCTCCAAAACTTGCAATGTTTGTCTTAATCAAGTGGGCAGCTTGCCACTAGAAGTAAGATTTTGGAATTGCGCTAACTGTGGAGCTAAAAATATAGATCGCGATCTTAATGCAGCCAAAAATATACGCGATGAAGGACTGCGAATTTTGACGAGCGAACTTGGCGAGGTTTCCTCGCCTAAAGCACGCGCGAGTTTGACCTCTGGAACAGGGGATCAAGCCTGTCGTCAAACTGTAAGACGTAGCAATAGAGGACGAAAGAAATCTACTACTACGCTGGTTTCTGGGTAGGAAGCCTACATCTGTATGCGTCAGCATCAGTGTAGGTAGTTCACGTAATATTCTCTAAATTCAATCCTGCTTTGATAGAAATATCACTACTATCATCTAAATCGAGGAACAAAGAAGTTTCATCTGTAACTTTAAACGATAGACCATCTGTCCATTTATCCCAAACATTAAGGTCAAACTCTAGAATTTGATTAGAATTATCCGCAAACTCTACGAGATCGTTACCTTCAACTTGATATGGGCTGAGGTCTTCAAGAGAATTATCTGCTATGATTCGTCCTGTAAAACGAGAGCCATCTAGATCGCCCGTAGCTTCTATATGCCAAGTATCATCAGTATTCCAAATAATCAGACCGTAATGTTCAGCAGGATTATAGTCAGGTTGACCAGAGAATGAGGAATTTTGTGTTAATTCTATTTGACTGTTATTAGTCAAATTATTATTGCCAACATAGTCAACATAATTGGCATTCAAACTAAAGTCACTTGGGGAAATATCCTCAATTAAAGCCACCATTCCATCATCATAAAAAATACCCGTACCAGATATTTCTTGATTGCTAAACGATCTTGTTGTGTAGTCAGAGGCTTGTCCTTTCAGTTGAATAATGTCTTGTTCGGGCTGAAAATCAGTGATAATCGCATTATCGAACCAACGATAGTTGTTGTAAAAGATACTGTTTTCGTCTCCAATAATAAATCTATCTCGACCGCCTCCACCTTGTATTACGTCTCGACCATTACCACCAAGAAAAATATCATTGCCATCCCCACCAACAAGACTGTTAGTACCATTTCCTCCAATTAGAGTATCGTTGCCATCCCCACCAAACAGAGTATCGTCATTATTACCACCATCAAGATAGTCATTACCTCCTCTACCTTCTATGGTGTCGTTGCTATTAAAGCCGACTAAATAGCTGTTTTGATCTCTTCCAACGATAGTATCACTGGAGTTAGTACCGTAAACAATATCTGGAATGCTGCTATCAAAACTGACATCGTTGATGTTGTCTGGAGTATTATTGGCAAACTGGGAATCTTGAAATGTCACAGATATTTTATTCTTGTTGAAAAATACACCTGCTTCATTGGTTGCGGAATTAGAATCAAAACTGGTGTTATTAATCTCAATTTTAGAACCCCACAAACCGTTATAAATAGCCCCACCATCAACCGCTTGATTGTTAGCAAAAGTACTGTTAGAAATCTCGGCAGGAACTTCTCCCAGAATATATAATCCACCGCCAAGGTTAGCAGATTTATTATTGGCGATTGTGGTGTTATCTATTTCCACAAAACCTGATGCTCGAATAGCACCACCTTGAGCAATGCCCCTTACATTCTCAATTACTTCGTTATTAATGATTTCACTGTCTTTTATGATGACTTGGTCTTGGTTATAGCCATAAGCTAAAATCGCCCCTCCTTCTCCCGCAGCACGATTATTTTCAAAGCGACTATTGCGAACGCTAAAAACTCCACCTTCAGTTTCTCTTTCAAGTTCTCCTTCGTAAAATCTTGGATCGTTGGGAACGCTAGCACCATCTAGATAAATTGCACCACCGCCACCAGGAACCTCTAAGAAGTTCTGATCTGCCCCTAAAGTAGAATCATTATCCATAAAAAGAGAATCTTCAACAATTAGGTCGCTCGCAGTAACCCTCAAGGCTGCACCACTATAGCCTTTATTATTAGTAAAAATACTATTTTTGACTGTCAGACTTCCATAGGCAAATAGACTGATTGCTCCTGCGGAAAATGGTCTATCACTAAAAAGAGTGCCGTCATTGTTATCAAAAGTACTATTAGAGACTGTAATGACCGTACCTTCTAGACCGTGTAAAGCTGCTCCTTTGGAGACATGATTGAGAAAGTTAGTATTTTCAATATTAATAGTGCTGTTTTCTGTAGCCCAAATTGCTCCTCCAACATCTGTTTCATGATAGCTGTCAGCCAAGGTTAAGTTTCGTACTGTCAAGCTTTTGTTTTCTTCAGGCAGCCGAAAAATATTAGTTTTTTCGCCACCGCTAATAGTCAAACCTGGAGCGTCAGAACCATCGATAGTTAAACTTTTTGGGATGCGAATAAAGTTGTCCAGGGTGATGGTTTGATTGGCCAAACTGGAACTAAATTTAATTGTGTCGCCCGATTGTGCTGTTGCAATAGCACTCCTCAGAGAACCATTACCTTCGTTATCATTATTCGTAACTGTGATGATTGCCATAATTGGTTAAATATTTCTTTTTTGTAAAGTTTTCAACCAGTATAGTAAAGATATTGTAAAGTGGCAGTGATAGAAATCACTGGTAATTGAATTAAATTTATAAAATGATTGCAGACTAAAAAAACTTCAGTGTTTTTGACTACTTTAAATAATTGGATTGACTGGCAAAAGCACAGTTTTTGTAGGTAATCAGGAGACTGAAGAGCCAAACTTTCTGGCTTTTTTTGACCAAGAATTGAATTAAAGTATTGAATTTTATTGAATATTTTCACTTATTGCTGTTTAGTACCATTTAATCCAGTATCGATACTTTGTGCTCTAAAGAACTAACTTCTTGTCGCGCCGACGTAGAGAGTCGCCACAGCTAAAATAAACTACAAGCGAACGGACATCTCAAGCACCTGGGATTTCCCTAGATGTCTTGTCCTCGACAAAGCACAAATATCATGGAGCATCGAGCGTTGAATATTCTATCCTCCAGACTGCTTGTCAAAAAAGTTTTCTTTTATTGCTCAGTTGGTTTTTCTAACTTCAGAAGACAATATCAAAATATTTATTTTCGGTATTTAAAATAACAATGGTTCGGACAATTTTCAATCTGGAGCTTGAAAGCCCTAACCTTACCACATAGACAGAGCTAATAGAGGTAGCTTAAACTTTTATGTTGCCTTATCAGCAAACAATTGTCCAGAGTATTGAAACATAAAAACGTTATTAAAAAAGGAACTCTCTAAATGGCTGATAATATTTCTTTTGAAGAGGTTACAAGTATATCGGGTATTGATTACAGAGGTGAAAGCTACGGTGGTTCTTGGGGTGATTTTAATGGTGACAATTACCCCGATCTGTATGTAAATAATCATGCAGAGCCTGAAGTTCTTTATCTCAATCAAGGTGACGGAACTTTTGCTGATATATCTTCTCAGGTATTTTCAGAAGAACTCAGGGAACTTAGAAGAGATGCTCATGGAGTAGCCTGGGCTGATTTTGACAACGATGGCGACCAAGATTTAATCCAGCTAGTAGGAGGCGGTAGTGGTGTCGGGACTGGTCCTAATCAAATGTATGTTAATGAGGGAGGAAAACTAGAAGACAGAGCAAGTGAACTGGGAATTGATTATCCTCTGTCGCGAGGAAGAACCCCTCTTTGGCTCGACTTTGACAAAGATGGTTGGCTCGATCTTTTTCAGGGGAATATCTCACGACCTGACGGTCAGGCTCCCCCAACAATTTTTCGCCAGACTAATAATGGATTTGAAGATGTTCGAGAGACTACGGAATTCGATATATCCAGTAGTGCTTTTGGAATTTTATCCGATCTTTCTGGGGATGGAAACCTAGATTTATTTTTAAGAGGTGATAGTCCGCGAACTATTTACGATATGACCTCTATACCCTTTGAAGATATAACTGCTAGTCTTACATCTAGTGGTGGTATTGCCTGGTCTCCAGATATAGTGAGTGGAGACTTCAATGGAGACCTAAGATCGGATTTATATTTAACCCGAAACAAGCTACAAAATCCATCAGATTTAGTACAAGATGACTCTGATACTGTTAAAGCAAAAATTGTCTCTCAAGGAGACCAAAAGGGTGTTCAATTTGATAGCCTTGGAAACCTGACATTTGAAATCGATGATAATGTCTCTGTCAATAACATTTATGTTGGAGCAAGTGGTTTTAACCCAAATGACTTAAACTTTACCTTGTCATCTGACAATCCTGATGTAGAAGGTATTTTACCCCATACACCTGGAGTAGATCGAGGAATTTATATTGGTTATGATTCTAATCAACAGCAATGGCAAGTATTGGTATCGAGTCCAGACCAAGAAAACTTCGATCTAAGTGCTCTGATTAATAGTAGCGAAGCGATCTCTGATTTAACAGCTATCGGCTTCAACCCCGATACTCGACCTCCTGAAGACCAACTGTTGCTCAATACAGATGAAGGACTTGTCGATCAAAGCCAAGAATCAGGAATTAATAGCATTCCAACTATAGGAAATAGTGTTGTTAGCGGAGACTTAGACAACGATATGGATCTCGATCTTTATATTGTTGCTACTGGTAATGCTGGAAACCGACCGAATATTCTTTATGAAAATCAGGGTGATGGAACTTTTATTGCCGTTCCCGATGCTGGAGGTGCTGAAGGCACTAACTTGGGAGTCGGCGATTCAGTTGTGACTGCTGACTACGATCTCGATGGTTTTCTCGATCTGTTTGTGACCAATGGTAACGAACCTCCAACTTTTACCCAAAATGCTCCTTACCAACTTTTTCGCAATCAAGGTAACAGCAATAATTGGCTGGAAATCGACCTAGAAGGTGTTGTCTCAAATCGAGATGGAATTGGCGCACAAGTTTTTGTCACAGCAGGAGGTGTTACTCAACTACGCGAACAATCTGGGGGGATACATAAAACAGCACAAAATCATCAGCGTCTACATTTTGGACTCGCAGACAATACCCAAGTAGATGAGATACTAATCAAGTGGACAAATGGTCAAGAACAGAGAATCAATGATGTTTCTGCTAATCAGTTGCTCCACATCATAGAACCTTCTGACTCATTTGCACCAGGAAAGTCTGCTCGTCAAGATGATTCCGAATCAGGAGTATTTTTGTGGAAAGATACTTTTGATGGTCCTTATAAACTTCGCACCGTCGGCTCTGAAGAATTAAGTGAGTTCTCAGTGAATCTGATTGCAACTGATGGGGTACAAGATGTAACCCCATTTTCTCTTGAAGCAGGTGATGAGTTAAAAGAAACCGAATTTGGTTTCTCTTTAAATTCTCAAATATCTAGTGAACAAGATGGTGTGGAATTTGACCTCGCACCAGGATCGCAAGCTCTTATTTCTATCACTCAAGATGGGGTTGCCAATCCTCGTCAACTGCACGTGGGGAGCGAAGGAAATCCTCTTTCTCCTGATGGCTGGATTTTAGATTCAGAAGATTTTCCTCTTCGACCCAATTTTACCCCAGGGGAAGACTTAGGACTATTTGTGGGTCAAGGAAGTAGCTCAGAAAACTTAGAATTTCGCTGGAATGGTGATGGCAATTTTCCTCAAACTAATTTATCTGTACTCTCATCTGAAGAAGCTGATTTTTCTCCAGTTGGTCTTGAATCAAGCGAGCAACTTACTAACTTCAGCAACAAGATAGCAATTGAAGGAGGAGTCAGCACTGGAGTGGAAGGTGTTGATGTTACGACGGGGGAGTCAGCTAAGATTGGTTTTGCATATGAGCAGGATAGTCTTGTCCAACCACATCGAGTTAATCCTAATCTTCAAGATGAAATGCTACAATCTCCAAATGCCTATTGGCTTCCTTTAGCTACTCCTTATGGTCAACCAGAATACGATCCCTCGGAAGATTCAGGAGTCTTTTTGTGGAAAAGCGATCGAGATTTATGGCGTTTACGGGTAGTAGCAGGAACAGAATCAAACCGCCGTTATGTTGGTTCTATTATCTCCGATACTCCTGCTACATTTGCCGAAGGTATAAAAACTGAATCTAACGATCTAGTTAATACAAACGATCCATTAAAGATTGATTTTGATCTCAAAGTATCACAAGGTTTTCAGGACGGCATAGACTTCAGTTTTTCAGAAGGAGCTAGCTTGACCTTGAATCTAGAAAGTCCTGGGGAGGAAACTGCTGCTTTATTGCAAGTAGGTGCAGAACGATGGTCTGTTAGCGAACTTCCTCTCGATCTTAGTAACTGGTAAATTAGTTAGGGAAAAAAAAGAAGAAAAAACAAATGTATACATTTGTTTTTTCTTCGATTTCGATAACGCCATAATCAAAATCCTCACATTATTTTCACTGGTAATGCCACCAAGCTCTTAAAGTAGGCGTGATTAACTGTAATAGTTGTTGATGTAATAAAGTTTCCCAGCCAGATTTGGCTTTGAATTTAGCTACTACTGTTAGTTGACTCATCTCAATTATCCTTTTGATTAAATAGTTACAAACGATTAGTTTAGAGGTATTCCACTGTAAAACTACAGAGTTTCCCTTGTCAAAACGACTTTACCTACTGCTGTTCCCGATTCAGCATGAGCATGAGCAGCAGCAACCTCAGCAAAAGTAAATGATTGAGAATCTATTAGTGGACGCACCTGTCCTTTATCAACTAAATCAGCTAATTTAGTCAGAATCTTGCCGTGATAAGAGCGATCGATATTAAATAACATGGGAATCAGCATAAAAACTAAATGCAGAGTTAGTCCTTTGGCGTGGAGTAAAGTTAAGTCCTGTTTGGATAAGGAAACAGTAGAGACAACTGTGCCGTTTAGCTTTGCTGCTTTAAAAGCATTTTGCAGATTATCATTGCCTACCGTGTCAAAAACTACATCAAAACCATTGCCATCTGTATGTTCTGCTACAAACTCTTCAATAGGAGTCTGGCGATAATTAATAGTGACATCTGCTCCTAAAGATAGAGCGATCGCTTTTTTCTCGTCAGTTGATACTGTAGCATATACTTTGGCTCCTGCCCACTTTGCTAACTGTACGCCAATATGACCCACACCTCCCGTACTACCATAAATTAAAACCTTTTGATCTGACTGAACTTTGGCTCTGTCAATAAGTCCTTCCCAAGCAGTAATAGAGACTAAAGGTAATGCGGATGCTTCTGCCATTGTTAGCGATTTAGGTTTATGTGCTACTAACTCAGCATCAGCCAACATATATTCAGCCAAAGCTCCACCCATTCCTTTGACACCACCTGCACAACCATACACTTCATCACCAACCTGAAAATTAGTAACTCGATCTCCCACAGCTTCAATAACTCCCGCCACATCTCCGTGTAAGATGGCAGGAAAATCGGGAGCAATATCGGCTACCGCACCCTGTCGTATTTTAGTATCGACTGGATTAACACTGGTTGCTGCAACTCGAATTAAGACTTGATTAGGAGCAACGGGCAGTATCGTTAAATCTGTTTCTTTAAAGGCATCTGGTGTGCCAAAATGTTCAATGACAATTGCTTTCATAGTAGATATTTTTTCTAAAACGCTACATTTCTTATCTACCATTAACCAACAAGCACAAAGAAGGATTTACGTTAAAGTGTGTGAGTTACCTTTTGGTAAGTCAAGATGAATTCTAATCTCAATACCGACGAATTTAAAATTAGCTATCCGCCTCAACCTGCTCTAGATCGTATTGCCAATATGGGTATTTTTGATACTCAGTGTGCAGGTCATCAGATACTAGAAAAAATTGCTAATAAATGGACAATTTTGATTATCTATGCCCTAACCCAAGGAAAAAAAAGATATAGCGATCTTAAGCAGCAAATTGTTGGTATATCTTCTAAAATGCTAATTCAAAATCTTCGTAATTTAGAGCGTACGGGACTGGTTCAACGTTACGTATACCCGACAGTTCCACCAAGAGTCGATTATTCTCTGACTCCTCTTGGTGAATCATTAGCCGAACCTTTAGCTGTTCTGGGAGAATGGGCATATCAACATATCTCAGATGTTAATGCCTCAATTGAGCAGTACGATCATAGTTCCCAGTCTGGGGATTTTTGGCAGCCTAAATAATACAACCTTACTTAAAAAGATTAGGAGATGGTCGATCTGAAATAGTGAGTAGCAAGTTTTGGTTAAATAAATTACATATATGAATTACGTACAGCTGTAATATATTACGGTTTTGTTGTTAATCACAATCGCGATCTCAGCGAAGCTGAGGTGCTGTGCGATCGTACTCGAAATACTTAAGAGCAGATGCAAAAACAGTTAACTAGGGTTTGCTGAAAAAGTAAGCGAAAAAA
>NZ_LR213789.1 GCF_900659865.1 Hyella patelloides LEGE 07179
TTAATAATATAATTTTTACTTATAATTAAGAGAGTATTTTAGTGCAAAAGTACTGATAAAAATGGTGATTCTAAATCATTTTGGGGTTTGGCGATCGCGCCAATTAAACACTTGTCCATCCACTGAAAATACCCAAGACACATAAATCTTGGGTTTAGGCGTTTCGCGAAACGGAGGGGCTGTGACTCGAATCGAATTCGAGTCCCTGAAAGCCCCGTCCCCTACAAACAATCTGTCTTAACTAAAAACTGAAATGATATAAACTCAACCAACAGCATAAGGGCTGGTTAAACGTTCTAATTGATTTACTAAGAGGCTTAAAAATAAGCCAACATCAGTTACAATACCAATTGATTCTAGCGAACCACGATCGCTTAATTTAGTTACTACCGCAGGATTGATATCGACACAAACCATTTTTACTCCCGCAGGGGTCATATTACCTACACCGATAGAGTGCAACATAGTAGATAACATCAAGATCATTTCTGTCCCTTCTAACAGTTGGGCGTATTCTTCCTGTGCTTTGATTAAGTCCATTTGGGTATCGGGTAAAGGACCATCATCGCGAATTGAACCAGCTAAACAGAAGGGTACATCGTGCTTGACGCATTCGTACATAACACCTTTGGGTAATGCTCCTGCTTCTACGGTTTTCGTGATGCTACCGTAACGACGCACTGTATTAATTACTTTGAGGTGGTGGCGATGTCCTCCTCTGACGGGAACACCTTTTTGCATATCTACACCTAAAGAAGTACCCATGAGGGCTTGTTCGATATCGTGAACAGCGATCGCATTTCCGCCGAGTAATCCTTGAACATAACCTTCACGAATCAGGTGAGATAAGTGCTTTGCACCTCCTGTATGGATGACAACGGGTCCTGCTGTAACTACTACTTTACCACCGCGATCGCGTATTCGGCGTAATTCCCAGGCAATTTGTTCGACTACTAATTCTACTCTTCTTTCACTGGATACTCCTGCACCCATAAAGCTGAATTCTTCGTTGGCTTTTTTTTCTCTTACTTCGGCTTTTCTAACGGTACGGATACCTTCTACGCCGACAACAACAGCATCATCTTTTTGTAAATCTCGTAATATTTTACATTGGGCGGTTTTGTCTTGAACAACTATCGCCCCATCCATACGTTGTTTTTGAACTCTAATCCATTCCCCATTTATTTTGATTTCTGTGGGATAAATATTAGTAACGTAAAAGTCATCAGGAGCGACTCCATCTAAGTCGCAAGTTTCTATTTCGGCATCTTGGGAGGTTTCTGCGGAGGTTATTGCACCCAAATCAAGCAACTGAGAGACAATATCTTCCATAACTTCATTAGAAGGTGCAGAAATTCGCACATCCGCAGCCGAAGTACTCTGTCTTTCGACACCCAAATTAAAATTGAGAACTTTAAAACTACCGCCATTCTCGATAATGAGATCGAGGGTTTTATTCATCATCCCCGCATCGAGTAAATGTCCTTCGAGGTGAATCACACGACTCGCTACAGGTTCATTTGCGTGGACATCTTCTAAAACAGGTTCGTTAATTCTTAGGGTAAGACATTTAGCTGCGCCTCCTGCTTTGAGAAATTCCGTGAGGGGAGTTTCAATAACATTAAAACCAGCATCTCCTAGCTGTTTTTTCAGGGTGTCACTGGCTTTATTCATCACCACATTTTGCTCTACATTTACCGAGTTGCAAGCAAAATTAATCGCGTCTGTTTCTTCTATGGCAATCCTTTTTTCTGCGGGTACACGCTTTTCAATCAGGTGATTAGAATAGGAATCAAAAGCACCTGGGTAATAAAGTAAATAACCCCCAATTAGAGGACAAAAACAGGTATCTAAATGGTAAAAGCGATCGTCTATTAACCGTAACGATAATACTTCAATGTCTAACCACTTGGCTAAATAAGAGTGAGAATCCAACTCAGAGCGAAAGCCGTAACCAGCCCATAACCAACGCCCTTCGCGATCTAACAGTGCATCTCCCGCACCTTCAAAGGGTAAATCGCGGGGTAACTCATGAACCTTAAAACCATTATCGGCAAACCACTGTTTAAAATAGGGTTCTTCCCCTTGACGTTCGGGATGGTAAAAACGAGAAACTACTGCATCGTCTCCTAATATTAGCCCTGCATTGGCAGTAAATACCATATCAGGCACACCTTTCTGGGGTTTAATTAAATCTACCTGTGCTAGTCCTTGCAGCACATGATATAGTTTATCCCATTGTTCGACAGCGCGATCGCGAGATGATTTATGGACGTTTCCCTCCATCCAAGGATTAATTACATAATCTACATCGTAGTGATCTGGGGCGCACATTAAAATACGAATTGAGTCAGTCATAATACTTGTGATGGGATTGGCGAGCAAAATTTTACTAATTAATAACCTTTGGTTTGATTTCCAGAAGTTGCAATTTTTATTTTATTTGCCGTTAATAAGCAGCTTATAATAATAACATTTATAAGGATTTTAATTCTATAGGTATATATTCCCTTTTTACTTGATTGTCATCAAAATTTAAGACATGATATCTATTCATCAATTAGGCGATATTATTGCTAAAAAATATAAAATTATTAATTTTTTAGGACAAGGTGGAGCAGGAACTACTTATGAAGCGAAAAATATCAATAATTCGCAGAAAGTAGCTATTAAAGTTACTTCTTTGCGTCAAATAAAAGACTGGAAGATTTTAGAATTGTTCGAGAGAGAAGCTAAAATTTTAGCCAACTTAAATCATCCAGCTATACCCAACTATATAGAGTATTTTCATCTGGATACTACAGGCGATCGCTATTTTTATTTAGTAAGAGAATTAATTGCAGGAAAATCTTTATTTGATTTAGTAGAAAAAGACAAAGAATTTAAAGAAGAAGAAGTAAAACAAGTAGCCATTCAAGTAATAGATATTCTTAAGTACTTGCATCAACAATCACCTCCTATAATTCATCGCGATCTTAAACCACAAAATTTGATTAAAAGCGAAGATGGTAAGTTATTTTTAGTGGATTTTGGTTCGGTACAAGAAGTTTATCGTCAAACCCTTACTGGTGGCACTACTTTTGTGGGAACATTGGGTTATATGCCACCAGAACAATTAAGAGGACAAACCAGTTTTGCTTCTGATTTGTATAGCTTAGGTGCAACTTTATTATTTTTATTAACCAAGAAATGTCCTGATGATTTACCTCAGCACAGAATGAAAATAAATTTTCGTTCTCAAGTCAACATTTCTGATAAATTTGCTAATTGGTTAGATAAGCTACTTGAACCTATTACAGAAGAAAGATTTCAATCTGTTGAAGAAGCATTAGAGGCTTTTTACAGTGGTAATAAATTTCCTCAACCAGCTAAAAGCCCGATTATTTTAAAGAAAACTCCTGGTAATCTAGAAATAGATATTCCTTTACATGGAATTGAAGGAGAACGACTAAGTAAAAATAATATACAATCTGGATTATTTATTTTTTCTCTTAATATTGTTTTTGGCTTTATTTCTCTTGTATCTTACGTGGCATTTTTAGATAAATTTAAGGTAATTATTCCTTTTTCTGGACTAGCTTACTATATGTTTGTTTTTCCTTTTTGGGTTGCAATACTTTCAATTTTAGGCAGCTTCTTATTTCAAAATTTTGGTCATATTTATATAAATATTAATCACGAATATTTTAAAGTTAGCAAACGTTTTGGGGTATTTGGAATATCTCAAAGAGGGAAAACACAGGCAATTCAAAAAGTTGAAGGTAGATCGAGCGATTACGAAATTAGAGGATATAATTTAGTTTACTGTGCTATTGAAAGTGAAAAAAAGAAAGAAGTTCATTTTGGATTAGGACTTACTTTAGAGGAGAAAGAATGGTTAGTCATGGAAATTAGAGATTTTTTAGCAGATTACATCAAATAAAAAATATAAAGATAAAAATTGCCCACTCTACTTGAGAAAAAATTAGAAATCCTAGTCAATAATTTTATTTTATTTATATTTTTATAAGTATTTATTTATTTATAAATCAATTATTTTTTCAATTTCAATCCGATTCTGTGCTATAAATTTGTAAAAAGATACATAACTTGCATGAAAATTTATGGTTACAAAACCTGGATGATGTTCTTTTTTAAGAGTTCCCGCATTAATAATAGTTAAATCTTGAAAGCTACGCACCATTGGGCAATGACTATGACCATTAATCATGTACTTATATTTTTGTTCTTTAATTAATTTTTGCAAATCATAGTTCACCTCAATCGCATATCCATAATCATCAGGTTTTACCATTGCCATATCATTCTTATCTAGACCATGACATAATAAACCTAGACCTTGTGATGTGGAAAATTCAAAAGTTGTGGGCAAATATTTTAAAAATGATTGCGATTTTTTAGTAAGATTATCTAACGATGTGGCATTTTTTAATTGTCTCATTTGATTGTTTAAAAGCCATCTTTCGTGATTACCTAAAACAGAAATAATTTTTTCTGCTTGTAATATTTGACAACAACGATTGACATCATTCCCTCCATCCACAATATCACCTACACAAAAAATATTAAAAATATTTTGCGATCGCAAATAATGGATTGCTTTTTATAATAAAATATCTTCTCCGTGAACATCTCCGATTATGCCAACAGTATCAAGTTTCATAACTTTAATAGATGAATAGCTTATTGCTTTTAAAAAAAACAAAATTAGCAGATTTTAAACAATTAATTATAGCTTTAAGTAGCGGTGTCTTAATGGGATTATCTCCTGCACCGCTCAATTTATGGTTATTAAGTTGGATCGCTTTAGTTTCTTTATGGATTTTTATTTTTCAAGATAAAAAAAGTTATCAAGAAGTTGCTTTAATCGGATTTACTTGGGGTTTTGGTTATCATGGTTTAGCTTTATTTTGGATTACTGGGGTGCATCCGATGACTTGGATGGGAGTACCTTGGTTAGCTAGTTTATCTATCGCGATCGCTGTTTGGTTAGCAATTAGTTTTTGGGGTGCTTTTTTAGTTAGTTTATGGACAATCATTTGTAGTTTTATTAATCGAAAATTTTTAAAAGTAAATCGAGATAATACAGTTATTTTTATAATTACTAGAGTATTGATAGGAGTAACTGTCTGGTGTAGTTTAGAAACTTTATGGAGTTATGGCTCTTTGTGGTGGAGTTCTTTAAGCTATACCCAAAGTCCAAATAATTTGGCAATTTTACAGTTAACTAAGTTTTCAGGTTTCAATACGGTAACGGCTGCTATTGTAGCGGTTAATGGATTATTGGCAGAAGCAATTATCTTAAACCAGGTAATTCTTAAAAAACAAATAAATTCAGAAAAAACTTTCTCTATTCCCCACAACCTAAACTCGACACCTAAGCAGAATATTCTCATATCCAATAAAGTAAAACCACTTATTTGCTTACCCATAATTTTATTTTTCGGGTTACATATATGGGGTTTATGGCTATATAATTACCCAATTGCTAAAGATAATTTAGAGCCAATTAAAGTTGGTATTATTCAAGGAAATATACCCAATGAAATCAAACTGTATTCGGAAGGTTGGGTAAAAGCGATTCAAGGCTATACAAAAGGTTACCAGAAATTAGCACAACAAAAGGTAGATGTAGTTTTAACACCCGAAACAGCCTTACCTTTTTACTGGAATGATATTACAAATAATAGTGATTTTTATCAAGCAGTAATAAAAGCGAAAGTTCCTGCTTGGGTAGGTGCATTTGGACGAAAAGACACAGATTATACTAACAGTTTATTTACCCTGACAGGAGAAGGCAAAACTTTAAGTCGCTATGATAAAACAATTTTAGTACCGCTAGGAGAATATATTCCTTTTGAACCCATTCTCGGCAAAATAATTGATACTTTATCTCCTTTAGAAGCCCATCTCCAAGCAGGAAAACCAGAGCAAATTTTTGATACTCCCTTCGGTAAAGCCATTGTGGGAATTTGCTATGAATCTGCATTCTCTCAACACTTTCGCCGTCAAGCAAGAGAAGGGGGCGAGTTTATCATTACAGCTTCTAATAATGCTCACTATAGCAGAGCTATGCCCGCCCAACACCATGCTCAAGACGTAATTCGAGCTATTGAAAGCGATCGCTGGGCTGCAAGAGCTACCAATACAGGCTATTCTGCCTTTGTCGATCCTCATGGTAATACTCTTTGGAGATCGGCAATTAATCAATATCAAATTTATGCAAACACTATTTATCGGCGACAAACCAAAACTTTGTATGTGCGGTGGGGAGATTGGTTAACAATACTGTTATCAGTTATTAGTATGGTTGTAATAGTAAAAAAACGTTTAGTTTAAATTATTAGTTTTTTGAGATAAATTTTAGCCATTAATTTTAGCTACATTAAATTTTGTGACAGCAAATGCTCTTAATGCCGAAGATTTTGTAGCCGAAAGCTAGAAAACTTACATTTGAGACTAAAAAAAAAGATAGTCTTAACTTCAGCTAGTAATTAAACTGAATAAAGTGTTGGTATATATCTGTAATTTTGCGGATAATTTCAGCGGTTTTTCGGCAATAGCTTCCGTGTTTATACTCTTTTGACTATAAAAATACTGAGTTATAACTGTATCGTCTTTATAAAGTATTCTACTAATTTTGATAAAGCGATCTTAAATAATGCTGAAAAATCTTATTCCTAATGTTTCTAATCAGAAAAATAACAGAAAAACCAAAAGTATTTTAACTAACGAATCGATTGAACATCAATCCTATGCTTTTGTTTCTTTGGTAGGCTATGTAATTCTAGGGTTAATTTTCTTTGACTATATTCACCTTCTCATTCCTCCTCAGTTGTTTAATCCTAACTGGGAGATAGAAACTATTGGCAGAATTATTGAATCAATTTGGATCCTGTTATTAGGATTTATGCTGATCTTTTTCCGAACACAGCAAAGAAAGATTAAATTGGGAGAGTTAAGAATACTTTCTTTTCTATCTTGGATGACTTTAATGATAGCTATTGCTTGTTTTCTAGCTGCACCTTTATTAATTAGTAATGCTATTCGTATCAACCAAACTAATAAAGCACAAATAAATGCTCAATTAACTAGCCAAACTACCCAGGTAGAAAAGGTATTTACCCAAATAAATCAAGCTAGCGAGCAAGAACTTAGTGCTGTCTTAAAAAATAATCAAAATCAAAATTCTATAGATTCTACTAAAGAAATAAAACAGCAACTAATAGATGTTATTCAACAAAAAAAACAAACTGCTAGCGAACAACTAAATCAAAGTTTAAAAAGTAAACAAGTTAAACTATTCAAGACAACTTTTAAATGGGTATTGGGTGCAATTATTTCAGGTATTGCGTTTGTTACTGTGTGGAGATATACTAGCTGGGCAAGAAATATTAAAGTGTAATATATTTTGTTAATTGTTAATTGTTAATTGTTAATTGTTAGTTGTTAGTTGTTAGTTGTTAGTTATCGTTAATTTTCTAGCTTGAAATTTTCAGTTAATTTGTAATAATAAAGATCGCATCTTCTTAAGATAAAGTAGAGAATGTGCGATCTTTATTTTGATTTTAACTTTACTTTTTCTAGATACTAATCTCGAAGATTCTAGTTTAGATGAAGGTAATTAGCCTCTGCTTCTAGCTGTCTGATTAATTTATCGTTACCTTCTGCTCTAGCAGACTCTAAACGGCGTTGCAGACTTTTTTTTAGCGTTTGACGATAATTGAGGGCTGCTTTTTTTAGTGTTTCTTGGCGGTTTTTGTTCATGGTCGATCTTACAATTAAAATAACTAATGTCATTGATATTAATGTTATCTGATTATAACATTTTTCTTATAAACCGTATATTTTGTAACTGAAATTTAATAAAAAATACTCTTTAAATGCCATGACTCAACCAAAGCTGATTACTATGTTAACTGATTTTGGCTGGCAAGATGTTTATGTGGGAGTAATGAAAGGAGTAATTGCTAGTATCGATCCCGATATCTCTGTCATCGATTTAACCCATGAAATTCCGCCTCAAGACTTAATGGCAGGAAGATTCGCTTTAATGAATGCTTATGCTTATTTTCCTACTGAGACAGTTCATATTGCCGTAGTCGATCCGGGAGTGGGTAGTCATCGTAGGGGAGTAGCAATTCAGTTTGCGGGAGGATTTTTGGTAGGAGCAGATAATGGTTTGTTTGGCGGTATACTAAGTCAAGTAAAAGCGATCGCAGTAGTAGAATTAAACAACAGTCAATATTGGCGTACCCCAAAACCCAGTACTACTTTTCATGGTAGAGATATTTTTGCCCCAGTTGGCGCACACCTAGCCAGTGGAGTAGCTTTAAAAGAGTTAGGAACAGAAATCTCAATTGATAGTTTAAGGCAATTACCCTTATCCCAAGTTACTGTCAGTGACAATAAAATTATTGGCTGTATTCAATATATTGATGTTTTTGGTAATTTGATTACTAACATTTCAGGACAGGATTTACAACTAAAGCAAAAAGTAATAATTAAAGAACAACTAATCCCTTGGGGAAAAACTTACAGTAATGTTCAAGAACAAGAACTAATTGCTTTAGTAGGTAGTCACGATTATGTAGAGATTGCCGTTAACTGCGGTAATGCCCAACAGAAATTACAAGTAAACGTTGGCGAAAAAATTATTATTACACCTTCATGAAGCTAGAGGCTATACTAAATCAGTATTGAGTCAATATAGATTGAAAACCCTGTGAGATAGCCTACAAATCATCGATCTATCTGGACTTAAAAAGCCGTAAAGACGCAGTATACTACGCCTCTACAACTAATTAAGAGATTAACTCAACACCCAATTAACCAGAGTTTTAACAGGGAAACCAGTACCACCCGCATTATTAATTCCGCTAGGTTTATCAGACCATACAGGGCCAGCAACATCAAGATGCGCCCAAGGGGTTTCTTTGATAAATTGCTTCAGGAATAAAGCTGCTGTTATTGAACCACCAGCACGGGGACCAGTATTTTTCATATCGGCAATTTTGGACTTCAATCCTTCAAAGTATTTGTCTTCCATGGGTAATTGCCAAAATTTCTCTCCTGCGGATTCGGCTGCGGTTTTTAGTTCACCAGCAAGAGATTCATCGGTACTCCACATTCCTGCGATATCATTACCCAAAGCCACGATACAAGCACCTGTTAAAGTAGCCAAATCAACGATCGCATCTACTTTTAGAGATTCGGCATAAACTAAAGCATCAGCCAGGGTTAAACGCCCTTCTGCGTCGGTGTTGTTGACTTCGATGGTTTTACCATTAGCAGCTTTCAGGATGTCTCCTGGGTGCATGGCTTTCCCACTAATCATGTTTTCGGTAGCTGCACAAATAAAGTGAACTTCCACATCGGGTTTGATTTGAGCGATCGCTTTTGCTGCTCCTAAAGTAGCTGCACCGCCTCCCATATCCATTTTCATGGTTTCAATGCCACTACCACCTGTTTTGAGGTTTAAACCACCAGAATCGAAGGTTAAGCTTTTACCCACAATGGCTACTTTACGTTTTGCTGTACCTGCTGGCTTATAAATAAGGTGAATAAATTTAGGAGGAATATCAGAAGCTTTAGCGACTCCTAAATAGGCTCCCATTCCTTGCTCAAAACTTTCACAGTCTGCTTGTTCTAAAATTTTGATTTCTAAACCGTATTCATCCGCTAACTTTTGGGCGGTTTCTGCCATGGTAACGGGGGTTACTTCATTGGCGGGGGCGTTAACTAATTCTCTAGCTAAAATAACTCCAGATACAATAGTTTCCCCTTGAGAAATGGCTGTATCTTGCCCTGATAAGCCTAATATTTCAACGGTTTCTAGTTTAGGTGTCTGATTTTCGACATCAGATTTAAAACGATTATCTTGATGTAATGCTAAATGAATTCCTTCGGTAATCGCTTGAGTAATTGCTGCTGAATCTCCTTCGATAGGTAGGCTAATACCCAAATTTTTATCTTTCTCTGCCGAACGTGCGATCGCTGCTGCGGTGCTGCGATAACTATCTACATTTAAATCTTCTGCTTTGCCCAAACCCACTAGAGTTAGCTTACGAAAAGCTTCATTACCGCTAAGACGAGTGGTTACTGTACTACCAGATTTGCCTTTAAATTCTTCTTCGGCGATTAACTCACTAATTACACCAGATAACTTTTCATCCAGTTGCTGTAAATCCCCTGTAAGTTCTGTTGCTTCTTCTAAGATACCAAGGGCTAAAGTGCCACCAGTCCAATCTAATAATGGGGTTGCGGTAGTTTTAATTTGCATTCTTGTTGTTGAGTTTCTCTGTATTCCTTTATCTATTTTGACGAAAAAGTCGGTCGATTTACTTTTTTTTGCAGAATTTTCTTTGATTCACCTACAACACCGTTAAATTACAATGGAAACAAGAAACTAGAGGAAATAGTATGAGCAAAACTGTAGCGGATGTCATGACGGCGGATGTCATAACTGTAAAACAGGAAACTCCCCTAACTGAAGCAATTAAAATTCTGGCAGAAAAGAAAATTAGTGCCTTACCTGTGGTAGATGATTCAGGCAAATTAGCGGGTATTCTTTCCGAAAGAGATTTAATGTGGCAAGAATCTGGAGTAGAAGCACCTCCCTACATTATGTTGCTTGATAGTATTATTTATCTGCAAAATCCTGCTCAACACAATAAAGAAATTCACAAAGCATTAGGGCAAACCGTCGGGGAAGTAATGGGAGGTATCTCTTTAACGATTGAACCCGATCAACCCGTCAGAGAAGCTGCACGTCTCATGCATAGTGAAGAAATACGTCGTTTACCTGTAGTTAACGAACAAAAGCAAGTAATTGGCATTATTACCCAAGGGGATATTGTTCGTATGATGGCGAGTGATTATTAAGGAGTCAACACCCTAGGAACAAGGATACCAAACAAGCAAAAAGGATTGAGAGCTAAAAGAGTGAAAAGCAGTCTGTCAGAGGCAGTACTGCACGATCTCCTAAATTTGCTTGAAACCAATTTTTCCTTTTTAGCAAGCAATAGACTTCTTGCACCCACTCTAACAAACTCTGGTTGAGTGAAGTCACAAATCAAAACCTATGATTTTTAATTTATTTGTGCAAGAGGTCTAAATATATTATTTAGCGTAATTCAAATTAACTGTCGTTTAAAACTTCGCCAAAGGCAAAACCAGGAGCAGCAAGAACAAAGATTGTAGAAGGTAAATCTACTGCTTTACTACGGAGACTTTCATAATACTCGACATAATCCCGATCTTCTTCAGGGCTTGCCATACCTAAAAAGACTAAATCAGAATTACGAGAATTTTGACGGAGAATTTCGTTAAAAGGACGACCATAAGCAACGATTACTTGAGAATTGACATCTATACGGAGATTTTCAATATATTTACGAATATTTTCTTTAGCTGCGATCGCAGCTATATCATCGGGTACGACTAATTTCAGCGTAATTTTGGCATTGCGCCAACCAATATCAGTAATTAATAGATAAGCCAGCAGGAGCATCAAACTACCATTGGCTTGCATTCCTCCCCACCAAACATCTATACGACGACGACCACCAAAGCCTTGTTGGAGGTTTTCATGAAAAATAACCAGATTGCGCTTACTAGCATGAATTTGAGTGAGTGCTTGACAAAAATTAGGTCGTCTTTCTATGTCTTCACTATCTCCCATGATGATTGTATTCGGTACAAGAGGCCCTAAACCATAGGTTTCTACCAAGCGCATTGCTCCCTCAAAAGGATCGTCAGCCGAAACGACTCTGACTAAGGCTCTCACTCCTCTTTTTTGCAAATAATTACGGATTGTTTTTTCGAGCTTAATCTGTTGTCCTAAATCCCTTGAATCACTGGGTAAAACGCTGGAAACCGTCATTAAACTGCGATTATGGCTAAACGCATCAGCTAGCTCAATTAAAGACCATCTTTTTTGTGGTGCGCCAGATAAGACTAAAATTTGAGGTCGCCAGTTTTTGGTATCATCTTCTTCTGCCATCTGAAAGATCGCAGTACCAATTAATGCCATCCACATCCCACGACGAACATCTCCCCAAGTGGCACGCAATTCTCGTTGTTGTAGCCAAATATAGATCAGTGACACAATTACCGCAGCTATCACAGTAGATCGCACATCGATCAAAAACATGACCCATAAACAACCCACTGCACCCAAAACGGATAAAGACCAATGAACTCTAAAAGTAGGACGAAAAGAGGGACTCTGCAAAAACCCTTCTACCCCCGCAGCGACATTTAACACCAGGTAAGTAGTTAAGAAAAACATACTAAGAATGGGTGCAATTAAATTCAAATCCCCTACACAGACAGCAGCGATCGCTACACCTAGAGATACTAATGTACCGTTACGGGGTGCATCTTCTGCTCCATGACCATTACCCAAAGGATTAAACAGACTGGGCAACACGCCATCTCTAACTACTGCTTGTAAAACTCTCGGCGCACCTAAAATACTGCCAATAGCACTACTGAGAGTCGCCCCCCATACTCCTAATAAGATTATTGGGCCCCAAAAGGATATTTTTTGCATGATGAGAGGTTCAGCAATCAAAGTCGCGCTGTCCACTCTCCAGGCTAAAAAGATCGGCAACAGCATATAAATGACATAGCCCGTGCCTACGGCTGCTAAAGTTCCTGTAGGGATTGATTTAACAGGGTCTTTTAAATCTCCTGACATATTGACCCCTGCCATGATACCCGTTACCGCAGGGAAAAATACCGCAAATACCGTCCAAAAAGGAGCTACTTCAGGGGAGTCAGGAACAGATAGCATCTGAGGTTCAACTCCTGGTAAAGAACCGCCAAAAACTAACGAGAGTAAAGATAAAGCGATAGCTGCCATAATAAAGTACTGGGCTTTAATGGCAATACTGGCAGAGGTGATTGCTAAAACTCCCACAAAAATTGTAATGACTAAAGCCACGTAAGTTTGATTCAAATCTTGGAGATTAAACCCCAAACCAAACAAATTAATCTGAAAATTAGTTTTAACTACACTCTCGGCAAAACCAATGGTATAGAGAGCTACTGAGATTGCTTGGGCGAAATAAAGAGATATTCCTACCGCACCACCTGTTTCAATGCCTAAAGAACGGCTAATCATGTAATATGCCCCACCCACTCTCACCACCTTGTCTGTAGCGATCGCACATACTGATAGAGAAGTCAAAAAAGTAATGGAGGTGGAAATAGTAACAATTAACAGGGTTTTCACTAAACCTGCATTACCGACTACCCAGCCGAAACGCAGATACATAATGACCCCTAAAATGGTCAAGATAGATGGCGTGTAGACACCACCAAATGTTCCCAACCCAGATACTTCAGAAGTGTTGCTACTAATAGCACTACCAGTTTTTGTCACCGAACTAAAAGGAAATTTCACAATCTCAGAAGTAAAGAATAAAGCAAGGACATTATGACAGATGCGGATTTAAGATTGCTAGTGAATCAACCTAATCTCAATATTTTTATTCAAATGTATACCAAAAAAGATAAAAGTCATGATATTATGTGGGTTTGCAGTTTATATTTATTCAACTAATCAAGTAACACTATGGCTTTAACTCAGCAGCGCAAGCAGGAACTTATCGGTGAATATCAAGTACACGAAACTGATACGGGTTCTGCCGATCTCCAAGTAGCGATGCTTACAGAAAGAATTAATCAACTTACAGAACATCTCAGAAGTAACAAAAAAGATCACTCTTCTCGCAGAGGACTGCTAAAAATGATTGGTCGTCGTAAACGTCTTTTAGCTTTTATTCAAGACAATAATGTAGAACGTTATCAAAAACTAATTGCTCGTTTAGGTATTCGTCGTTAAGATTAATTTTACGCTAATTTTTTCTGTTTAAAATAAGAAACAGCATATTTCAGGATGCAGTAATTCATCCCCTAAAACAAATGAGGTATCATTTTGGAGACGGTCTTGATGAGATCGTCTCTTGTTGTTTTAACTGTTGAATAACTCTACTTTTATCAATAAACATTGAGACTTAAGTAAACGTTGAGACAAAACAACATGACGAATGAGCCAGAAAATGCTAAAGAAAAGTTTCTCAATCCTACAAGTAAATTTTACGGTGAGTTTACCCCACAAAATCTGACTTTCAATGCTAATCTTCAAGAGTTTGCCAGTCAGGTTTCTTTAATTTGTGGTTTAGAAACTAATGGAAAAGTTTCCGCAGAGGAAGCATATAATCGCATTAGAAAGTTATGGAAAGAGCTAGAAACATCTAAAAATAATTTACTAGATAATCCTGAAACTTAGTAACCGGTAATAGGTAATAAGCATATTATTTATTTGTATTTTATGCTTTCTCTGTTTTTTTACTAACATTAAATTTATGCTTGTGTATATTACTTTTTACAGCCTCCTAAGTTTCCCAAGATTGGAGAACTTCACAAAATTTATCTTTACTTCCCAAAGTTCCTTTTATCAAACGAATTAACATTACTTATTTATCATTAATGATTTGATTTTTTATCAATAACAATAGAGCGAGGCATCGCCCCACCCTATAACTTAAAATATCAATTTATTACTTATAGTTTTACTAAAACACCTGGTTCTTTTTGAATAGGCAAAATATCCATAATATCTGTCTCAGCACAGTATTTTAAATCATCTTGACAATTTAAGCCTAAAAGTCTCTTACCATGACTAGAATGTTCAAACATGACTAATAAATTATTTTCCCATTGTTTATAAAGAGAAAATGCGCCAACCACCTCATCATTACCTGTAATTTCTGATAGAGAAATATTGTCCTGTTGCACAATCGAATCGACAATTGCACCACCACAAGCAGTATCTTCTATCGAGTAAGTTCCCTGCCATCCAGAGCCTACTATCCAGACGGTTTCAGGTTTCTTGGCTAATAAGTAGTTAACCGCAGCTTGGCGATTGATTTGAGCAGCCGTAATCACAACAGGAGCTTTTTCTACTCTTTGTAATGCACGAGTACCATTGGTGGTAGTCAAAAATAATCTTTTGTCTGTAACAACTTCCGAAGTACAATTGAGAGGGGAATTTCCCAAATCAAAACCTTCTACTGTTTTTCCTCCTCTTTCTCCTGCTCGGAGACGTTTTTCTGCTACCCAAGCTGCTGATTTTGCCATCAAAGTATCGATATCACTAAAAGCTTGAACAGCCTCCGCACCAGCATTTAAAGCCGTAGCAATTGTGGTAGTAGCTCTCAGGACATCAATGACTACAGCGCAATCAGGAAGAGAATCACTGGGGGTTTCTTCAGGAGTATGATAAAGGTATAATTTCACTTAGTTAAATTTAATCAGTAATGTCTAAACTCTCGCAATTATACGTTATTAATCACAAAATTCATGCAACTTGATAAAGTAAAATTTCGTCTATAGAACCCAATAAGAAAAAGTAATCTAATGCTTTCAAGGAGTAGTAAGAAGATGATTGGCGATCGCAATAAGCACAAATACGTTTATGGTTTACTAATATCGGTAATCGTACCTATATCTTCGATAATTCCCCTCGTTACTCAGCCTTCAATTGCCCAAGAAGTGAGAGTTGAAACTACAATAATTTATGTTGATTCTCAGATAGGTGATGATAATAATCAAGGGGCAAGAAATACTCCTTTAAAGACAATTACTCAGGCTTTAAAGATTGCACAAGATAATGCCGTAATATCTTTAGCACCTGGAGATTACAACGAAACAACAGGGGAAAGTTTTCCCTTAATTATCCGCAATAATGTAACGCTTAAAGGTTTGACTGGAGGACAAGGACATAGTGTAGTTATTGAAGGTAATGGTGCTTTCATTAGTCCTACCGCAGCCGAGCAAAACGTTACCATTGCAGCGATTAGAAATGCAGGAACGATTGCTGGAGTTACTGTTACCAATCCTCATGGTAGAGGACATGGTTTATGGATAGAATCGGCAAGTCCCCAAGTATCTGATAGTACTTTTTCTCAAAATGGTAATACAGGATTATCAGTAAATGGTAATAGTAAGCCGATAATTACTAATAATTACTTTCATAATAATTCTGGCAATGGCTTACTAATTTATGGAACATCTCAACCCCAAGTAAAAGGTAATACTTTTGATAGTACAGGCTTCGGAGTTAGTATCGTACAAAATGCAGTTCCCTTATTAGAAAATAATACTTTTAAAGGCAATCGAATTGCTGTAATTTTAGAAGGTAATTCTCAGGGTGTTTTACGCAACAATACTATTACTACTTCTCTAGAATCTGGCTTAGTTGCGATCGCTAATGCTAAAGTTGATTTGGGTATCTCTACTCAACCTGGCAATAACACTTTTCGGAATAATCAAAAATTAGATATTCAAAATATTACAGATCACACAATTAGTGCTACAGGAACAAAAGTTAACGGACAAGTATCTGGAAAAGTTGACTTTAGCAATAATGCCAGTTCTCCTGTTTCTACAGAAGAAGTTGTATCAAACAACAATGAATCCACAGAAAATAACTTTTCCCGCTTAAGAAATAATCCCTTACCCCAAAAAAATAATAATCAAACCGTAACAGTTTCTCAATCTCAAAGAGTAGAAAGCAAACCTCCAGTAGCAGACGGAGAGATATTACCCCCACCACCATCTATCAATAATCCTGTTTCTCAATCTCAAAGAGTAGAAAGCAAACCTCCAGCAGCAGACGGAGAGATATTATCCTCGCCAACATCTGTTGATAATCCTGCTTCTCAATCTGAAGGTAGAGAATATGTCTTTTCTGCACCTGAAGCCGACGGAGGAAGCAATACCGCTCTTGATTCTACTAATAGCTCATCCGAGTTGTTGGCTACTTCTACAACTACTGGTGTCAAGTATCGAGTTCTAGTCGAAGCTTCTAACAACAACCAACAAGCACAAGTAAAATCCCTCTATCCCGAAGCCTTCAGCACTGTATATCAAGGTAAATCGATGTTACAAGTAGGCGCATTTGGCGATCGCTCTAAAGCAGAAACCACCTCTCGTTCCTTAGCCGATCTAGGCTTAAATTCCCATATTTTAGAATAGTAGTGGTTATTTAAGCTTAAATTTCAACTAAACTACCCCATAAATTAAACTATTGTTGATATATTGCGGTGGTTTATTCCCATTAATTCCAAATCCCAATTGGAAGCTATAGCTGCTAAATTATCACCATCGCGAATATCTGCAATATAGGGTAAGGTTCCTAAAACCTTTATTTGAGTTAAAGATTCAATTAATTCTATTGGTGCTAAATCATTTTGTTGTGTTTCATTTTCTGCTGAAGTACAACTTAAAATAATCCCTTTAAGATTGATATTGAGACTTCTTGCAAGAGCAGTATTTGCCACAGCTTGAGCGATCGCGCCTAACTCCACAGGAACAACCAAAATAGTAGGTAAACGCCAATCAGCAGCAATATTTGCCACCGTTAGCTCTTCTGTCACAGGAGAGCCTAAACCCCCAAGAGCTTCTATTAAGACAAAATCTTGTTGCTGTTGTAAACTGACTAAACTTTGCCACACCAGTTTAAGGTCGATAGTTTTTTGCTCCTTAATCGCAGCGATGGGAGGAGCTAGAGGTGCTGTAAACTGTAAAGGAGTCATGACTGTAATCAAATCTTGTTGAGCAAACAACTCTTCATACAATTCGCGATCGCTTACACCCGTTTGCATCAACTTAAGCAAGCCCAAGCTACTGGTAGCTTGATACTTGTGTTGATAATATACTAAGGAAGTAGTCACAAAAGTTTTTCCCACATTTGTGTTAGTTCCTGTCACTAAAAGCGAATTTTTCATTGAATTTGCTGTTGACTCATAAGCTTAAAATACTATAAAGCATTTTGGCTTATTTGTGTTTATTTTTGGTGATTCATGCTAATATCCTGTCGCTACCTTGGCAAGAAATGTTAATTAAATAGAAGAGCAAATAATTACTTAAGATCGAGATTATATAAAGTGGGGATCGATATCGGATAAACATGGATAATTAAGTAACTAAAGTAGAAAAAGGCAGCTTGCGAAAGTCTTAAATATGTCAATACTGTATGATACTGAATCGAGATAAGTATTAAGATCGAAAATATTAGTAGTATGTACTGATGCCTATACTGTGCATTCAAACCTACAATGTAATTGTTTTATTGCACTCAAAAATTTAACTAAAATATAGGACTGTGTGCAGTATTAGTTAAAGTTTTGTATTAAAGGCTATATTTAAGCAAATCGAAAGTTTTTATTGGATTAGCCTTGGCATTTTTCCAATAACATCTATCCTTAAAGTGATAATATTGCCCTGAACTAAATTTCCAAATTCCGTCGTGAGCAATACCCAAATGTTAACGCTTCCGTCTATGGCACAGCAAACTGTGCTGTCGGACTCCAATCGTCTTCGCCTATTTGCGGGTTCTGCCAATATTCCTTTAGCTCAAGAAGTTGCCCGCTATCTAGGGATCGATCTTGGGCCAATGATCCGTAAACGTTTTGCGGATGGAGAACTTTATGTTCAAATCCAAGAATCAATTCGTGGTGCAGATGTGTACCTGCTTCAGCCGACTTGTCGTTCGGTTAATGACAATCTAATGGAATTGATGATCGTTATTGATGCCTGTCGCCGAGCCTCCGCGAGACAAATTACCGCAGTTCTTCCCTATTATGGTTATGCTAGAGCAGATCGTAAAACCGCAGGGCGCGAATCGATTACAGCCAAGCTAGTTGCCAATCTAATCGTGCAAGCAGGAGCGCATCGAGTTCTAGCAATGGATTTGCACTCTGCACAAATTCAAGGTTATTTTGACATTCCTCTCGATCACGTTTATGGTTCTCCCGTAATTCTGGACTATCTGGCTAATAAACAGCTTTCTGATGTGGTTGTTGTGTCCCCTGATGTGGGTGGTGTTGCCCGAGCAAGAGCTTTTGCGAAAAAACTAAACGATGCACCTTTGGCGATTATCGATAAACGCCGTCAGGCACATAATGTGGCAGAGGTGATGAACGTTATTGGTGATGTTAAGGGTAAAACGGCAATTTTAGTCGATGACATGATTGATACGGCGGGAACTCTTTTAGAAGGAGGGAGGCTGCTGCAAAAAGAAGGAGCAAAAGCAATCTACGCCTGTGCTACTCACGCTGTTTTTTCTGAGCCAGCTATTAGTCGTCTTTCTAGCGGTGTTTTTGAAGAAGTAATTGTTACCAATACGATTCCTCTTGTCGAAGAAAATAAGTTTAAACAATTAACCGTGCTGTCTGTAGCAAATCTTTTAGGAGAAGCTATTTGGCGGATTCATGAGGATAATTCTGTCAGCAGTATGTTTCGCTAGGGAAGGGATGAAATATAAATTTTGAAGTATGAATTAAGAAAGAGAAAAAGTTCATCCTTCTTTCTTCATGCTTCATCCTTTAATTTTCAGGATAGATAGGAGTTTCATCTGTTTAAATTTTCTTCATTTTTGGTCACAAACAAATGTCCTCCAATACTAGATTGTTAATGAAACAAGCCTCAATTCTGTTACCAGACGATAATTTTTCCCATATGATATTGGTACTCAAATCAGTAAGATAAGCAGGATTGCCTGAAATTAATTAGTCCTACCTACTTTTTGCCTTTTTTTTAGCTATCAGGATAGATAGGGGTTTCATCCAGAGAGCCGAGACGATTGAGAGGCCAAAAGCGAACTACTGCTCGTCCAATCAAGTTGTCGCGAGGAACAAAACCCCAATAATGAGAATCGTAGCTATTATTACGGTTGTCTCCCAAAACTAAATACTGATTTGAAGGAACTTCCACTGGCCCATATTTATATTCGGGAGATTCATCAATATACTTTTCTCTTAATGCTTCATTATTAACATAGACTGTTCCTCCTTTGACTTCTATAGTTTCCCCAGGAAGACCAATGACTCTTTTGATAAAGGCATCTTTAAAGTTTTGTTCTCTGAGTTTATCCGTAGGAGAAAAAACCACCACATCCCCTCTTTGGGGAGTGCGAAATCGATAACTAATTTTTTCAATGATTAAGCGGTCGTTAATTTCCAGAGTGGGTTCCATAGAAGAGGAAGGAATATAACGTGCTTCTGCAACTAGAGTTCTAATTCCAATCGCCAGAACAAAAGCAGTAGCTAAGGTTTTGGCAATTTCAATAACAGGATTTTCTTCTGGTTGAACTTTCTGTGTTTTGACACCTAAATTTTCATCATTTTTGGTCACAAGCAAATGTCCTCCAATACTAGATTGTTAATTAAACAAGCCCAAATTTTGTTACCAGACGGTAACTTTCTTCAAGGAGATACCAGCCTTGAAAACGGTAAAATAAGCGGGATTGCTCCTGAAATTAGTCCTAGGAAACTGACGAGATTGTTGACGCAACGGGGTTGATTTTGTTGCCTGGAGTGATCGATCCTCAAGTTCATTTTCGTGAACCAGGATTAGAACACAAAGAAGATTTGTTTACTGCTAGTGTAGCCTGTGCAAAAGGCGGTGTTACATCTTTTCTAGAAATGCCTAATACTAAGCCTTTAACAACTACTCAGGCAACCCTAGATGATAAGTTACAACGAGCAGCTAGCAAGTGTCTAGTTAATTATGGCTTTTTTATGGGGGCAACGGCAGAAAATCTTCCTGATTTACGTGAAGCAAACCCTGCTTGTGGTATCAAAATTTTCATGGGTTCTTCTCATGGGGCTTTACTAGTCAGTACCGAAGCAGAAATCGAGCCGATTTTGGCAAAAGGCGATCGCTTAATTGCAGTTCATGCAGAAGATCAAGGACGTATTCGAGAAAGAAGAAAACAATTTAGCGATGTGGGCGATCGCTCTATCCATTCTGTGATTCAAGATGAACAAGCTGCCCTCAATGCCACAAAATTGGCTCTGAAACTCTCCAAGAAATATCAGCGTCGTTTACATATCCTGCATCTTTCTACAGGGGTAGAAGCGGAATTATTACGGCAAGATAAGCCTAGTTGGGTAACCACAGAAGTGACTCCCCAGCATTTGTTACTCAATACCGATGCTTATGCTGAAATTGGCTCTTTAGCCCAGATGAATCCTCCTTTGCGATCGCCTGAAAATAATCAAATTCTCTGGCAAGCTTTACTCGATGGAGTAATTGATTTTATTGCCACAGATCACGCCCCCCATACCTTGGAAGAAAAAGCTCAACCCTATCCTAAAAGCCCTTCAGGAATGCCTGGGGTAGAGACTTCTTTGCCTTTAATGTTGACTCAGGCTAAATCAGGAAAATGCACCATTGCTCAAGTGGCCAACTGGATGTCTACTGCACCAGCAAAAGCTTACGGTATACTCAATAAAGGAGCGATCGCTGTTGGTTATGATGCAGATTTAGTGTTGGTGGATTGGAATAACTATAAACCCGTATTACGAGAAGAAATTAAATCTAAATGCGGATGGAGTTCTTTTGAGGGTTGGGACTTAACAGGATGGCCCATCGTTACCATTGTTGGGGGACGAATAGTATACGAAAGAGGTAATTTTAATACCGATGTCAGAGGTCAGGCTCTTACTTTTAACAAACCATAGGAATCAATGAAGTCACCTAGTAGGGGCAAAGCATTGCCTTGCTCCTACTGAAATTACTTTCCTGCATCCGTAACGCGCCAACTGAGTTTTAGGTTAAACCAGAAGTTCCAACTTGTGACTAGACCTATCGCTACAAAGTTAGCAATGTATCTTCCATAAGTCACATTTTCAAAGACGAGATTAAAGAGAAAATTCAAAATTAAAACATTTAAAATCAACCCAGCTAAACAGACAACATTAAATTTCAAAAAACGTTTAAATCGCTTACTCCAACCTTTTTGTTGACTGGAAAAATCAGCAAAAGTCCAGGCATCATTCCATAAAAAGTTATTAATAATGGCTACTTCTGAAGCCAAAATCTTGCTTCGAGTTAAACCCCAACCTAGAGTGTTAGGATCGCTCAACAGGTAAAGCATCCCCATATCGACAAACACCCCACTGAAACCAACAATTCCGAAGCGAAGAAACCTTTTGATGGGCCAAAGATCGAAGCGTAGTCTCAAAAGATGCTGAATATATTCTATGTACTGTTTCCAAGTAACTTTACTCTCTCCTGCTTGACGCTCTCGAAAGACATATCCCACTTCTGCTATCCAACGAATCGCACCCCTGGCAGTTACCTCAATCAGTATCTTGTATCCTACAGGACTGAGATATTTTCCCACAATGGCATTACGACGCACCATAAAATAACCACTCATAGGATCGCTAAGACGACTAATCACTTCAGGAAGAATAACCAAGCCTAGCATTTGCGCTCCACGGGATAAAAAACGCCGAACAATACTCCATTCACTAACACCGCCCCCCTTTACGTGACGGCTAGCAAGCCCTAAATCTGCTCCTCGCTCCATTTCTGACCAAATTTGCAGTAAAATTTCTGGAGGATGTTGTAGATCGCCATCAATAACTCCTAATATTTCTCCTCTGGCTACTTGCCAACCTCTAATTACCGCAGTAGAAAGCCCTTTTTCTTTTTGTCTCCGCATGACTCGTAATTGAGGATACTGAGGCGTTAATTCTTGAGCGATTTTCCAGGTTTCATCAGGGCTGTCATCATCAACCACAATTAATTCATACTCATTGGGAATAGTACTATCCAATATTTCACTGAGAATTCGCACAATTTCTTGAACATTTGCTCCTTCGTTGTAAGTAGGAATTACTAAAGAAAAACGAATCTTACTCTGGCTATCTTCTGTATTAATAGCAGTGGGTAATATTTCTAAAGAACCTGATGGGGGAGGGATTAAGCTATCCAACATGGAATTTACTGATTTGATTAAACGATGAAGAATTAATATCTAGTTTGGTCGAACGTTAAGCTCTGATAGGGCTTTAATGCTCAATTCTTAACGTCGGCAATTTTTGATAATGCTTCATCAACATAATCTAATTTTCGAGAAGCGACAATAAAGTAGTACTATTTAACTGTTTGAGAGGAGTTTTCAAGCCAAAAAGGAAATTGATTAAACTAAATAATCAACTACAATAGAAAGGTTGTGTTTAATTATTTTTAAATTAATATGGCTGTTCCTAAGAAGAAAACCTCTAAATCAAAGCGCAATAGTCGCAAAGCTCATTGGAAACATAAAGCTGCTGTAGAAGCAGGAAAAGCCTTATCTTTAGGCAAATCAGTATTATCTGGACGTTCCAATAGTTTTGTTTATCCTCAAGATGAAGATGAAGACGAGGAAGAGTAAATTTGTGGTTCTTGATTAAGAATTATTGGTATAGCTAGCTTGGGATGTGTTTCGATCTGTTTGAGCTAGCTATATTTATTATTAGTAGAGCTATTAGCTAATTAAAAATACTGGAAAATTATTATGCCAGGAAAATTTTTTGAAAAACCAGCAGCAGCAGAAAGCGATCGCGTTCCCCCTGGACAATACCTGGCTAAAGGGTTTCCTGTTCTCTCCTATGGAGCAACACCCCAAATCAGCCAAGATAAATGGGTATTTAAGATCTTTGGTCTAGCAAAGGAAAAAACCCTGGGATGGTCGGATTTTATGGCTTTACCACAGCATGAGTTTACTGCCGATTTTCACTGCGTAACTAGATGGTCAAAGCTAGATGTCAAATGGCAAGGAATCAAAGTCTTAGACTTTATGAAATTGGTTGAATTAGAGCGTAAAGCAACCCATATTTTGCAACATTGTTACGGTGGCTATACAACCAACCTCACACTGGAAGATTTCTTATTAGAAGAAAACTTTTTTGCCCACACCCTTGATGGTGAAGCCCTTCCTCCAGATCACGGAGGTCCTATGCGCCTTGTAGTGCCTCATCTCTACGCGTGGAAGAGTGCTAAATGGATTAATGGTATTGAATTTTGTAATCAAGAAAAATTAGGCTTCTGGGAAAAAAATGGTTATCACAGAAGGGGTGAGCCTTGGGCAGAAGAGAGATATGCAGGAAGATAACAGTTATCAGTAATTGTTTGTTGGTTGTTAATTGCTGGTAGCTCGTTGCTCGTTGTTGATTGTTAGTGATTAATTGCTACTTCATTCCTCATCCTTTAAAGCAAAAAAGGCTTCTTTGGCTGCTGCTTGTTCGGCTCTTTTTTTAGAACCGCCTAAACCCTTACCTAATAAGCGATCTCGTAGCCAAACTTCGGAAATAAAACGAGCTTCAGGGGTCTGGAAATTAGGGTTTTCTGTAACCTTATAAGTAGGTAAAATTTTATGCTTTCCTTGAGTCCATTCTTGGAGAGCATCTTTATAGTTTTGTCTTGCAGGATCGTTGCGGACTTCTTCTGCTTGTCTTTTTAATGCCTCATCTAGCCAAGGACGCACCAAGTCCATGTTGTAAGTACTCAGGTACAGCGCGCCTAATACCGCTTCAAAGGCATCTGCTAACCAAGATTGTCGCCCGATGGGGTTTCCTGTAGCATTAGTGCCAATAATGAGATAAGGTTCAATACCGTAACGCTCGGCTAACCCTGCTAAAATGCGATCGCTTACCATTATAGAACGAATCGCTGCAAACTCTCCTACAGGCTCATTAGGATAGGTTTCGAGTAATAATTCTGCTGCTACTAACCTAATGACTGCGTCCCCGACAAATTCTAACTGTTCGTAATTATGAGTAGTAGAAATACTCGGATGAATTAAAGCTAAATCTAATAATTTCCAGTTTACAGGAGCAGTTGCGGGTAAACCAAGCTTGATAATTAATTTTTGTAGTTGTTGCTTTCTTCGAGGGTCTTCAAGCATTTAAACAGGTTATTAGGTTAGAAAGTATAGAATATCATAGCTTGTATCGTTTGTTTTTCGAGTACTTTTGGGAAATCTATAAATATCAAAGTTTAATAATTTATTGATGCATTTTCTATGGTTGCTCAAGCGATAAAAATTAAAAATCCTTCCGATTTTGAAAAAGTTGTTGCGTTACATTTTCAGCGACAGGGCTATGAATTTATTTTGCCCCCTGCTAATACAAAAGGGTATGATATTTAACTTCGTAAAGATGGTGAATGTATTGCAGTTCAAGTTAAAAACCATAAAGCAAAATGTAATGTATCACAGATTGACAAGTTTAAGAGTTTTTTAGACTTACCAACTGCATCTAAATTTACTCAAGGTTGGTTTATCTCTGCAAATGGTTATTCAAAACCAGCACTTACTTATGTCAATACAGGACAACCTGAAAACTTTCGTTTAGGTATATTTATAGCAAATGAAGATCGAGTTTCTTGGACATATATTAATCCTAACAAGCTCGAACCAAATCATCCTGAAACACCCCCAACAACATTTAGTGGTTCAGGAACAAAAGAAGAGGCAGAAAAAACTAAATATATTGGCGTTTTTACCTGTAAGGGAGGCGTGGGCAAAACTACAGTTGCAGCCCATTTAGCAGGTGCATTTGCTCTTATGGGACATGATGTTATTTTGCTAGATTTAGACCCCGAACGCAACTTGCGAAAGCTATTTTCACAAGATATAAATGATGAAGATGCAAGCGTTTTTGTTCCTCCTATCAATAAAAATGAAACAGGAACAACCATTACTGTTCTTAATCATGACGAATGGCAACCAGAAGATTATCCTGATATAAAAATAACTATCTGTGATTGTTCGCCTGTTTTAGATAAAAATCCGAAGTCTTTAGTTGAAAAATTTGATTACTGTATTATTCCTACAACTTTAAATCCTTTAGGAGTTAGTAAAAACTGTGATGTAATTATTAGGACATTCAAGCATATTCGTAGGCTAAATTCACAAGCAGAAATGTTTGCTTTAATTAATAACTATCATTCAGATCAAAGCTTTACTAACAGAAATCAAGTTCTTCGAGATCATTTAAGAAGAAGTCTCTCAAAGTATACATCTACCGATTCTAAATGCAAATTTATCGATCCTGATGCAGCAAAAATTCGCTACAGTAAATCTCTTTTATATTGGGGATACCATATCGTTGAAGGAACTACACCACAGTTAGCATTCAATTCAAACGGAGGTAGATCGCATCCTCGAACTGATTTTCTTCAGTTAGCAGAATACTTGGAAGAACACACAACAATAGATGAATTACGCCGACAAGGGCATTAAAAAAATTTTGTAGGTTGGGTTACGCTGTTGCTAACCCAACAAAACTTTACTCTGTATTGGACTTCATTGCTTGATTGCGGAAGTATTATCTAAATCTACTCAAAACTACGATCGCCGTCAAAAGTTTTTAGCTTATCGCACTATAGATACTTTTCAAGAATACATTTTAATCGATCGATATCGAGTTTATATAGAGCATTACTTAAAAACAGCTTCCAATCAATGGTTACTATCCGAATACAGCGATCGCAATATTACATTAACTATCAACAAAATCAATACAAAAATCAATATTTTCGTAAAGATCGAAAATATTGAATTTGCCGATCGTTAAAAAAAATTTATCATCATTTCCCAACTTTTCCTTATTTCTTATTCCTTGTTCCTTACTCCTTCTTCCTTAAAGAGTAGAGAGAGAGAGTTGTAAGCCGGATTCTGTTCTAGAAGAGACTACATAGCCTTTCTAGGGCGGTTATCTATCTGGGATGGCTGTTACCAAACATCTCAAGCGGTTCACCTAAAGCGAGATTGGAAAAAGACCAACCATAATCTCTTCGACCTTGCTCCCAACTGGGGTTTACCAAGCCAACACCTCTCGATGTTGCTGGTGCGCTCTTACCGACACCTTTGCACCCTTACCAAACTAAGGAATGAGAATTGAGGAGTAAGGAACGAGGAATTAATGATCCTTCATTCTTTGTCCTTCTTCCTTCATTCTTTTAAAATTGGCGGTATTTTTCTGTGGCACTATCCTCGCAGTCACCTACACTGGGAGTTACCCAGCAAGTTTGGTCTTTGGGGAGTCCGGACTTTCCTCAAAAAGATCGCCTGAGCTATCTTTCTGCAACCACCGCACCTCCTCTCTCTATATCTAGTTTATATTATGGTTATTTATTAGTGGTTATTGGCTTATGGCTAAATTGCTCTTTGTTATTTGTTAACGAATGAATACTCACTATTTCTAAGTTGTTATGAGTACATTTTGTCCCATCAAAATCTGATTTTACTTTCCTACTTAATTCTTACTTATAGTGTCCAATTTTCAGGAATTATTTGAGTATAGTTTCTATCTTCTTTTTTCTTAATTTTGACACTCTCTGCTTTAAAAAAGACAGAGATTCTTGAGAAGAAACTGAAAGTAGTTCAGTTTGAACCATACTTGCTTTCACGTACCACCATGCCTTTTGAACGGATAGCAGAAACTACCCAGAACACAGCAGCCCACGATATAAACTTTCTGCATCAAGGCGTTGCCAATTGCCCCTACTCTCTCGCCTAGAAACTAGGTCTGAGCATACTTTTAATTTAAATATAGCCAGCTATGTTGATCGATTTTATTTCGCTCAATCTGAAAGCTTTATTTGTCAAGGCTAGGTCTAGAGTGTTAACCACCGAGATTGGGCTTTTCCCAAATCTACCATTTAACCAGGTGTCCATATACAGGGAGTTGCACCTACAATTCAGATGTCTTCGCGATTTTCTAGCTTCATGTACTATATCATATTTCACGGACGGTTTTAACCGTCTCACGATTGTTCCTCCGCGAGTTGAAACGTCGCGGTTTCCCAATTACGTAACATCATGATTCCTCTAACAAAAGCGATATTATCTCCTGTGTGTCTCATTGCGACGGATATGGATGGTACTTTAACTAAAAATGGTAAATTTACCTCTGAATTGCTAATTGCATTAGAATCTTTAGCTGTGAAAAATATCCCTGTGTTAATTGTTACAGGGCGTTCTGCGGGTTGGGTCAGTGCGATCGCAAATTATTTGCCTATTGTGGGAGCGATCGCCGAAAATGGAGGATTGTTTTATAATAATCAGGATGCAACCTCAGAATTAATTACTAACTTGGATAATTTAGAAAGTCATCGCTGGAAGCTAAAAGAGGTTTTTCAACTCTTACAAAGCAAATTTCCTGAGATTATAGAATCTGCTGATAATAGTTTTCGGATCACAGATTGGACTTTTGATATCGGCGAGCTAACCCCACCACAGTTAGAAACGATGAATCGTTGTTGCCAAGACAGGGGTTATGGTTTTACTTACAGTACGGTGCAGTGTCATATTAAACCCAAACAGCAAGATAAAGCTTATGGTTTACAGCAAATACTCAACAAGCACTTTTCTCATCTCACACCACAACAAGTAGTTACGGTTGGTGATAGTCCAAATGATGAATCGTTATTTAATCAGAATTATTTTCCTTTATCCGTAGGGGTGGCAAATATTGTTCATTATAGCGATCGCTTACAACATCAACCCACTTATATTACAAGCTTTTCAGAAGCGCAAGGATTTTGTGAGTTAGCTAAATTTTTCACATAGTAAGCAAAAAAAGTGTCCTATTTTCATCAAGAAATAAGAAATTCATTGTATGCTATCCGAAAGTCAAAGTGTGAGGAGTTGGATTCATGGATTTTCGTAGCAATGCTTTAGAAATCCTTAAACAAACGAGCAGAACCTTCTATATTCCCATAAGTCTTCTACCAGAACAACTACAATCTGCCGTAGCATCTGCTTATCTGTGTATGCGAGCGATCGATGAAGTTGAAGACAGTGATATTTTAGATGTAGAAACCAAAGCCAGACTATTAAGGTCTATGAGCCTTCATCTACAATCTCAAAACTACAATTTCCAAGAAAATCCATTCAGTAAAAGTTTCCAACCTTACCAAAACGTATTACCAGAAGTTACTTTACGTATTTCTGAATGGTCACTGTTAGCGGATAATAGCATAGGACCTCGTATTTGGGATGCTACCGCAGCTATGGCGGATCGTATGGCTTATTGGGCGGAAAATGATTGGCAAATTAAGTCTAAAGAAGATTTAGATCGCTATACTTTTAGTGTTGCTGGAGCAGTGGGTTTATTACTCAGCGATCTTTGGAATTGGTATGATGGCACAACCACTAATCGTAGTCAGGCGATCGGTTTTGGTCGAGGTCTACAAGCGGTTAATATTATTCGTAATCGAAAAGAAGATTTAAAACGCGGTGTAGATTTTTTTCCTGAAGGCTGGGATTTCCACGATATGCATCAATACGCCCGTTATCAGCTTAATTTAGCTAAATTGTATACTGATGCTCTTTCTGATGGCCCTGCGTTAGATTTTTGCCGTATTCCTTTAGCTTTAGCTTTTGGGACTCTAGAAGCGATCGCTCTTGGCAAAGAAAAACTAACTCGTACTGATGTTTTATCTCTAGTGGAAAATTTGATCGGTATCAAATCTGCATAAAATACTGCTGAATGCTGACTCTATAAAACCTGAAATAGTTAAATTGAGGTGTGGGGTGATGAGTATCGAGTGTTGGGTTTTAGAAGTAAATTGTCAGTACAATCATGTGTTTGACCTATTTTCTGTTTAATTGGGTTAATCTACACCAAACAAGATCAAAGTAAACAATCTCAAAGAGATTTCTCTTGCAGTGCGCTGGCAAAAAAATCAAATTTCATCTAGCCAAACAACTTGATGTTCATCGCTATTTATCACCTAAAACTCTCAAGTAGTTCTATTTAATTAAAAATTAAACTTGATACCGACCGCTATTGTCTATTATCTATTATTTATTACCTTTCTTAAAACTCCATTTCTAGGACTGGACGAGGTTTCATTTTCTTTACTTATTTTTTCTGAATTCGAGATAATAAAGCTATACATTTTGAATCACCTTTGCTTTTAGATATCTATGAATCAGATCGTTATTCATGATGCTCAACAAAAACAATGGCTAAAATTTACACAACCAGCCTACGTAGTTGAAACTTATAATCTTGCAGAAGTCGTCGCCAAACTGCAATTAGTTAACGAATTGGTTCAACATAATAAGATGTATGCAGTGGGTTTTATTAGTTATGAAGCTGCAACTGCTTTTGATGATGTTTTAGTTACTTATGAGTCTGATGATTTTCCTTTACTGTGGTTTGGGCTATATCAGCAACCAGAAAAAATTGATTTAACCGCACCAGCTACACCTCAAGAATATAATCTCAATTGGTCGCCTACAGTTACTAAAGCAGAATACGATCGCTCTATTACTCAAATTAAACAGTATATTAGCTGTGGTGATACCTATCAAGTTAATTACACTATGCGCTTACAAGCCGATTTTAAAGGAGATGCATGGAAGTACTTTCAGCATCTTACTCAAGCGCAACAAGCAAACTATTCAGCTTATATTGATTTAGAAAATTATGCTATTTGTTCGGCTTCTCCTGAGTTATTTTTCTCTTGGGATGGAAATCAGATAGTAACTCGCCCTATGAAAGGGACATCTGCGAGGGGTTATACTTTAAAAGGCGATCGCAAATTAGCCCAATGGCTGCATAATTCGGCAAAAAATCGGGCAGAAAATGTGATGATTGTGGATCTGATTCGTAACGATCTAGCTAAAGTTGCCGAGCTTTATAGTGTCAAAGTTCCTAGTTTATTTGATGTAGAACAGTACCCTACATTATGGCAGATGACATCTACGGTGACAGCAAACACAAAAGTAAGTCTACCAGAAATTATGAAAGCTTTATTTCCTTGTGCTTCTATTACAGGCGCACCCAAACCCCGCACGATGGAAATTATTCGTCAGCTAGAAAAGACACCCCGCAATATTTATACGGGTACAATTGGTTTGATTACTCCTGAAAATCAAGCACAGTTTAATGTAGCAATTCGTACTGTTTTAATTGATAAAAAAGCTCATCGTGCCGAATATGGCGTAGGCGGAGGTATTGTTTGGGATTCCGTTAGTGTCAGTGAATATGAAGAATGTCAAATTAAAGCTCGTGTGTTACTTAATAAAAATCAAAATTTTGAGCTTTTAGAAACTATTCTCTGGACTCCTCATGAGGGTTATTTTTTACTAGATTATCATTTACAAAGGCTACAAGATACTGCTTTATATTTTAAATTTACTGTAAATTTAGTGGCTATTGACAAACAGTTATTAGAGTTCACTAATTCACTACAAGACCAGCCTTATAAAGTCAGGTTAATGGTTAATCAGAAAGGAAATATCACCATCAAAGCTATTCCTTTTACTCCCGATCATCCCTCAAAAACTGTTAATTTAGCTATAGCAAAAAGACCGATCGATCTTCATAATCCTTTCTTTTATCACAAAACTACTAATCGCAGCTTTTATAATAATATTCGCCACAAATACCCTAACTATGATGATGTTTTGCTTTGGAATGAACGTCAAGAAATAACTGAAACTTGTATTGCTAATATTGTAGTCAAACGCGATGGTAAATTGTTTACTCCTCCTGTAAATAGTGGTTTATTAGCTGGTACATTTAGAGCCTATTTATTAGAAAAGCAAGAAATCAAAGAAGCAATAATTAAGCTAAAAGATTTACCAGAATGTGAAGCAATTTATTTAATTAATTCAGTTCGTAAATGGCAAACAGCAAAGCTATAAAATCGTAAATTGTGCTTTACAAAGCTGTAAGCTGTTAGCCCTTTTGAGGGGGCAAACAACAAGGGGGAGTGCAAGCTCTTTGAAAGTTGCCAAGCTTAGAGCTTAGAGCTTATAGCTGATAGCTATTTGACTAATAGACACACTGATTAATAGATCGGCTACGGTGAAACGGGACAACTAGGATGCACTATACCTGAATTTTGCGGAATAGTTTCAGGAGCATTTGCTACCAGCCAGACGCTACCATCAGAGTTAATTACCCAACCTTGAGATTGCTGAATCACAGGATAACTTGTTTCTAATGTGTTATCTTTAGCACGTTGACGTACTCCTACCGCACCATTTTCACTTACTTGAATATCATCGCGATTTGCCCATCCCACAACATTATCTACATTACTCAAAGATTCTTCTGATGTAGGAGTTAAACCGCCTCGACCTGTAATAATGAAAGAACTTCCTTTAGCTATTTTGTCATCTTCAAATTTACACAAATCTTGAGCAAAAATTGCTTCTGCATCAACAGGTACATCTGGTAATTCAATAATGCCAGATGTAGGATCGACATCAGGAGTATCAATATTAATCGTGCCATCTAAACCAAAATCGGAGCTAGCATTGATATCATTAGTGAAGGGATTTAAGGAACGTTCTTCTATACCAAATAAAGATTCTGCTTTAATTCTGATATTACCACCGCTTCCCGTTCCTGCATTAGCGATGATATCGTTATTTTGATTGGGAGATGCCAGGATAAATTGAGTATCAATGTTAATATCCCCTCCGTTACCAGCCTCACCTGCTTCTGTAGAAATTAAACTGCTATCTCGCATTTCTAAGATATTATTTACTTTAATGTCTAGCAAACCTCCTTCTCCAGATGCGGTGGTGGCAGAAATTTGACTGTTACTTTCTAAAGTTAAAAAGCCCGAATTAATGGAGACATTACCACTGGTTGCCAATCCTTCACTACCTACTACTACAGTAGAATTATCTTGAATTGTCAGTAAGTTGGGAGTTGTAATATTAACATTTCCGCCTATACCTCTTCCTGTGGTAGAAGCTGATACGGTACTGTTATCCCTAATAGTTATATTTCCCGTAGCATTGAGGTTAATATCTCCTGCTTTAACATTTCCTGGCTGAACTGTATTATCTGTATTAATTTGGTCGATATCAAAAAGACCGAAACTTCCTGCTGTAGCATTAAAGGAATAGTAATCAAAGGTATCATTACCTTCTGCTGAGATGGAAACATGAGGAATTGCAGTAGAATTCTGAATATTAGAATTAAACCTTTTAGAAAAAGAATTATCGATCTTTTGTGCTGTATCTAAAGAGTCATTAGACTCTATCTTGGCAATTGAATTATTAGTCTCCCCAGAAGTAGGATGATTTTCAATGGAAACTTGCAGAGTATAATTATCTCCTCGTGCAATGGTGTCACCACTAATTTCCCCTTCCTCAGCCACAGAATCAAATGCGCCTACGCCAATGACATAATTACCATCTTCCGTAAAAGTATATTCCAGAAAAGAATTTGCCACTGAGCCAGAGAAAAGCCCTGCTTCCCCTTCAGAAACCTCGGAATCATCATTTTCTGCTAATAAATTTCCTTGATCGTCAAACAGAAAAATCTCTGAATCTAGATCTGCTTGAGAAACATCTGTTTCCGATTCTGATGCGACTTTAGCAGTAATTGCCGATCCTTCGGTAATAAATATCGAACCAGCATTAACTGTAATATTTCCTGCATCACCTGCACCAGAGGTATTAGTAAAAATAAAACTACCAGCTAAGTTGAATGCACCGCCACTAGTAACATCAATCTTGATACTTCCTGCATTTCCTTCCCCTGATGTCTCAGTAAAAATTAAACCGCGATCGCTAATATTCACAGAACTAGCTATAATATTAATATTAGCACCACTGCGATTGCCTACAATTTCCGTATCAATAGAACTATTGTTAATCCTTATCTCTCCATCAGCATTAAGGTTAATACTTCCTGCGGTAATATCTGTATTTTCTGCGGAAACTCCCCTAGTAGTAGCTTCAATTTCCGCCTCATTATCTAAGGAAATCTCACCAGCATTAATATTAATATCTCCCATTCTCCCTTCCCTAGATTGGATGTTATCTGTCTCAATCTGACTATTAGAAAGGTTAAATATACCAGCATTAGTGACATCAATATTTATATCTCCAGCATCCCCTTCTCCTGATGTACTCGTACTAATGGAAGTTGCATCGATTATATTAACTGAATCTGCACTAATAAAAACATTCCCTCCATCACCTTCGTCAAAAGTCAAGGAATTAATTAAACTAAGATTTTGAATATTTATAGAATTACCCGCGATTAATATATCATCACCATTTCCTTGACCGCGAACAAAGTTGTCAAAAAAGTAATTATCAATTGTAATGTCACCACCAGTAATCTGAAGTTTTCCACCAGTTGTTTCACCTGGAACATTTGCCCAAGAGTTAATAAAAATAGTAGACGAAAAATCAGCATCGTTTATTAATTCTACATTTGAGCCATTAAGAGCTTCAATGGTTATATCACCCGTTCTCCCATTATTGCCAAAAGCCTGAGTATCGATACTTGTATTGGTTAAAGATATGCCTGAATTTGCAGTAAGATTAATATCCCCTGCAATACCATCTTCACCATTAGAAGTTGCAAGTAAAGAGGAGTTAGTTAAATTAATGCTTCCTTGGGAGGAATGGAGACTGATTGCACCCGCAGCAGCTTCATTAGATGAAGAATTAATGGTTAGTAATCCATCCGTAACTACATTAAGATCGCCAGTAGCATTGACTGTAATATCTCCCCCCGCACTAGAATCTGCCGAACTATCGAGGTTGGCAAAACTCACATTACCATTAGTAGCATTGAGCGTTATCGAGCCACTATCACCCGATACTTGACTTTCATTGAATGTGTTTTGGTTTCCTGCAACTCCCGTTAGGTTAATCGTATATTGTCCTATATTCGAGATAATAAACGCACCTGGAAGATCGTTAACAATTTCATCATCCCAATCACTTAAAGGGAATGTACCACCTGCACCTATGGGAGCGTTGACAGCTTGAAAGTCATCAGAAAAAATAAAACCGCCCTCACTAAAAGGATCGACAAACAAGCCACTAATTGCTAGATAATAAATACCTGGTGTGGTTGGTGTTAAAGAATTTTCTGCGGGTAAGGTAGATTGAATTATTTCGCTACTACTGTCATTGTTGCTATAGATGCCGATTCCTGATGCATCAAAAAGAAATAACTGACTATCTATCTCTGTGTCATTAACTGTGCTAGCAGAAAAAGTACCATCTCCTGTGAGAAAAATTTGATAAACATCTACGTCATCAACTTCGGAGAGAAAACCAGAAATACTTTCTACACTATCACCCGAATCATTACTGATGACTGAAGCAGTTTCAATTGTGTCCCCTGCGTCAGATAATGTGGATAGTGTAGTGTTGATGTTGCCTAAAGTTAAATTTGCTCCAGATATAGCGATACTCCGCCCATTAGTCGCGATGGTATCAGCATCAACAACTTCAGATAATTCACTATCAAAAACAATAGTATTATCTTCCATGACAAAATCTCCCGCACCATCACTATCTGCATCGGCGGTAAAAGCAATTACCCCACTACCAGGGGCAAAAGTTAATTCGTCATCGACTAAATCTTCCAGAGTAATATCATTGGTTGCTTGTAAGATAACGTTAGTATCTCCTGATAACCCTTCCAATTCTGTTTCATAGATAGTAGTGGGGGCGGTGTCATCGATTTCACTTAAGGGAGTACTCAGAATAGCACCAACTTCCCCAGAATTATTACCTGAAAAAGTATCTGTGCCATCTCCCGTCTCATCTCCCGTACCATTGGCAATGATAATATTAGTAGGATCGAGTAATAATGTTCCTGTAAAACCATTTACGGCACTAGTATTAACATCCCCGCGAAAAATTAGGTGCTGTTTACTTGATACTTCTACGAAACCTCCATTACCAGATTCACTACCTCCTTTAGCGGTAATATCCCCATAAAAGCCCGTTACTTCATTTCCCCAGACAAATACTCTCCCGCCATTCCCCTTCGTTACACCATCGGCATTAATAGTGACAGTACGATCGATATAAGTTCTGTTAGCGTTAATTAAAGCATCTCTACCTTGATAACCACCCCCAACAAAAACCGTACCTCCTCCTGTATCCGAAGAGACATTAATACGAGAATTATCCAGTAAACTAACCGTATTTCCTAGTACTGAAATATTACCCCGTGGCGCAGTAGCTAAACCACCAGCAAAACTAACTTCTCCACCAATAAAAGAAATGCTTTCTTCTGTGGGTACTTGCAAACCTACATTATCAGCCACAGAACGATTAATAATTTGCCCTGGATTTGTACCTAAATTTAAACCAATGGGAACAGATATAGTTAATAGTGGAGTGGTGTTAGTGGGTGTGCTATTAAATTCTGTACCATCAGCAAAAAGAATACTTTCAGCAGTGGTAGCTAAAAATGAACCTCCGATATTAAGACTCGCACCTTCACCAAAAATAATCCCATTGGGATTAATCAGAAACAGATTAGCAGCACCCTGAGATTTGATAATGCCTTCGATGTGAGAAAGAGAATTGCCTGTAACGCGAGAAAAGATATTCTGAATAGAAGTTACATTATTAAAAGAAGCGGTAGTATCTTCAGGAATAGAAAACCTTTCAAAGCTATGAAAAAGATTGTCTCCTCTGGTTGTTCCCCCATCAATTTGAATCACATTTCCTTCAGAATTAACTACAGAATTATCTGGCAAACTTTCGTCGGGAACGATTTGTGCGTTGCTGACTGAAGTAAGGAAACCAGTGAGTATAATTCCGAGATTAAAAGAGGAAAGTAAAGAAATAGTTTTCATGATGTACGCAGTTTGGAAACCGTGTCGCGTGATTCGCACGGAGGAAAAACAGTGAAACGTTTTTAAACGTCAGTGGAATATTTGCTATAACAATCTTAATTCGCTATATAATATTTATACAGTGAATTAAGCTTTAAATGTACGCCACTCAAAAGAATCAACTCAGAAGACTTAGCCAGCAGGAGTTTAATGCTCTGACTGCATTGTGTCGCTTGAGCAAAAATCTTTTTAACGTGGCACTGTACGAATCTAGGCAGTATTTCTTTCAGATGCGAAAACGCCTGAGTTACGAATCTAACTATCACATCTGTAAATCGAATGAGAACTATCGGCTGCTTAATACCGATATTGCTCAACAAACTATGAAAGTGGTAGATAGAAGCATGAGGTCTTTTCTGGGATTGCTTAAGGCTATTAGTATTGGACGTTGTGACCAAAAGCCACAGTTGCCTAAATACTTGCCGAAAGAGGGATACTTCCCTTTGATTATTCCAAGAATCAAACTCAAAGATGGAGCATTTACTGTTCCCATGTCTCGCGAGTTTAAAAAGGAATATGGCGAAGTTAAAATTCAGCTTCCAGAAAGATTGAAAGACAAGAAAATTAAAGAGGTACGAATACATCCAAAATACTCGGCTCGATGGTTTGAAGTTGAGTACATATATGAAGACGAGAAAATCGAAACATCTATCGATCCTCACAAGGCAATATCTATTGATTTGGGAGTTGATAATTTGTGTGCTTGTATTGATTGTAACGGGCATCATTTTTTGATTGATGGCAAACGACTCAAAAGCATTAATCAGTGGTACAACAAGCAAAATGCTTATCTTCAGTCTGCTAAAGACAAGCAAGGTATTAAGTTCTTTCACAAAGGCGCAAGCTCGACTTTACCAATGGCGTAATAACTGTGTTCGTGATTATTTGAACAAAGCTGCGCGGGTGATAATTAACCATTGCCTTGAGTATCAAATAGGCAGACTGATAGTTGGTTATAACCCAGGTATAAAATGCGAGATTAATATTGGACGTTCTAACAATCAGAACTTTGTTCAAATACCTTTTTGGCATCTTCGACGTAAGCTTGAAGCTCTTTGCTGTAGATATGGTATTGAGTACCGAGAACAAGAAGAAAGTTACTCGTCGAAAGCTAGTTTTTACGACCAAGATGAAATACCCGTTTACAATGCTGATAGTCCAGCCAAACAAAGTTTCTCTGGAAAGAGAATCAAGCGTGGATTGTATAGGACTAAAGAGAAGCATTTGTGTAACTCAAATATTAATGGTAGTGCCAATATTTTGATTAAAAGTAAGCACAGATTCAGTTTTGAACGAGTGTGTAGCGGGTTTTTGACTAACCCTTTAAGGATTTTTATCTCTTAAGAATCTCCGTCGCTAGAGAGCGCGAAGAGTGTCAAAAAATAAGATACTTTTATTGAGATTAGCCCAGTACTTTACTCTGAGATTTAATAGTAGATTTAATAACAATTAGCAAAATAATCGCTCGATTAAAAATTTATATAGCGATCGCCCTGAACCCTTAAGAATCAACAATTGCGATCGCTATAACCGCCATAACCTAAAACACAATAAAGTCACTGCTAACTAAATCTAGGCAACTATCTAAATTGTTAATTTTAACTTGTCCAGAACTATTGATGACAATATCGTTACTCAAATTACTATAAAGAGCATTATTTATAGAACTATCTTTAATAGTTTCTTCTTTTTTCTTGTTATTAATTTTTCGGAATTTTCCAAATTTTAAAACCGCAAAAAATCCCTTTATTTTGCCTGTTAGCTTCTGGAGATCGCCAACTGCCTCGCTGAGAACGAGATCGTTACTTGAGCTTTGACCCATCTTAATCATCTTTCGCTATTCTTTGACGAACTTTAAATAATGTGTGTTCTATTTACTTCTCATTCCAAAACACAAACTTTATGCAGTTTTTTAACATTATTTAACAATTTCCTGAATTAATAAAAGCGATCTCGCAAACCAATACTGTTTGGTGAACGATTGTTGCTCGAAGAAGTAGGAAAGAGCGTGAAGTAGGGAAGTCTTTGAAGATAATATGGGCGAATTAAAATCAAGGTGATTAAAAACATTAAAGTAGTGGCAATTTATAAATTACCACTACAAAATTAGTATCTTGTACTTAAATTAAACTTATAAAATCGATTCGCCAACAGCAGCCTGGCAACTACATAACAACCTTTTTCGCTAAACCTAAACCTTGTAATACTCTAATTGCCCACCAAGTAACATCGATTTCCCACCAACGTTGACCAGCTTTAGCAACACGGGGTCTAAAATGATGATTATTGTGCCAACCTTCGCCATAAGCCAAAATACCAACCCACCACAGGTTAAGAGAGCCATCTTCGCATTCAAAGTTTTTGTAACCCCAGAAGTGTGTTGCACTATTTACAAACCAAGTACAATGCCACAAAGTTACGGCTCTGACAAAAATACCATAGACAACAAAAGACCAACCGCCCACAGCAAATAAAGCGAGACCCAAAGCGATCTGAAGCCCAATAAAATTCTTATTTAACCAACGATAGTAAGGATCTCTGTCGGTACGAGGTGCATATCTTTTGTATAGATCGTATTCAAAATATTTATCTTGTCTGAACATCAACCAGCCCATGTGACTCCACCAAAAACCTCGATTAGCAGAGTAGGGGTCTTTATCATTATCTTCAGTATGAGCATGGTGCAAATTGTGTCCTGCTACCCAGAAAATAGGACCACCTTGGATTGCTAATGCGCCACAGGTTACTAGGATACGCTCTAACCATTTAGGGACTTCCAAGCTGCGATGAGTCAAGATGCGATGGTACGCCAAACAGATGCCAATACTACCAGTTAACCAGTGGAAGAAAATTGCCACGCCCAAAGCAGACCAGGAGAAAAACCAGGGTGCTGATAAGGCTATGAGGTGAAAAGCCACAAAAACGGCGATATTAATCCAATATGGTTTTAGCTTTTCTTCTTTTGGTTGAACCCCCTGCTGGTTCTTGGGAGCAATTAATTGCTGTGTCATTACTAACTTGTCCTAAAAATACTTTGAAGTTACGAAGCTCAAGAAGCTCGTTATGTAAGTTTTGGCGATTACGCGGTTAGCGTAGTCTTTGGGACGCTCGCTAGGCTGATAGTTGTAATCTCAAACTAAGTTTTGCAAGTACCACTTACATATTGCAGTCTAACAGTTATTTTTTTTATTTGCAAGTAATACTTACATTTTTTGTTCAACTACAATAAAGACAAGCAGTTGAGATTATTGATATTTAGTTATACTGTTGTTTGCTTAATGTAAATTTAATCTTTATGCCTACTCCCCGAAAGTCCACCAAAGCTCGTCTCATTGAAGCTGCACTAGATTTATTTGCAGAGAGAGGTGTCACAGAGACTACGACTAAAGCTGTTGCTGAACGCGCTCAGGTGAACGAAGTTACTCTCTTTCGTAATTTCGGGAACAAGTACCGCTTGCTTTTGGCAGTAATTGAAGATTCAGCCGTATTTGCTAAATTGGTTCATGCTTTGATCGAACAAGCCAACGCTAAGGATAATGTGGCAGATTTTTTAAAAGAATATGCTCAAGAAAGCTTACATCTCCTTAATAAAGCACCAGATTTGGTTCGCTCTATTGTGGGGGAAGCAGGTAACTATCCTGTAGAAAATCGTTTGGCGTTGGGTAAAGGTTTGAGTGAGGCGAATCGTTATGTAGCAGAATACTTAGAAAAAGCGATCGCTAAAGAAGGTTTAACTAGCGATCTGACATCAGAACAAATTGTTAACCTGCTCAACTTTTTGCTTTTGGGTTATTTTGTCATTGAATCTAGTACCGAAGACTATACTTACTGGGACGAGCAGCATGATTTTTTAGACAGTATGATCGAGCTATTTTTACAAGGCTCTTTTACTTCATCTGAGGCAACACCTAGAGTTAGCAAAACCAGTGGCATAAAGGCTGAGTTATCCGAAATAGCAGATTTACCAGCCAGCTTAGTGCGTTCTCTATTTCTGAAAGCCAAAAAAACAGGAAAACAAGAATACGCTCTAATATACGTGTTGTTCGGTGCAGGTTTATCGGTAGAAGAAATCTTACATTTAGAGCGATCGCATTTATTAATTGAACCTCCACAACATATCTTACATATTAATCAGGGTACAAAACGACAAGTACCTCTCAATCAATGGGTAATGGGATTTCGCTATGGTTCAAAATCATCTAATCCTCTAATTCAATGGTTAAAAAGCCGTCAGGATGATTGCACAGCGATCTTTATTAATGAAGCAAGTGACGCTATCACAGAAGTTGCAATCACAGAAGTTGAATTACAAGCTATATGGCAGGAATTAACCATCGATATACTAACTCCTCAAGGAGAAACACCCCTAATTGAGCAAGCCAGACAAACATGGTGTGTGGAAATGTTGACACGAGGGATCGAATTAGAAGACTTAAGTATCCTCAGTGGCATAGAAATTCAGCAGCTACAGCACTATGCTCAAAGAGCTAGAAATAAGGCAGCACTGGAAACTGCCGTCCGTCTCGATCGACAAAAATCTTCATAATTAGAGAATATAAAGCTAAAAAAAATGAGACTTTTGACAAAGCCAAAAGTTTCTTCTGTGTGTTCGATCCATACCCAAAGACAGATATTTTAAATTGATAGTTTCGGCAAGATTATTGAATAAATCTTAAGAAAAAGTCATCGAAATTTACAAAAAACTATTCATGAACCAAACAGAAAAATCCACCATTATCTTAGGCGGTGGTTTTACAGGACTATTTACCGCTTTGCATCTAAGTCATAAAAATTATTCTCAGTCCATAACTCTAATAGACCGCAATGATAGATTTAGTTTTAATCCCATGATGTATGAATATCTTAGTGGGGAAATGAGTGACGAACAGGTTTACCCTCGTTATTTGGATTTACTCGAAGGTAGTGGCGTTAAGTTTGTGCAAGACACGGCTACATCAGTCGATTTACCTCAAAAATGTCTCCAATTAGCATCAGGATTAAACTACACTTACGATAATTTAGTCTTAGCACTGGGTAGTGTTGGTAGCTTTTTTGGTATTGAAGGAGCAAAAGAACATACTTTTTTATTTCGTACAGGAAAACAAGCAACAGAATTAAGTAGACACCTACGAGAATGTTTGCAAAAGGCAACTCAAACAAAAGATAAAGCTCAACGTCTTCAATTACTCACAGTGGCTATTGTTGGTGCGGGTGCATCGGGGGTAGAATTAGCTGCCACCTTAGCCGACTTGTTACCTATTTGGTATCAAGAATTAGGCGGTAATAGCGAAGAAATTAGAGTTGTTTTAATTAATCGCAGTCACGAAATCCTGAAAGGAAGCGGTAATAGTAAAGATACTAAAAATACTATTCACGATACCGCAACCAAAGCCTTAAAAAATCGTAATATTCCTGTAGAATTTTTATTGGGAGCATCGGTAACACAGGTATACAGCAACAAAGTGGAATATCAAAAAGACGATCTCACTCAAACTATCTTTGCAGCAACTACAGCTTGGACAGCAGGAGTTACCGTTAATCCTTTGATTAAAAATTTGGCAGTAGCAGAAGAATATCAAACCAAACGAGGCTATTTAAATATTCTTCCTACTATGCAATTACCAGAATATCCCGAAGTATTTGCGGGTGGTGATTGTGCTTTAAGAACTGAAGAAGATTTACCCCAAACAGCCCAAGTAGCCTATCAAGAAGGAAAAGCGATCGCCGATAATCTATTAGCCTTAGCCAAAGGAAAGGAACTGTCGGAAGCGAATGTTAGCTTAAGGGGTACATTACTCAAATTAGGTTTAGGAGAAAGTGTGGCTAATCTCTTCGATCGTTATCAGATTAAAGGTAAACCTGGTCATTTGATTCGCGAGTCTACTTATTTGACTTTATTACCCACCCCTATACACAATTTTAAGGCGACTACTGGCTGGTTAATTGATGAAATATTTGAACAAAATAGTAGTGTTGCTTAATTGTTGCTAGTTTCACTTCAATCACCAAGACACTGGATTGATTTGTGGTTTTTGGTGCTTATGATAATAAATAAACAAACAGATAATTTGTAAGTGTCTAGTTCATCATCCAACCAAGAATTTGTAGAGCAATGGAGACATTCTTTAGCTCCTTATAATTTAGGATATAAGCTCAAGCTGGCTTCTCAGTTAATGTATCGTGATTTTTTAGAACGATTACAACCCTATGGCTTGACTCCTTTTCATTATCTGGTTCTCTGTTGTCTTTGGGAAGAGGATGGACTTTCTACTTCTGGAATCGCTGATAAACTCAAGCAGTTAGGCGCGACTCTCACAGGGGTAGTCGATCGCATGGAACAACGAAGTTTAGTTTATCGCCAACGAGACAATCGCGATCGCAGAATCGTCAGGATTTGGCTAACCGATGAAGGTAAAAAATTGATGAATGTATTACCTTCTGTAGGAGAAAAAACTATTTTCGCTGCAACTCAAGATATTTCGGAATCCGAACAAAAGGCGATGTTACAGCTTCTCGATCGCCTTATTTCTAACCTTTCTTAATTACCTAATCTATCTTTAATCAAGAGTTTCAATATAATTCTTGCTAAAATACTTAATATATTAACTATTAATACGCTAAGCAAAATTCAATCATGGCAAAACTAACAGTCAAACAAAAACACTGGTTACTATCTGCCCACATTATTTTTGCAGCCCTGTGGACAGGAACAGTATTGAGTATGTTTCTACTGTCTTGGACTAACAAGCAATCGAATAATCCTGAAGTACTCTATGCTTTGCATTCTGCGGTTAATTTGTTGGATGAGTATGTAGTAATTCCCGCAGCTACTGGTTCAGTGCTAACTGCAACCTTTCTTTGTTGGCTCACAAATTATGGCTTTATGAAATTTTGGTGGGTAATTTCTAAATGGTTTCTGACTATATCTTTAGTTGTCTTTGGGACATTTTGGCTGTATCCCTGGTCGAATACCGCAGAAGAGATCGCTCAAGAACAAGGTTTATCAGCTTTTAGCGATCGCGTTTATAGTTTAGATATTCAAGGCGTTTTTTTCGGTGCAGCAGTTCAAGCAATCTTATTAGTAGTAATTATCGGCATTTCAGTAATTAAGCCTTGGGGAAGACAAAAAATTATCAACCATAAATAAAAATTTCCGACTAAATACTCTGGCAAAAGGCGATCGCTTTAAAATTCTTAATAAAAGTTTGTAAGATAAGAAAAGCGACATCAAAAACCACCTTTGAACAATGGCATTAGAAATACCCCAGGTTAAGCAACATACTTTTTTCCAGAGAATCCAATGGATTGCAGATCCTGTAGGCTATATGGAAAATGCAGTCCAAGATAATCCCGACTTATTTGCAGCAGAAGTTCTCGGTTTTGGAAATAGCATAGTTTTTGTGAATCATCCAGAAGCAATTAAAGAGCTATTATCCAAAGATAGACAAAGATTTCCTGCTTTAGGGAGTAAAAATGGAATTTTAAGACCCTTGGTAGGAGATAATTCCATTTTTTTACTTAGTGACGATCGCCATCAAAAACGTCGTAAGTTGTTATTACCACCCTTTCATGGAGAAAGAATGCACACCTATGGCAAACTAATTCGTGATTTAACACTTAACATTTTTAACCAACTTTCCCCTGGAGAAACTTTCACTGCGAGAACTTTAACCCAAGATGTCTCCTTAAAAGTAATTTTAGAAGCTGTTTATGGTTTAGATAAGGGGGGAAGATCGCAAAAATTACGAGAATTAATGACCCAGATCGCTGACGCTTTTAATTCTCCTTTAACTTCCAGTTTATTGTTTTTCCGCTGGTTGCAACAAGACTGGGGTGCGTGGAGTCCTTGGGGTAAGTTTTTACGCCAGCAACAAGAATTAGATGAAGCTATTTACCAAGAAATAGCATCTCGACGAGCCAATCAAGAGCCAAAACGTCAAGATATTTTATCTCTATTGATGTCAGCAACCGATGAAGCAGGAAACCCTTTAACCAATCAAGAGTTACGCGACGAGCTAATGACTTTGATGTTTGCGGGACATGAAACCACTGCAACTTCTATGGCTTGGGCGATGTACTGGATTCATCATTTACCAGAGGTCAAGCGTAAATTAATAGCAGAGATCGCCAGCTTGGGAGATAATCCCGATCCGATGGCAATTATGAAGTTACCCTATCTGAATGCTATCTGTCAGGAAACTTTTCGGATTTATCCTGTAGCGATGTTAACTTTCCCCAGAGTGGCGCAGAATTCAGATGAGTTATTTGGTTACAAAGTCAAGCCAGGACAAGTATTTTTAGGCTGTATTTATCTGACTCACCAACGGGAAGATATTTACCCAGAACCCAAAAAATTTAAACCAGAAAGATTTTTAGACAAGCAATTCTCTCCCTACGAGTTCGTTACTTTTGGTGGGGGTTCTCGTCGCTGTATTGGAGAAGCTTTAGCCCAATTTGAAATGAAAATGGCGATCGCAACTATTCTATCTAATTACGATCTTACTTTAGCCAACAACTTTCCTGAAAAGCCTGCTCGTCGAGGAGTTACCCTTGCACCTGGTACAGGAGTCAAAATGATCTTCAAAGGTATAGCAATACGTGGCTAAGTTAGGACAAAACCAGCTAAGATTAAAGCGATCAGGCGAAGCCTGCCACTGCGTGATCGCCAAAACAGAAAAATAATGCCTGCTCCCTATAGCTACGATTTAAGAAAA
>NZ_LR213790.1 GCF_900659865.1 Hyella patelloides LEGE 07179
TTCAAAGCGGGAAATAATTCACTCACTTGGATTTTTGGCGCAATAAGAGTTAAAGGTTTAAGTTCCATACGATTTCGGTTACGAATACTCTCATTAACTCATCTTTTAGCTTAACCGAACAGTATTGCATCATGTTCCACCATGACACATAACTGGATAAGCCAAGATGATTGATTGATAATTGATAAACGATCATTGATAATTATTCCAATGATGCTGAAGTATAAAACAAATTGAACAATTCTAATTTAGACGAGCGACCCCGCGTCGGCGAAAGACGCAAGGGAACGCGCGAGTTTGATGTCTTGATAATTGGCTCTGGTGCTGCTGGCTTATATGCTGCTTTATGTCTTAACTCTCGTTACCGTATTGGGTTAGTTACAAAAGATGAATTAAAAACAGGAGCTAGTGATTGGGCGCAAGGGGGTATTGCTGCTGCAATTAATCCAGAGGATTCGCCTCAATTTCATCTGGAAGATACCCTAAAAGCTGGTGCAGGATTATGCGATCGCGATGCGGTACAATTTTTAGTAGAAAATGCTAAAGATGCGATTAACTCTTTGGTGGATATGGGAGTGGCTTTTGATCGCAAAGGTAAAAACTTAGCAATGACTTTAGAAGCTGCTCATTCTCGCCCTAGAGTACTCCATGCAGCCGATACTACAGGTAGGGCAATAGTTAGCATTCTCACAGAACAGGTATTGCAACGTTCCAATATTACAGTATTGTCTCAAGCTTTTGCTTTGAATCTCTGGCTCAACGAAGATACTGGTAGCTGTCAGGGAATTAGTATTTTACATCAGCAAAAAATCACTTGGATAGCTTCACCTGCCGTTATTTTAGCCACAGGAGGAGGCGGACAAGTATTTTCCCAAACTACTAATCCCCAGGTTAGCACAGGAGATGGAGTCGCGATCGCTTGGCGTAGTGGTGCAATAGTTAGAGATTTAGAATTTGTGCAGTTTCATCCTACCGCTTTAAATGTTCCTGGCGCACCCAGATTTTTAATCAGTGAAGCAGTTAGGGGAGAGGGAGCGCATCTAGTAGATAAGGAGGGAAAGCGTTTTGCGTTTGACTATCATCCAAACGGAGAATTAGCCCCTAGAGATGTGGTGAGTCGGGCAATTTTTACCCATTTACAAAAGACTGGGGAAAGTAAGGTTTATCTCGATTTACGCCCTATCCCAGAGGATAAAATTCGCTATCGTTTTCCTAATATTATTCGTATGTGCCAAAAATGGGGTGTGGATGTTTTTCAGCAGCCCATTCCTGTTACTCCTGCTGCTCATTATTGGATGGGAGGAATTCAAGTTAATACGGCTAGTGAAACTTCAATTTCTGGCTTATATGCGGTGGGGGAAACTGCTAGTACGGGGGTACATGGAGCAAATCGGTTGGCTAGTAACTCTCTATTAGAATGTGTGGTTTATGCAGCACAGTTAGCTAATTTAGAGGTTGCTCCTGTAGAGTTTTTCCCTACAGATGAATGGCTGACTATTCAAGAGGAACATTGGCAAGAGGAGATTGAGATAGTCCGTAGTATTCGACAACAATTACCCGATCTAGTGTGGCAAAGTGCAGGAATTTGTCGAGTTGCAGAAACTCTCAAAGATGCTCTTGATCGAGTTCAATTATGGAAAGATAAACTATCGGGGCTTTCTTTTCATCAATGTGTATTTAATTTAGCTACTCGACAACAAGTTGCATTATCTTCTCTTGATGCAGAACAACATTTAAGGCTTTATGCAGAAACTCTCAATTTATTAGATATTGCCTCTTTAATTCTTAAAAGTGCTTTATTTCGCACAGAAAGCCGAGGCGGACATTATCGGTTGGATTATCCCGATACTGATGGTAATTGGGCATTACATACAGTCATTCAAAATGAAAAATTGAAGATTATAAAGTTAACGACTAACAAATAACTAAGTTAAAGCCTCTATTTTATCTAGTAAGTGAGGCAAATTCATTGACTTAGATACGCGATCGCTGATACCATTTTGTAGAAAATACTCCCATTCATCAGATTCCATTTGAGAATACAATAAAATCATTTTAGTTGCTTCAACCCTTTCCAGGGTTTTGATAGTATCAGTAACATCAGGAATTTCTATATCAAGATTATCCCGATCTAAAATTACTATTTGTGGTTCTAAAAAATCAATTTGATTGATTGCAGTTATCGCATCAATTAACCAAACTACTTTGTAGTCGGCTGCGGTTAAAATTTGACAGATAAAAGTTGCTATTTCTTCATCTTGAGTGATAAGAATAACTTTTTTAGTATTTGATGCAATTTGACGATCGGTAGAAATCGGACTATGTATTACTAAATTAGCATTTTTAACAATTGGTAAATAAACACGAAAAGTTGAACCTTCTCCTAAAGTTGATTCTACTTCTATATTTCCTCCGTGAAGCTCCACTAAATGTTTAGCTAAAACTAAGCCCAAACCAGCACCATCATGAATACGCTGACGAAAACTTTCTAAGGGTTTAAAAGCTTCAAATAATAAAGGTAACTTCTGTTCTGATATGCCAACTCCCGTATCTTCCACTTCAAAAATAATTTGTTTTTTTTCTTGCCAAACTCTTAAAAAAACATCTCCTCCTGCGGGGGTAAATTTGAGAGCATTATCTAATAAGTTTAATAATACTTCTTCTAGTCTTACTGGATCGCCATAAAAACTATCAGAGTATGCTTTTAGCTGAAAGTCTAAGGTTAGTTTAAGCCCTAAATCTTCTGCTTGTACTTGCAAAGATTGTATAATTCTTTGACAAAACTCGAATAAAGAAATATTTTTGGCGTTTAAAAGATGCTTTCCTGATTGTACTTCGGAAAACTCAATAATATTATTGATTAACTTTAAAAGATGCTTGCCACTCTCTTGAATTGTTTGTAAATATTGCTGTTGTTTTTCTACTGGTAAAGGAATATGACCTTTTTCTGAAGACCAATGTAATAAAGTACCAGATAAACCGATTACCCTAGTCAAGGGGGTTCGTAATTCATGGCTCATATTACTAATAAATTCATGTTTAGATTGACTAGCAACTCTGGCTGCAACTAAAGCATTTTCTATTTGTTGAGCTTGATTTTCGACTTGTTTTTCTAATAGTTTCTTTTGGCTTTGTAATTCTTTATAAGACTGATGACGATAAGTTGCGATCGCTAGGTATTCAGCAATTTGACGCAACAATTGAGTTTCATTATGTTGCCATACTCTCACCTTATCGCATTGATGAGCGATTAATAAGCCCCAAAGTTCTCCTCGTAAATTAATAGGAACAACTAATTTAGATTTTACCCTTAGTTGGTACATTAAATCGTCAAGACCAGAAGCTAAATTAGCACTGTCAATATCATTAATTGCTAAGGTAAATCCTTGACGATATTTAGCCCAACACTTTCTCAAATCATAATGATAGTTTTCCTGTTGAAAATGTAAAACTGAACTAATTTCTGTTGAAGATTTGGCTTCATAAGTAACCCGATTTACGGTTTCACTTTCTCTGTATTGTTCTTGATAAGCTTTTTGAGGAATATCTAACTGGTAAATTACTAAACGATCTACACTTAAAAGATTTCTAACTCTTTCTATAGTAAACTGAACAATATCTGACAGTTCTTGATTTTGGCTAATTTGAAACTTAATGCTATCCAAAATACGTCTTTGTTCTACTTGATGATGTAGTAATTGTTCCATTGGTCTAATATCAATACGATAGTTGTTAGTATCTGAGCTTGATGTATTACATAAATTGACGGGAGGAAATGTTCTTGGTCAGAGAGTATTTTCTATTTATCCTCCGCCTCACGGGGACTCCCATGTTGGATTAAGCTATAACAATTATTAATATTTGTGGTTTTTGCTGAATAAGTTAAAAAGTTACTTAATCAACCATTGTCAATACTTAAGATTATTAATTCTTTTTCGGTTGTACCTAGTTTTAGCACAACACTAAAAGTCTATATAAGGCTATTTCTGTAAATTTTAATTACGTAATTTAAATAGCTTATAAGTTCTTGTTTATTCAAAAGCAATACTTGTTTTGTAAACTATTGCTAACAACTCTAAGAAATTAGATAATAAATCAATTAGAATAGCTTTTTGCTTTAAAAATGTAATATTATTTAGTGAATTCATAGTTTATTAAGTTTAGTATCCTTGATTTGGTTATCAGAAAAACGTAATCATCAGTCATAATTTAAGTAAGCGTAATTGGGTTTTAAGCAAAAAAATAGTTGGAGCAGAAGGAGCGAGAAAAAATACTTATCCCATTACTAATTTCTTGTTACAAACATCTCACAAGCTTAGTTAATTTAAGTAAATTTTAGTTTTGTTTGTAGGATTGTACTTATGACCACTCAAAGTAGAATAATGTTTACTGACATCCTTTAATAGGTAGCAATCTTGATTAAGAATAGAAATTGACGTGTTGTGCAACACTTTCATTACTTTCTAAATAATTAAAGATAACTAAACTCTCCTATAGCATCTCTCATTTTATTTGTTTGTTCCCAAACCGTAATTATTTCTCAAGATTATATTAGCTTTCCCATTATGCATAAAATAGCAGCAACTCCTGGTGGTTGGAATCCTGAAGATGAAGGAGTAATTTTTATTGAACAAAACCCTGCGCCGATAGTTTTCTTAACTTCTGCTGATACTGAAATTCAAACCTTAGCCATTGCTCTTCGTAAATTACACCAAGACTTTCCTGATGTTAGAGTGGCTAACTTATTAAATTTGCAACAGCAATTAACCATTGATACTTATGTCGAAAATGTATTGTCTCAAGCCACAATAATTATCGTGCGTCTTTTAGGTGGAATTGCTTATTGGTCTTATGGTTTAGAAAGATTAAAAGAAACTGCTGAATATAATAACACCGCTTTATTTGTCTTACCAGGGGATGATAACCCCGATCCCGATTTAATTAGTCATTCTACAGTCAAGTTATCTGTGGTCAATAATTTGTGGCGTTATTTTATTGAAGGAGGAGTGAGTAATTATACAAATGCTTTACAATTTATAAGCGATCGCTTTTTAGCAACTAATTACGCTTTCCAGCCACCCCAAATAATTCCTCGTTTAGGTATTTATTTAACTTTAAAACCACAATATCAAGCCACTTCAGCAATCAAAAACACAGTTGGGATTTTATTCTATCGCTCTCATTATCTAGCAGGAAACACCTTACCAATTGACGATCTTTGTCAAGCTTTATTAAGTAAAAACTTAAATCCTTTACCTATTTTTATTTCTTCTCTAAAGGATATTGAAATTCAGAGTCAACTGATCGATCTTCTACAAGAAAAATCAGTAGCGATCTTGCTTAATACTACTAGCTTTGCCGTAGCCAAAATCGGTGATGAATCTGCTACTAAAATTTGGCTAAAGTTAGATTTACCCATTTTACAAGTAATATTAAGTAGCTCTACCGAAGAACAATGGCGTAATAGCTTGATGGGATTAACCCCCAGGGATGTCGCGATGAATGTGGCGTTACCAGAAATTGATGGCAGAATTATCACCAGAGCCATTTCCTTTAAAACAATCAAACAACGCCAAAAGAAATTAGAGACAGATGTGGTAGTCTATCAACCAAATAGCGATCGCATTGATTTTGTTATTGACCTTACTGCCAATTGGGTAAAATTGCAAACCACTCCCAATTCAGAAAAGAACATAGCTCTGATCTTAGCTAACTATCCCAACAAAGACGGTAGAATCGCTAATGGCGTTGGTTTAGATACCCCTGCTAGCTGTATCGAGATTTTAAAAGCTTTAAAAAAAGACGGGTATTTTATTACCGATATTCCCCAGACAGGAGATGATTTAATCAAGCTCCTTACTACAGGAGTCACTAACGACAGAGAAAGTCAAACTCTCCGCAAGATATATCAGAGTCTTTCAGTAGCAGAATATCAAAAATATTTTGCAACCCTACCTATTGAAGTGCAACAGGGAGTTATTAATAGATGGGGGTATGTTTATGACAGAGAAAACGGTAGTAAGGGCTTTTCCCTAAAGGACTCGCTTTATGCGAAGCGGTATCCTTTAGGACGCATCGCGCGAAAAGCCCTTACAATTAGTGGTGTTAGGTTAGGAAATATCTTTATTGGTATCCAACCATCTAGAGGATATGATCGCGATCCTAGTTTAAATTACCATGCGCCAGACTTAGAACCAACCCATGATTACCTTGCTTATTACTATTGGTTGCGGGAGAAATTTCAAGCTAATGCCATTATTCATGTAGGAAAACACGGTAATTTAGAATGGCTACCAGGAAAAAGCCTCGCTTTATCTAACACTTGCTATCCTGAAGTAACATTACAAGCCATTCCCCATATCTACCCTTTCATTGTTAACGATCCAGGGGAAGGCTCACAAGCGAAAAGACGCGCCCACGCAGTCATTATCGATCATCTTACACCGCCACTAACCAGAGCAGAACTTTATGGTGGATTGGATAAACTAGAAGCCTTAATCGATGAATACTACGAAGCTCAAACCCTCGATCCAACTCGCTTAAAAACCATTAGTAACAGAATAGAAAAGCTAGTAAAACAAGAACATCTCGATCGCGAATTAGACATCACCACCGAATCCATCACCGAATTTCTCACCATAGCCGATGGTTACCTCTGCGAATTAAAAGAAGCCCAAATAAGAGACGGCTTGCATATTTTAGGACAATGCCCCCAAGGTACACAACTCAGAGACTTAATAATCGCGATCTCTCGTTTCTCCAGTATAAATCAACTTGGTCTAACCCAAGCCATTGCCAAAGATTTAGGCTTAGAAACAATTCAGAATTTACAATTTAAAATTCAAAACTTAGAAAACTTAGAAAATAAAATCTCAACCCTTCAATTATCAGAAGAAACCTTGGCGACTTTGCGTCTTTGCGTGAGACAAATCCACAATCAAGGAGACATAACCGAAATCCTCGAAACCATCGCAGCAGAATTAGTAGATAAATTTATTCTCAATCCTTTTCCTCCACACAACGATCAATCGCATTTCGATAAATTGTACAGACGTTCTGACGGAACGTCTCTACCCAATACAAATAAAAAACTACATTGGATAAAAACCCACCTCTTACCCTCCCTGCAACAAACCAGCCAAGAAATAACCAATCTCCTCCATGCTTTAGAAGGAAAATATGTACCCAGTGGCGCATCGGGCGCACCCACCAGAGGTAGACCAGAAGTACTACCCACAGGACGTAACTTTTATTCCGTAGATATTCGAGCTATACCCACAGAAACTGCTTGGGAAGTAGGAAGCGCAGCAGCAGAAACCCTAATCGAACGCTACACCCAAGAAAACGGCGAATATCCCCAAACCTTAGCTATTTCCATTTGGGGTACATCTACTATGCGTACAGGAGGTGACGATATTGCTCAAGTAATGGCATTAATGGGAGTGCGCCCTGTGTGGGATGGTTTATCACGTCGAGTAGTAGACTTTGAAATTCTCGATGAATCAGTGCTTAATCGCCCTCGCGTCGATGTCACTATCAGGGTGTCAGGCTTTTTTCGCGACTCTTTCCCCAATATACTAAATCTTTTAAACAATATAACACAGGCGATCGCCCAATTGCAAGAGCCAACAGCAATTAATCCTCTAGCAGCTAAAGTAATAGCAGAAACAACCTACTGGCAAAGCCAAGGCTTAACCTCAGAGCAAGCTAAAACCAGAGCTAATTATCGCATTTTTGGCTCGAAACCTGGTGCTTACGGTGCAGGGTTACAGGGTTTAATTGAAGCGCAAAACTGGCAAACCGAAGCTGATTTAGCCAGAGCATATATTAACTGGAGTAGCTACGCCTATGATGCCCAAGGTAAAGGACATTCTGCACCAGAATCTTTTCAACAAAGGCTACAAAACCTACAAATAGTTTTACAAAACCAAGATAATCGCGAACACGACTTATTAGATTCCGATGATTATTATCAATTCCAGGGAGGATTAACCGCAGCCGTTAAAAGTGTGACAGGAAAAAATCCTGAAGTGTATTTTGGCGACAATTCTCAACCCAATAACCCCAAAGTACGCAAACTCACCGAAGAAATTGCTAGAGTATATCGCTCGCGAGTAATCAACCCGAAATGGATTAAAGGAGTGATGCGCCACGGCTATAAAGGAGCATTTGAAATGGCTGCAACCGTTGATTATTTATTTGCCTATGATGCTACCACCAAATGCGTCAGCGACTATATGTATCAAGGAGTAGCTGAAGCTTATATTTTAGATGAGCAAGTGCAACAATTTATTCAAGATAAAAATCCTTGGGCGTTAAGAGATATGGCAGAAAGATTATTGGAAGCCAATCAAAGAGGAATGTGGAATCAAGTTAGCAATCAGATGTTAGATGAATTAAAAGCTATTGTAAATGAAGCTGAAGGAGAAATTGAAAATCTTAATTACTAATGTATATTTATCTGACTTGCATAAACATAATTACAATAGCTATTCACGATAAAAATAAAAATGTGCAATTAAAAATAAGTGCCAGATATGCCGAAAAAAATAAGAGAATTAAAACTAATGCTTCTCAAAGCAGGTTTTGAGTTAATACCCAAACGAGGTAAAGGCAGTCATGCAATATATCAATATCCTGGGACTACAATTAGGGTAAACCTGCCTGGAAAAGATGGTTCGGATGCTAAACCATATTCAGAAAAACAAGTGAAACAAGCCATACAGAGAGCTAAAAATGAATCATAAATATCAAATTACTATTGCCTGGAGTACAGAAGACAATTCCTATTTAGTTTATCTTCCTGATTTTGCTGATGAAGTTATGCAGCCAGTGACTCACGGAGAAACATATCAAGAAGCTCTCCAACATGGTTTAGAAGTCATGGATGACTTAATAATGTATCTAAAAAGCGAAAATAAACCACTACCTGTTGCCAAATTAGTTTCAGCTTAATCTAAGCTATGTATCAAGGTGTAGCGGAAGCCCATGTTTTTAGATGAGCAAGTACAACAATTTATTCAAGATAAAAATCCTTGGGCGTTAAGAGATATGGCAGAAAGATTGTTAGAAGCCAATCAAAGGGGAATGTGGAATGATGTTAGTAATGAGATGTTGGATAGTTTAAAAGCAATTGTTAACGAAGCTGAAGGAGAGATTGAGAATTTGAATTATTAATTAATTAATAGATTCTTGATGAACTTCAAGAGAACGGGTAATTTTTCTTTTTATATTCCTTAAAGAGGAGTTGAATACCAAAATAAGTACTGTAAGAATGCCAGGAAATAAAAGCTTATTTAAGAAATTATCTAAATTCAATTCCTGAATTAGATGAAAATTGTTAAATCCTAATAAATTAGCTATCCATCTTATCGAGTCGAGTAAAGTATCTCCTACAATAGGCACAAATGCCAGACATAGCCAAAAAGCGAGCAAAATAGAAAGAGCATTAACACTTTTTTCCCAACTCTCTATTCTTACTATCTCATCTTTTAAGATAATTTTGACTATTATATCTACCTTTTCATTTAATTCTTTTTTAGTAAGATACTGACAATCAACAATAGCTTTTTCAATATTTATTGATATATTATTCATCTTACCAAAGATATTATTAATTGGAATAAATAACCTAAAAAAATTCCAGAAATAAATCAGAAAACTAAATAGAGCAAGTCCATAAAATAAAACTCCCAGCATTTTCAACCACAGAATATTTGTTTTGTAAAAAAAGCTTAAACCAAGGCATATTAATGCAATACAGCCTGCTACCTTATATTTATTTGATAGGGTATTCAAAGAGAAGGAACATTGTTTATGTAGGCTAGGTATTTGATATGTTTCGTTAATAAATTTAAATTTGAATCTTTTCGCTTTATTTGCTCTTAAAAAATCATCGAATGATTGGCTTTTAGTAAATTTATTAAACTTTCTAGATAAATTTTTCTCTTGATCGCTATGTCTATACAGAGGAAGCTTCATTAATTTCTCAAAAACTAGGTCAAATAATTTTTTGTCACCTTCATTCATGACAACCATAATTATCGCTTCTTTTTTTAGTTTATTTGAACTATAGGTTATGGTTCAAAAGTAAATATATCGATTAAAAGTAATATTTATGTGCTTAAAAAGTAAATATACACCAACAGAGATCGAGTACGAGATAATAAAGTTAGTTCAAAGCAATCTATCTTAATTTCCGTGACAGAGCTATTAGAACAAGCAATTAAACAACTAAAAACATTAGATGCAGATCGACAAAATGCCATTGCGTCTATGATTTTAGAAGAATTAGAAGATGAGGCAAAATGGGATGCAAAATTCGATCGATCTCAAGACTTACTTGCGGATTTAGCTGCTGAAGCAATGGAAGAGCATCATGCTGGTAAAACTCAAGAACTTAGTCCAGAAATTTTATAATTAGCGAATGAGCAAAAGAGACAAGTTGTGGCAAAAGGCAAACTCCAGCCCACAAAATCTTACTTTTAATGAATTTGAAACTCTATTAGAACAATCAGGCTGGAAATTTAGCCGTCAGAAAGGAAGTCATCGCTTATGGTATTCGCCAAATGGTCAGCCGTTACCAATTCAACCCCGTAAGGATGGTAAAGCAAAACCTTATCAAGTTCAACAATTTATCAAATATCAACAGGAAGAAGAATAATGTCTTTAGAAAATTATAATTTTGATGGTTTTGTAATCAATTTATATGTTGATGAACAAGGAGATTGGCTAGCACATTTTCAGGAAATTCCAACCATTTCTGCTTTTGGCGATACTCCTCAAGAAGCCCTAGAAGAATTAAAAATTGCTTGGGAATTAGTTAAGGAAGACTATCAAGAAAATAATCGTGAAATTCCTCTTGCAAGCCGTAGACCAAAAATTCTTAATTAAAATAGCTTAGCGCGATCGCCCCACCCAAGAAACTGCTAAAATATTTTTAGCTATCTCATTCCAATAACTATGGTTACATCAACCACCAAGCTTACCATTGAAGAGTTCTTTAACCTTCCAGAAGATGATTTTACTTACGAACTTGTAGATGGTCAGGCTATTCCTAAAATGTCTCCTAAATCTTTTCATTCTGCTGTGCAAGCTGCTCTAATCGTATTGCTGCAAAATTGGTGTCATAATAAAGGAAGACTTTACCCAGAATGGGCAATTAGACTCAAACGAAATGGCTCTGATTGGGTTCCAATTCCCGATTTAACCTACATATCCTACGATTGTCTTAGTGCTGATTGGATATTAGATGAAGCCTGTCCCGTTGCGTCAGAATTAGCAATTGAAATCATTTCACCTGGGCAAACATTTGGCGATTTAGCAGAAAAAGCAACAGATTATTTGCAAGCAGGAGTTGCTAGAGTGTGGTTGATTGATACCAAAGCTCAAACCATTACTGTGTTTTATCCTGATACATTACCAAAAACTTTCCGCGCCACTACGATAATAAATGACGATCTGCTACCAGAATTAGAGATTACTCCTCAACAAATATTCCAGCAAGCAGGATTAGCATCATAAAAGTGTTCAACAAGCGATCGCCAAAGTTGTCTAGAAGAAAGCATTGAGTCAATTGTTGTATCGAAATAATTACTGAGAAACAAGAGATTACGATATTTTATTTAAGTGCATAAGTTCTAGCTGCGATCGCAGGTAATTGCGTATAGTAGTAAGTAAGTAGATAGACTTAATTGGGACGAACTTATGTCTGAATCAGAAATGAACACTCTCACCATAGCGGATGCAGTTAAATTACTAAAAATCTATGGTTGCGATACTGAAAATCAAGATAATTCACCCACCGCAATCAAGCAGCTACGAAAAGCATTATTGATGGTGGCTCAAGAATCAGAATGGGAAAATTTAGGTATCTGTGCTGATAATCTAGTACAGGGCTTGGAGGCTCTCCAAAGCTATTTAGAAGCTTTAGGCTATAGCTATGATTTTTCTCAAAAAGATCGTAAACCAGAAAATCTCGAAGAATCTGTTTACATAAAATTTAATACTCGTAAAATGAATTATTATGCAGATACTTATACAGGTAACTCCCGCGGTGTTTTAGTGGCTATGCAAGGAGATGATGAAGCTATTATTGGGACTTATGGTCACTTTCCCCTAAATTTATTTAATGAGACAAGTGACTAGAAAATAATTTTATTAAGATAAGCTTGAGGGTTAAAGCATTTCAGAACAAAATACAATAGAAATAGAGTAAAGAACATTTTTCACAAAAAACTATAGAATCTCCAGTAATTACCTTTGGTGCGAAAATACAAACATAAATTCCAAAAAATAAAAAAAATAAGCTTAGACAAAGACTATCCCTGTCCTTGTCGCCGTAATGGCTGCTTAAAGCCCATTTTTCTCACTGAAGCTATGGGATGCGATCGCTGTCAACAGATTTTTGTAGTACAAGATAATCATCAAGTAATCGAACAACTATCCTCTATTTATCAAAAAAGAGCTTGGCGATGGAATGGTCATCGGTGGGTTAATATCTATCCAGGATTAAGTCCTAATTCCCTGTCGCTACTATTCATTGCCGTTGTTTTATCACCCATTATTTTTGCGATCGCATTGCCGTTAATCTTGCATCGGTTTTCTGCTCCGAGTATGACCCTCTGGGTAGTGCTGTGCTTAGTGCTAATTACGCTCATAGGATTGGTGTTGTGGTTAGCCTATAGACCCTGAAAAAAAAGATATGGATAGTATTTCATCAAATCCAACTCTCACCGCAGTTAGAAAGGCGCGCCAAGCTTCTAGAAAGCTAGCTTTAGCATCAGCAAAAATACGTCGTCAAAGTGTGATGGTGTTGGCAGAAGCTATAAAGGCTAACTTCAACGATATCTTAGAATCCAATACTCTCGATCTAGAAATGAGCCGAGAAATGGCAGTTTCTGAATTAACAGTTGATTGGCTTAAATTAACCCCAGAAAGACTAGGAACAACTGTATCGATCCTGCAACAGTTGGCAAAGACCACAGACCCTACCAAAAGGCTAATTAATGCTCCTTATCAGTTAGAACCTGGTCAAACCTATAGCCAACTAAAACCTTTAGGAACAATTGCTTTAATTTACGAAGCCTTTCCCGAATTAGCAGCGATCGCTACGGGAATGTGTCTGAAAACTGGTAATAGTCTTATTTTGAGAGGATGTAGCACCGCAAGTAATACTAATCAGGTAATTTCTCAAACCATCAAAACCGCATTGGATGATACCAAATTACCCCCTGGTTGCGTAGAAATAATTTCCCCTGATACGGGGTCTTCTATTCAGGAGTTAGTGGTACAAGACCGCGATCTCGATCTGATTATTCCCTATGGTCGTCCCAGTTTGGTACAACAAGTAGCCGAACAAGCCACTGCACCAGTATTACGCACCGCAATTGGTAACTGCTACCTTTATTGGTCTACTAGCGGTAATTTAGAATTGATTAGACGGATGGTTATTGGGAGTCATCAAGGTGCGCCAGATGCAGTTAACGCCATTGAAAAAATCCTAATCCATAGCAGTATTAAGCCTTCCTATTTGACCTCTTTATTTAATAACTTGCAAAAGCAAGGCTTTGAATTACGAGGAGAAAACGATCTAGTAAAAGAGTTTTCTGAATATTTAAAACCTCTCAATCCTTCAGAATGGGCTAGACCCTATATGAAAAAAATTGTCGCTTTTCGTTGTGTAGAAGATTTATCAGAAGCAGTTACTTGGATCAATCGTTACAGTAGTGGTCATGCAGATTGTTTAGTCACAGAATCTTATCAAGAAAGTCGTCAATTTGCTCGTCATGTTGACAGTGCTTTAATCTACATTAATGCTTCTCCTCATTTTGAACGTAATCCTAATTGTGGAGAAGCGGTTTTCTTAGGAATGTCAAATCAAAAAGGCTACCGTCAAGGTTTAATTGGGTTAGAAACTTTTACTACTGTTAAACAAGTTGTTCAAGGGTAATTAGTGGACAATTAACAACCAAATAGTTTGATATTTTAAATACCTAAAATAAAAATTGCCGAATTATTAGAAGAGCTAAAATATTGAACTCTCTATCTGAAAATATATAGTAATTCCAAATAGAAACCATAATTTATTTGGTACTACTTTTCATCCTTTATGCGCGACGCCCTAAAGGACTTCCTTCGGTCGCGCGATGCGGAGCGAGTCCTAAGGCGGAAGCGAGTCCTAAGGCGGAAACGGTATCCGTGATAGGCATCCCTCATCTTTCATCATTCATCCTTTATTTAAGTCTTCCCGAACGTAAAATACTGACAAGCAACCACAAACCTAAAAAACTAGCAGCAGCAAATAAAATATCAGTAATCAAAGCTAATTGTTGGGTTTGCGCGCCCGTAGAAATAATCGCAGCACCCATAATCAAAGAGCCAACCACAATACTAAAAGACAGACGATTAGCAGAATCATCAACACTGCGTCGTAAAGAATCTACCTGTTTAACAGAAATGTTCCATTGTAAAGTTTCTTTTCCTAAACGCTCTAATAAGAGTTCTAGCTGACGAGGCGATTGGAGAGATAAAGATTTAAAATCTAAAACAGTTCTGAGTAACGTAGGAATTGGAGCTTCCCCTATTAATTGACGGCGTAAAATATCCGTCATCAAAGGCTTAATTTCAACTAAAAGATTTAAGTTAGGATTTAATTGGCGAGCTACTCCTTCTAGATTAGCTAAAGTCTTAGTGAATAAACCTAAATTACGAGGAAGTTTAATTTTATTTTTTCGAGCTAATTGCAGTACTTCATAAAATATTTCACTAAAGTTTAGTTGTGCCAAATTAAGATTATAGTAACGGCGTAAAATCTTGTCGTAGTCATTTTCTAAAGTGGCTAAATTAGAACTTTGACTGTTTTCTGAAAGTTCTAAAGTAAGCTGAGAACAACGACTTGCATCCATATCAATAATGGCGAGTAGCATCTCAGTTAATAACTTTTGGGTACGGGGGTCTAAACTACCAATAGAACCGCAATCGATCAGAGCTACCTTGCTATTATCTAGATAAAAAATATTACCTGGATGGGGGTCTGCATGGAAAAAACCATCGATAAACATCTGTTGAAAGAAAGCTCTAAATAAGATCGTAGTAATAGTTTCACAATTATTAACCGCATCTTCTGAAACCAAAGGTACATCCGCTTGTAAAATTGGTTGACCAACTAACCATTCTAAAGTTAACAATTTTTCTGTGGTAATCGACCAATATATTTTAGGAATTACAAGCTTTTGAGAGTCAAACCACTTGCTTGTAGCTAAATTTTGTCTTAATTGGTCGGTATAACCAGCCTCTTTAGTGAAGTCTAATTCTGCTTTAATAGCTTGGGTAAATTCTTCAGCAAGACCAACAGTATTGTAATCTTGTCCAAACTCTGTGAGAGAAACTAATTCTGCGATCGCTTTAATCAATATGATATCTTGATCTACAATGCGATCGATTCCTGGTCTTTGGACTTTTAAGGCAACAGACTCTCCATTGATTAGAGTAGCATGATGCACTTGAGCGATCGATCCTGCTGCAACTGGTTCTGGATCGATATTGGAAAATATCTGCGTAATCGGTTGCGATAATTGCTCTTTGATAACTGCTTCTATTTCCAACCAGGGTACAGGAGGAACTTCTGCTTGCAAGGCGGTTAAAGACTGAATATACTCTGGTGGTAAAAGATCGGGTCGAGTACTTAAAAGTTGACCAATTTTGACATAAAAAGGGCCTAATTCAGTCAAGATATTCTTAAAGACAGCAGGAGGAGGTAACTGAGGTTCATCAGCTTTTCCTCCCACTAATAAACCCCGCATATAGTCCCAGCCATTACCGAGAACAATCTCTATAATTTCTCGCTGACGACCACTGGTTTTAGTTAAAGAAAACACTATTACATTTAATGATTAGTTGTTGGTGGTTGATTGCTCGTCCCGTCAGGCGGGATAATATAGTTAGTTGTTATTTACTTGCTACTTTTAATCACGATTGCTCTTGAATGGCTTTTTGATACATTGTTTGAATTTTTTTGAGTACTTTATCCAAAATGTTAGTGCAGGATTTGTTGCTAGGATCGCATAATTGCAATTTTTCCATTAATCGAGTTTCCCTAACATCTACATACCCATCGCTGTAGATCAAACCGCTCATTTTTTCGAGTAAATCTTGATAATCTTTGATATTAGGCTTATCTGTAGTGTACTCGTCAATCCATTGATAACATTCTTGAGGTGTAACCTGCTTAATTTCTAAAAGTAAGGCTCGAATATCAGGATCATCTGCCAAACCTAATTCTGTGGCTACACGATGCAAATACTTTCTTTCCTCTGGCTCGATTACTCCATCAATCCAAGCAGCACCAATCAGTATTTTGAGTAATTTTTGGGTTTTACAAGTTTTAACGGCTGTCATTATCAGTTATCAGTTATCAGTTATCAGTTATCAGTTATCAGTTATCAGTTTTAGTAGTTAACTACGAGTTAAAGAACCACTAACAAAGAGTCATAAACCCACAAAATCAATATTGTCTAGCTAGTTTCACCATGAAAAATCCATCCATATTGTACTGGTGAGGATAAATCTTTAGCCAACCAGCATCAGTATCAAAGGTATCCCAAAAAACACCAGATGGCGATTGAATTTTCCAATGGGGATGACTCTCCAAAAACGATTGTATTACTTTTTCATTTTCTTGGAGATTAAGAGTACAGGTAGCGTAAACCAAAATTCCCTGGGGTTTTACCCAAGTGGCTGCTTGTTCTAAAAGTTCTTTTTGTAAAATGGTTAATTCTTTTACTTTTTCAGGGGTTTGTCGCCAACGAATATCAGGACGTTTATGGAGTGTTCCCAGTCCCGAACAGGGTGCATCCAGTAAAACTCTGTCACATTTATTAACAAAACGCTCTAAATTACGACTATCTTCTGCTAAAGCATTAATGGAGTTTAGTTTTAAACGATTGGCATTTTGCGCTACCTTTTGTAATCTCTTAGTAGAGCGATCGCAAGCCCAAATTTCTCCTCGATCTCCCATTAATTCGGCAATATGGGTAGTTTTTCCTCCTGGTGCTGCACAAGCATCGATTATCGTTTCTCCTGGCTGAGGAGCGAGCAAATGCGTTACTAGCTGTGCGCTACTATCTTGGACTATCCACCATCCTGCATCATAACCAGGTAACTTGCGAATATCTCCTGCACCAGATTCAATTCTTAAAGCTTGGGGAAGTGAGGCGATTAAAGATACCTGCACTCCTATATCTTCCAAAGCGGTCTTAACTTCCGCAACGGAGGTTTGCAAGATATTAACTCGTAGCTCGATCTTTCCTGGTCGATTAAACCAAGCAAGTAGCTTATTAGTTTCTTGAACCGATAGCTGCTGTAGCCAATTTTTGACTATCCAGTTAGGGAAAGAATAATAAACCCCCATTTTATTAATATCTTCTGGGGATAAATCCTGTTTTCCGATAATAGTGTTACCTTCTGTAGATAACTCTGGTGGTAATGCTAAAAGATCGCCATTTGCTGTTTGACGAATGTAGTTGCGTAGCAAACCATTAACCACCCCTTTGAGACGGGATAAACCGTTAACTTTAGATAGTTCTACGGTTGTATTAACGGCTGCGGAAGAGGGAACATGAGTTAAATAACGTAATTGATATAAACCTAGATGAAAAATACGTCTAAGCTTGGGTGGTTGCTGAGAAGCTTTTTTTTTACCTAATAAATCGATTAAAGTATCTAGCGATCGCTCTGTGCGAATTACGCCATAAACTAATTGAGACACCAAAGACCGATCTCTTGTTTCTAAGCTATTTTTCCGCAATATACGATCTAATGCCACATCAGTATAAGTCTGATGACGATCTATTTCTTGTAAAGCCAAAAACGCCAATTGACGAGGGTTTTCTGTAGTAAATTCCATAAATTTAGCCCAGTAAGAATAAACAGTAACTGATACTAAATCCTGTTGATAGAGGTCACATATCTTATACTAAATCAAACAATGTTGGCGACAGATGATCTTTAGAGTAGGGGCGTTTCTTGATGCGCTGCCAAAAACATCTTAAACCGAAAGAACGGGGCGCAATTTTGTAGTTTACCTAGTAGAAAATAGGGCTTATCTTGTTCCGCGCCCTTGAGAATTGGTATCAGCCCCTTGGGAATGTTTTTCAATACAAACTTACGATTGTTCCCCCCGCAGGGTTGCATCACTGTTTACTGTTCACTGACAATCGATCGCTGAATTAGTCTTCGTCCCAGTCTTCTACTAGCAAAAGCTCTTGAATAGGGTCTTTTAGAGAAAAATCAAATTCTATCAATTCATTTTTCCAGTATTTCCAGTCACTACCTAGCAAAAGTGCTATTTTACTCAAATTATCTTCTGGTTTTACAATATTTGATTGTATTAGGGAAGATACTTTGCGCTGCAACTTAACCATAGGATGTGCAACTTGTTTATTCATATGTCTCAATAATGTTAAACTTACAATTAGTGTTTGATTAAAATGGCTACTGTCACAGGTCTGGCAACCATAATATAGATTAAGAGATAGATACTTGTTGCCAAGATATTTTAAGAGAATTGTCTCTACACAATCTATGTGTTTTAAATTTTGCTTCGACGGCTATATCAAACTATAGATGGTATTCGTATATACAATATACTTTAGTATTACCAAAATATCATGAATTTAAACAGAAGCCATTTATCGTATACAAGCTTCTAGGTCTTAGTTTTTAGCTAATTATCAATCTAATTGTAAAGGTACAAAGCAAAAGTCGCAATTACTTCAATTTAAACTTAAACCAAATACTATTATAAAGAATAAAGCTAACAAAGATCGCTAACAGCTAGCAGTTGGATTCTTTGTTGGTTGAGAACAAAGAGCCATCACCCTCGGTTTTAAAGATTTTGATTGTCTAATTTGCTTTGTTGAATATACCATAAGCAAAAAGACACTACATACTTGTAACCTATATTGTACCATTTGTGCAAATATTTTTTTACAAGTTGTGAGCTTTTGGAGCTGAACTTTCCTAGCCTTCGAGGGTCTAAGATAATTTAAAAGCTTTGTTTAAGAGATTGAGACAAGAAACTTTTTTGGCTAAATATTGATGAACTACAAATTTTTCAAGCTAATTAGTGTTGGTCTAGTAGTGGGGACTGTTGCTCCTGTATTAGCTCTTAATGATTCTACTGGTGATGCGGGGATCAACGCGTTACGACTCCATGAAGCACCTTACAACCTATTAGGACGCAAAATTGGCATTGGTCAAGTAGAAATTGGTCGTCCAGGTAAATTTGGCGTAGATAAAGCAGATACAATTTATTCAAAAATTAAGCCAAACGCAGTTTTTTATCGTAACGAGTCGGCAAAATCTGATAGCAACATTGATAATCATGCCATAATGGTAGCAGGAGTCATGATTAGTCAAGACAAACTCTTAAAAGGGGTTGCGCCATTAGCTAAACTATACGCTACTGCGGTTGGTTCTTTTAGCAAGGGAGGACAAGCAGAAGAATGTCTTGCTAGTCAGCATATTGCTCAACAAAATGGGAATGATGTTCGAGCTATTAATTTTAGCTTTGGAGAATCTTTAGAAAGAGATGAAAGAGAAGAAGCCAAACTGGATGGCAAAGCTCTCTTAACAGAATGCATTGATTGGTCAGCCAGAGTTCATGATACTCTTTACATAATTGCAGGTAATCAAGGCACAGGAGGAATTCCCATTCCTACAGATAATTTTAATGGGGTTACTACTGCTTACACCACAAAACGGAATGAGCGATTTGTCAAAGTAGATTTTGCTAATTTGAGTGCGCTTCCTGTGGGAATTGGTCGCAATGCAATTAAAAAAGAAATTAATTATGGCGATCGCAGAGCCGTCAGTTTATTAGCTCCTGGTAGCCAAATTGCCGTACACAATAAAGAAGGAAAACCAGAAAAAGTAAGCGGAACAAGCTTTGCAGCACCCCATATCACTGCTTCTGTTGCTCTGTTACAAGAATTTGGAGATCGCAACATTAGTCAATCTCTTCCCAACTGGACTACCGATGCACGTCGTCATGAAGTAACCAAAGCAGTTTTACTTAATTCTGCGGATAAAATTCTTGATACTGGAGATGGTTTACTACTGGGAATGGAACGCACTACTATCAGCGAAAAAAACACTACCTGGTTAGATTCTGATGCCTATGTCAATCCTCGTATTCCCCTAGATATCCAGATGGGTACGGGACACCTTAATGTGTTTCGCGCCTATCAACAATTTAGTAGCGGAAAAATTTCCCCAGAACAATTAACTCCTAACATTGGCTGGAACTATAGTCAAATCGCCGTTAATGAATATCAAGACTATTACATAGAGCAACCCCTCAAAGCAGGAAGTCATGCAGCTATTACTCTAACCTGGGATCGGCTAGTTTCTCTTAATGATTTTAATCGTGACGGAAAATATACTGTTGGGGAAACTTTTCGCGATCGCGGCTTAAATAATCTGGATCTCTATTTAATTCCTGCGGACGAGTCTAGTAATCTCAGAAATACTTGCTCTTCTATCAGTTACGAAGACAGTGTAGAACATATTTTTTGCCCTATTCCTGCTGATGGACGCTACAAAATCCGCGTTCACTACCGTCGTCAGTTAAATGAACCCACGCAAAATTATGGTTTAGCTTGGTGGACAGTGGGAAAATAAGGAACAAAAAATAAGGAACAAGGAGCAACCAGCCGCTAACCATGAACAAGCAACAAAATTGGTATATCATCCAACAAGAAGACGGTACTTGCGACATTATTACATCAGAAGAAAAATCCCCAAATGTCAAAAGTTGGGGGGAATTTAAAACTCAAGAAGAAGCAATCGTTAAAAGAGTAGGTTTAATTCGTTCAGGAAAATGCCAACCACAATAAGGAATGAAACATGAATTTTAAGTTAAGAAACAATCACCATAATGTAGTAATTACTTATTAATGGCTAGTACTTAGTTGTTTGTTCCTCTTTCCTCACTGCTTTCTCTATTTATTAGCTCGATCTGAAGAATTGTTTTGTACTTGAATTTCTTGACCTAAGATTTGTATTGCTTTACTAAATTGGGGATCTTCTTCCGTTCCCATTAAAGTGAGATCGCTTTGAAGTTTTTTCCGTTCTTCTTCGGCTAATTCTACTATATGATCGGGTGGGATTCCTTCTTTGTGAATATCTCGCCCACTAGGAGTTAAATACTTAGCAATAGTAACAGCTAACCCAGAGCCATCTCCTAAAGAGCGTACTGACTGAACCAAACCTTTACCAAAAGTTTGTGTGCCAACTAATACGGCTCTATCATTATCTTGTAACGCCCCTGAAAGAATCTCACTGGCACTAGCAGAACCACCATCTATTAGGATTACTAGGGGTTTATCGGTCAATGCGTTGTTATTTGCCCATTGGCGATCGCTCTCTCCCCCACGATCTACAGTAGAGACAATTGCACCCTCTTTGAGCCACATCCGAGCAATATCAATACTGGCATATAATAAGCCACCAGGATTAGAGCGTAGATCCAAAATATAGCCATTAACATTTTGATTTTCAAAATCTTCGATAGCTTCGCGCATTTCTTTAGAAGCTTGTGCGCTAAATTGAGTTAAGCGAATATAGCCCACTTGACCAATTTGCGTATTTTCCAGACTGGCTTTTACGGGATGAATTTGAATCTTGGCTCGAACAATCTCGTAATTAATTTCTCCTTGCTCTCTTTGAATAGTTAAGGTGACCGAACTTCCAGGCTTACCCCTAATTAATTGTACCGCATCATTGGTGTCCATTCCTTTGGTATCAACCCCATCAATTTTAGTAATGATGTCTTTGGCTAAGATACCAGCTTCAAAAGCGGGAGTTTCTTCAATAGGAGAAATGACCATTAAGCGGTCTGTTTCTTCGTCTTTAGCAATTGTAATACCTACCCCAGTTAATTCTCCAGAGGTATCAATTTGCATATTTTTGAATTCTTCAGGATCCATAAAGCGAGTGTAGGGATCGCCCAGCTTTTCTAGCATTTCCCTAACTGCATCATAAGCTTCTTCTTTGTCGCCGTAAGGACGCTCTAAATATTCTTGGCGTACATTCTGCCAATCAAGTTCATTAAAATTTGTATCAACGTACTGATGATTAATAATTTGCCAAACTTCATCAACTAACTCTTTGGGACTTTCTTGAAAAAAAGCTTGGCTTTGAGATAAATGAACACCAGTGCCAGTAACCGCTACAGTAGAGAGTGCAATGGCAGTAGCACCAAGAACCAGCCCGCTTTTAGTAATTATCATAATTTGTATATATAATGTCAGTGAAAATCTACAAGTAATAAATATATAGAGCCTACTTTATCACAGGTATTTATTTTAAACATTTTTCACTCTAAGATTCAGAAGTCGGCATCTAGATGCTCTAAAAATAACACAAAATTTACGGTTGCTGTAAATCTATGACCGCTCATCCTTGTCCTGAATTGAAGCAAAAGATTACTTTACTCAAAACAAAACAGCGTAAAGTACAGCGTCATTATTTGTATCGTTCTCTTGTGGTCAGTATGTTTGCTGGTGGTATTCTTGCTTCGATCCTGTCTGGCAACTGGCAGATTAAGGATCGATCCCAAATCACGATCATAGGAGATCGCTTAATTGATTCTGCCATTATCTCCAACAGTATTAACATTACCTATCCTCAATCTATTATCACCATACCCAGCCAGCAAATAGAAAGTCAGTTACAATCAATTTCTGCTTTGCAAGCAGTCCAAGTAACAAAAACTATTTTTCCTCTTTCAGTTAATATTTATCTTCAAGAAAGAATTCCTGTTGCTACAGCACTATCTTTAGGAAAGGTAGGTTTTTTAGATAGCCAGGGGGTTTGGCTAGAACCGATTTTATACAACCATCAACAAGCTAATTTTTCTTCAACTGCTATTAAAGTTGTCAATTTTAAACCACAATACAGCAGTATTTGGTCAGAAATCTACAGTTTGATTACTGCCTATCCTACTCTTGATGTCCAAGAAGTTCATTGGGAAGATGGAGGAAAGCTATCTCTAGTTACCAGCAGGTTTAAAGTCATTTTTGGCGCAGATTATTCCTTATTGCAACGTCAGTTTGAGACTCTAGCAAGTTTTCCAGATTTGGCAACTAATCGAGACTTACAAAATATTGCTCAAATTGATCTGACTAATCCAGATGCTCCTTTTTTAGAACAATAATTATGGAAACTAATTGATAATTTTGTTTTCTGCTTCAAAGGGGAAAAATAAGTAATTTAGTACGCCTAATTTTATAGAGCCAGTTTTCTCAAGGTCTTGTGAATTTACCCAAATATAAATTTTGGCCACACATCATAGCATTTACTTTGATTATATATTTATTGGCGATCTATTTTAGAGACTTTAGTTATAGAGAAATCGACTCAGCTATAGGACTAAAGTCGCACAATAATTATCTCTTTCGTTGAGATATGATTTAAGACGTTTTTCAGATGTTTTAACCTTCTCAAATTTTTAAGATCAAATTCAGATAAAATCCAAAGGAAGACAAAAAATGCCAGATCGTTGTCGTTCTCAGTAATGCCAACAACGTTAGTATTCAAATATTTAGAAGATTTATTACTGAGCCATTTTTTGCTGAAATAGCTCTTGCTGCATAGTTTGTCTTTTTTACCAATGCGTAAGTCCTATCGTAGATCGGCTACCTTAATACTTGAGAACTAGGTCAACCAATGAAAAGTCATATATTATCTCGATCCCGCTTGACGAGCGCGGGGATGGGGGGACTTCAACAAACCACAGACAAATGTTGGCAGCAAAACATAAAACCAGAAAAGTCCCCCCTATCCACCCCTGCCGAGGCTTCCTCGGCAAAGGAACGCCCTAAAGGACTTCCTTCGGTCGCGCGAGTGTTGACGGGACTCCGCCGTCCCCCCGCGCCGACGTAAGGTGCAAGGGAATACGCTGCGATTCGGAGACGGCACGTGAGCGTTGGTCAAATCAATTGCGAAGGAATTTACTCTATACCCTTACACTCTTATATATATCCAACACCAAGATTCACCTTATGATTTTTCACAAAAATAAAGTGGAGCTACTGATGATTCATTAGCCTTGAGCTCTATGGGTTCAGACGGTAATAACTTTCACAATTTACGCTTGTGAGACTCTGCTAATTTCTTGAACATTCTGACAAAACTCCAGTAAGCTCTTTTTCCTAAACTAAACTCTGAACAAGCTGATAGCTGATAGCTCATAGCTTTTAAAGATATGTTTACTCTGTCTAATTTAGACAAAATACATACTATTATAATCAATAAACTTTTAATAATACTGATTTTGTAAAACATTATCATCTTGGAATATAACAAAGATAGCGACTTATCGTTATCTGCTAAATTTAGATGTGCAATCATTACAAAAATTTAAAAATTTTTAGGCAAATTGATTTATTTGAATGATAATTAGTTAGTTCTCAGACCAAGAAACTAAATCGACCTCGCATAACCTGCAAATACCTATTCATACTTCTCATGACTTCCAATCGTAAAATTGAATATCTTTCCGTAAATCAAATCAACAATAACCACGAATATAACCAGTTATTTGTGGCCAACAAAAATCAATCTTCCAATAATGTAAAAACTTCCCCCTTTATGGGGAATCCCAATACTCCATCAACCAAGGAAGAAATCAGTAATAGTAAAATTGTACCTAGTAATGTTGCAAAAATCAAGGTTATTGGAGTAGGTGGCGGTGGTTGCAATGCAGTCAACCGAATGATTGAAAGCGATGTCTCAGGTATTGAATTTTGGGCAGTCAATACAGATGCTCAGGCCCTGGAAAAAGCAGATGCCCCTCAAAAATTACAAATTGGGCAAAAAATTACTAAAGGTTTGGGTGCAGGAGGTAATCCCGCTATTGGACAAAAAGCAGCAGAGGAATCTCGCGAAGAAATTGCTCACGCACTGGAAAACACCGATTTAGTATTTATCACTGCTGGTATGGGAGGCGGTACTGGTACAGGTGCAGCACCAATCGCAGCCGAGGTAGCTAAAGAAATGGGCTGCTTAACTGTAGGGGTGGTCACACGTCCTTTCACTTTTGAAGGTAGAAGACGCACTACTCAAGCAGAAGAAGGAATCAATGCTCTTAAAAGCCGTGTTGATACTCTAATCACAATTCCCAATAATCAACTTTTAACCGTAATTTCTCCAGAAACCCCTATTCAGCAAGCTTTTCGTATTGCAGACGATGTGTTAAGGCAAGGTGTCCAAGGAATTTCTGATATTATCACAATTCCTGGTTTGATTAATGTTGATTTTGCCGATGTACGAGCAATTGTAGCTGACGCAGGCTCAGCATTAATGGGTATTGGAGTGAGTTCTGGAAAATCCCGCGCTAGAGAAGCAGCAGCTACGGCAGTATCTTCTCCTTTACTAGAGGCTTCGATTAATGGAGCAAAAGGAGTAGTAATGAACATTACAGGCGGTTACGATTTGACACTTCATGAAGTCAATGCTGCTGCGGAAAGCGTTTATGAAGTAGTAGATCAAGATGCCAATATTATCTTTGGTGCGGTGATTGATGACAATATGGAGGGAGATATTCGGATTACCGTTATTGCTACAGGTTTTGATAATGAATCAGCAAGCAATGAACATCCACTTTTTGCCGAAAACACTCCACTGTTTGGCTCTAGTTCCCAATCCGCCCCAGAACAGAATTCAGGGGGTCAAAACAGCGATCGCCAAATTCCTCAACCGCCCAAGAATCCCAATCGGATTGAAATACCTGACTTTCTACAAAGAAGACGTTTTCCTCGAAATTAAACCAAATTATTAATCGTATTCAATGACAAAAATAGCACTAACAATTGCGGGTTCTGATAGTGGAGGTGGTGCGGGAGTTCAAGCTGACTTACGCACTTTTGCCTTTCATAAAATTCATGGGACAAGTGCTATTACCTGTGTAACGGCTCAAAACACAGTAGGAGTTACAGACGTAGCAGCCATAACGCCTAAATTGGTTCAAGCACAATTGGCAGCTATTTTTGACGATATGTCAGTGGATGCGGTTAAAACAGGAATGTTACTTAATCAAGAAATTATTGAAGCAGTAGCAAAATTTATCAGAGAGCGCAATGTTCATCCGTTGGTAGTAGACCCTGTAATGGTATCCCGTGCGGGAGTACAATTAATTGATGACAGTGCTGTTATCAGTTTAAAAACGTCACTATTACCTCAAGCAACTATAATTACCCCTAATCTTTATGAGGCGCGCATCTTGAGTAATCAAGAAATCAACACTGTTGAGGAGATGAAACAAGCAGCCGTTACTATTCAAAAGCAATTAGGGGTACCAGTAGTTTTAATTAAAGGTGGTGGATTGAGCGATCGCTATCAAAGTCCAGATGTTTGGTTTGATGGTCATAACGGGGAAATTCTCACAGGAGAAAGAATTGTCACTAAAAACACTCACGGTACAGGCTGCACTCTCTCATCTGCGATCGCTGCTAATTTAGCTTTAGGCAAAGATTTATTGACTGCTGTTAAAGAAGCAAAACACTACGTTACTGTAGCATTACAGAACTCTTTAGATATTGGTCAGGGCAATGGCCCAGTAGGGCATTTTTTCCCTTTGTTACTTTAATAAATATAGATAAATATAGATAAATATTAGATAGTGTTCAATCTTGATGAGGTAAATAAAGTGAAATTAACAACCAAGATCGAAGCACTTCTCTACATTAAAGGTAAAGCTCTTTCTCTGGCTGAGATAGCTACATCGCTCCAAGCTGAAACAGAAACGATTGAAGAGGCCTTAATTGAGTTAATGAGTGACTATGCTCACCGTGATAGTGCCTTAGAAATTGTCGAAAATAACTTAGGCTATAGCTTGCAACTCAAATCAGCTTATGAAACTCTGTTAAAAGATTCAATCCCTGCTGAACTGGGCAAAGGAGCATTACGGACTTTAGCTGCGATCGCTATTAAATATCCTTTGCTACAAACAGATCTCATAGAAATGCGAGGAAGCAGTGCTTATCAGCAAGTAGGGGAATTAGTAGAGCTTGGCTTTATTCGGAAACGTCCTCAAACAGATGGTCGCTCCTATTGGCTAGAAGTTACAGACAAGTTTCATCAATACTTTGAAATCGATAAATTAGCCATTTCTTAGAGAAATTTAGCGTATCTTGCTATAGCGGTTATCATCAATATTGTGGCAAAGTATATATAACGTACATCCAAAATTTGGATTAGGAATGATATTTAATTTTGATTTTTTAGAGTCGGAGTCTTCTGATAGAGATTACAATAATCTCATGGAATACCTGCGACAGCAACATCCTGAAGTATTAGCTAGGGTTGCTCATTCAGCTAGTCCTGAAGTGAAACAAATTATCTCTCAAAACGTACAAGGGCTAGTAGGAATGTTACCTACAGGCGACTTTAATATTAAAGTTACTACAGATCGTGAAAATCTGGCTCATCTTTTAGCCTCAGCTATGATGACTGGCTATTTCCTCTGTCAAATGGAAAAAAGAAGGGATTTAGAAGAAAATCTGTCTCAGTCTGATTCTTTAAATGATCGCTCTAATTCTCAAGATTCTTCAGAAGCAGAATAAAGTAGGGCTATGATTTTCCAACACACAAAAAGATGGGAAGTTAAAAATTTAACTTGACCATCAATTTCGTGCTGTTCTATTTTTCGGTTTATAGTTGCTGTTTGTTAGTTACAGACTTTATCCACCTTTAGCGAAGGTGAGCATAATTACAATTGATAACAACATTCCAGGGGTTAATAGTACAGCCAAAGTTAGTAGTTCGCTACCATTCATAGAAAATTTTTGAGCTTCAAATCTGATTACTTTCTTAGATTAGCTTGTAACTCAATTAAACTAAGAAAAATCCCTAAAAAATTTATTAATTGCAAACTGTTGACTTGAAGCGTCAGGCAGACAACCATTTAGAGAATTAATTATGCCTGGAGGCAGACTTGAACTGCCGACCGCGAGGATATGAATCTCGTGCTCTAACCGACTGAGCTACCCAGGCTTTAACATTGCTTATTATATATTTTAATTGTTGTGAAAAACAAGCAAGATATAATAATTTTTACTTATATAAGTGATTTGCTTTTGCTATTGACGAGAATTAGGATATTCAGTCTTTGCTGGGTCAAAGAACGCTATGTCTAAGTTTTTTGGTTTTGAGACTTAAATCTACCTTCAATAAAGTCTCTTTGTGTTAAATGTTTGGTTTTTCTGCCGCTAACTCGTTTACGCCACATCCTAAAACTAGAGGCTTTCATTTCCCGACGCATGATAGCAATTACTTGTTTTTCTTGTAAGCCATACTGAGTCTTAATGGCTTCAAAAGGGGTACGATCTTCCCATGCCATTTCTAATATACGATCTATAATTTGGCTATCTAATTCTGGTAATTTCATTTGGTTTTGGTTATTGATTATTGGGTAGAAACGTTTTGACAGAACGTCCGTACAGTGTTTGGTGGTTTGTTGCTTACTGCTTGTTGCTCTTTGAACCTACCGACTACTTTATCAAGACAACTTCTGAAAAGGCTCGTTCAATTGGTATATTGATGGGTAAGGATAAAATGATTAAACTAATTAAAAATTTGCACAATGCTTCTAATGGACAAGAAGGTGAAGTTTATTGCACTTTATTCGAGCGATACATAAATCTTTATAATTTGGAGGATGCCAGTGAAACTTATGTATTAAAGTGTGCCAAATATTTAAATAATTTTGATGATATGATTATTAATCATCTTTGTGAAGCTTCAATTCGCTATTGCAATGATTGTTTAGAAACTGTTGGTGAAGATTTAAAATACTTCGATGATCCCAGAGCAGTATTAGCTTTAATTAATCCTAGTTCATTATTTATTCCCAATCCAGAAGGACGAAATGAGCCAGCAATTGACCTCGAATTAAACTGCGAATGGGAAGAAGAACATGGTATGGAGTGGGTAATTAGAGGAGATAAAGTTTTATATGTAGGAGCTTATCATGGGGAAAATCCTTGGGGCGAATTTGAACCAAAAGATAATTGGAATTATGCTTAGTTAATAAGTTAATAGAAGCATTGTAATCAAGCTAATAATCACTTACATAAAAATATTTCTATTAAGCTACTTTAAATAACCTCTGGGTGTAATCATCCAATCGTGATATTCATAGGTATTACTATTTCCAATAATAACGGTAGTCAGCATATCTATAGGATGATCGAGCATTTTTTCTAAAGTAGTAATCGTAATTTGTTCGTCTTCGCGATAAACAGATTTAACAATTGCTACGGGAGTCTTTTTAGCTCTGTGTTGTAAAAAGATTGCTTGTGCTTTAACAATTTGATCTATTCTTTTTTGCGATCGCGGATTGTAAAATACTGTTACAAAATCCCCCATTGCTGCTGCTTCGATCCGTTTAATAATTACTTCCCAAGGTGTTAGTAAATCACTCAAACTAATAGAGCAAAAGTCATGCATTAGAGGTGCGCCGACACGAGATGCAGTAGCTTGTAAAGCGGAAATACCAGGAAAAACTTGTACTTGAGGATTTTGCCCATCCCATTCCTTACTTTTTAATTGTTCTAAAATTAAGCCCGCCATCCCATAAATCCCACAGTCTCCTGAAGAGATTACAGCCACAGTTAAACCCCATTGTGCTAATGCAATGGCTCTTTCTCCTCTTGCTTTCTCTTGGGTAATGGGTAAGGCTTCAATAATTTGTGATGAACGTAATAAAGACTTAATTAGGTCAATGTAGAGAGTATAGCCAATTACTACATCGGCTTCGGTTATGGCAGTTTTAGCAGCAGGAGTAATTTGTTCTAGACTACCAGGCCCTGTACCAATAAGATACAATTTTCCTATTCTGCCTGTATATTCTACATCGGATTGCGCGATCGCGATTGTAACTGCGCCTTGATTTTTCTGTTTAAAGATTTGTTTTTTGACTAATAGTTGGCAATTATTGGTATTATCTGGGCTGTTAGCAGACATACCGCCAAAGATAGCAGCAGCTTCAGCTACGCTAGGTGTACCAACTTCTTGCTCTACTATTTTAGAAGGGGTGGGAACTGTAATTTGTTTGAGAGTATCTGCATTAAAGGTTTTTAAGGGTAGATTGTTCTCTTGACACAGTTGGATAATACCTGGCTCATCAGCTTTAATCTCTATGGTGGCAATACTTGCGATCGCTTTTACTGAAAGATGATATTGTTGAAGAGTATTAGTCACCGCGTCTTTAATTAATTGTGGTGCGGTATTTCTTTCGCAACCGATACCAATCCACAATACTCTAGGATGCCATTGTACTTTTGGTAATTTATCACTATTTGCCAAGTTTCTAGTAGTAGCACTAATCCAAATTCTGGCTTGATACGTTATATTAGTCTCGGTTATTTTTTCAGTATTGTGATTATCTTGTTTGAGATTATTAATTACTAAAGAATGCTTTTCAGGTAAGCTATTCATCCATAAACTAGAGCCAGCATCTTGCATCACCTCTACTGTTTCATTCTTAGCTACTGCAGCCATTACATTTGTCCAATTGCCCGTACCTTTTCCCCATCCAAAAGGCTTCCCTAATAGATCGATTACGGGTAAATTTAAGCTACTAGAACTTCCTGTAATAATAGGTGTTGCTGATAGCTGCTGAGCAATTAATTTTGTTAATAAGTCTCCATTATTTTGATGTCCGCCACAAAGACTTATAACAAATTTTCCTGCTGCATCGATGACTATAATAGCAGGATCGTGATGTTTATCTGTTAATAAAGGTGCGATTATTCTTGTTACTGCACCAGTAGCTAAACAGAAGACTAAAGCATCATATTGATTCCAGATTGTCGTTACTTGCTCTGATAGAGAATTGCTGTATTTTTGGAGATTATTTGTTTGTTCTATTTCTAGCTTTTTAGGAGAGTAAAGTACACCACCTGTCGCAGTTTGTAGAGTTTGCAACAGCTTAATACTATCAGCAGTTACGCCCAGAAATGCGATTAGTTGAAATTGCTCAAAAACAGTATTTTGCACTATTAAATTAATTGTTGGTTGTTAACGGTTACTGTAAGATGGGCATTGCCCACCTAACTAATTATTTTTCAATTTCCTGTAATTTGCACTAACACCTGACGCTTCCTTGCGCCATCTAGTTCAAAAAATAAAATAGATTGATAAGTACCTAAAGCTAATTTTCCATCAACAACAGGAACAGTCTCACTATTATTTAACATCATAGCTATTAAATGAGAATGAGCATTTTCTGGTTCATCAGGAGGAACATCTCGCAAATGCAAATCATTGTGTAAATATTTAGCATCAGCAGGAGCTAGTTTAGCAAAATGTCTTTTGATATCTTCCAGTAATCTCACTTCATATTCGTTAATAGCAACTGCGGTAGTTGTATGTTTTACAAATACAATTACTTTACCATTTTTTATTCTTGTTGCTGTTAATATTGCTTCAACTTGAGGCGTAATATTATGAATATTAATTCCTATATCTGTTTGAATCTCAATAATTTGATTAACTATTTGCATCTACTTAAAAATCACTCGGTTTTATCGATAAAAATACTTATAGGGCTAAATTGTACTTTCCTTATCCCTCATCCCTCATCCTTTAATAATTACCATGTCTAGCTAAATTATCAAACCTAGTAAATTCACCTTGGAAAATTAATTTTACCGTACCAACTGGGCCATTACGATGTTTTACAATAATCGCTTCTGCAATACCGCGATCGGGAGTATCGGGATTATAATATTCATCACGATACAGCATAACTACTAAATCCGCGTCTTGTTCTATTGAACCACTTTCTCTTAAATCTGAAAGCATGGGACGTTTATTATTTCGCTGTTCCACCCCCCTACTAAGTTGAGATAAAGCAATAATAGGAACGTTTAACTCTCTAGCTAAACCTTTAAGAGAACGAGTCATTTTTGACAATTCTTGAACCCGATTCTCGCTACCACTTCCTTCCATTAATTGAAGATAATCTAGTAAAACTAAGCCCAATTCTTGTTTAGTTTGTCCTTGTAATCTGCGAACTTGCGATCGCATTTGCATAATCGATAGATTAGCAGTATCGTCTATATAAATGGGTAATTCGGATAAATTTCCTACTGCACCTACCAAGGGTTCAAATTCATTTTGGCTAATTCTACCAGAGCGCAATCTATTACTAGGGATTTTGGCATCACTGGCTAACATTCTTTGTGCTAATTGTTCCCGCGACATCTCTAAACTAAAGATGGCTACAGGAAGCTTTTGTTGTTTAGCAATATTAGCAGCAATACAAAGACAAAAAGAAGTTTTTCCCATCGCAGGTCTTCCCGCCACAATAATTAAATCGGATCGTCCAAAACCGCTAGTAATAGCATCTAAATCATAAAATCCAGAAGGTATGCCAGGTAAAGCTGTTTCTTGATGTAACTCTTCAATAGTATTAAAAGCATTAACCAAAGTATCAGAAATTGGCACTAAACCTTCTTGGGGTCTTTCTTGATTAAGGCGAAATATTTTTTGTTCTGATTCGTCTAATACTTCTTCTAATTCTTTAGTCGTATCGTAACCCAAATCGACAATTTCATGACCTGCATAAATTAATTGGCGACGGGTGAATTTATCCATCACTAAAGCAGTATAGCGATCTATATTAACTGCCGATACAGTACGATTTAATAATTGGGCTAATTTGGTTGTACCACCAATTTTTTCCAGTAAGTTACGATCTGCAAGGTAGCTACTAACCGCCATCAAGTCTGTAGGTTTACCTTGAGAATGCAATACTTGAGCAGCACTATAAATTACTTGATGTGCTTCCAAGGAAAAAGCCTTAATTACTAAACTATCAGCTACCCGCGCCATTGCTTCAGGGTCTAGTAAAATACCACCTAAAATTGCTTCTTCCGCTTCGATATTAACAGGAGGAAGATTATTGAAAATATCTACCATTAATTCTAATCGCTGACTGGTGCTTACTTAGCATAAAAGAAATTAAGGTACAGATAAACTAAATTACAGTATTTTGTTATTTTTTGCACTGTAAAGGGAACTCTAGTTAGGCTAGGGCAGATATTTACCTAATGTGAAATTAAGCAAGAAAATTAGTCACTAGATAAATTCAACTGTTTAAGTAGACCTGATAATTATGGAGCGTCGCCAACTCGATTTACCAAAAGCAGATATTTTAGCTGTGGATGACAATCCAGTTAATTTGCGATTGCTCCTACAAATTTTAACTAGTAAAGGGTACAAAGTTAGACCAGTCCCCAATGGGAAGTTGGCTTTATCTGCTGCGGAAGCTATTCCCCCTGACCTAATTTTACTGGATATTAATATGCCAGAAATGGACGGTTATGAAGTTTGTCAAAAACTGAAAGAAAATCCCAAGACAACCAATATCCCTGTAATTTTTATTAGTGCTTACAATAATGCTATTGATAAAGTTAAAGCTTTTGGCGTTGGTGGTGTAGACTATATTCCGAAACCTTTTCAAATTGAGGAAGTTTTAGTCAGGGTTCACAATCATTTATCGATTCGGATTTTACAAAAAAGTCTTCAGAAAAAAAATCAAAATTTACAAGACACTTTAGAAGAACTAAAAGCTGCTCAAACACAATTAGTTCAATCAGAAAAAATGGCTGCTTTGGGGCAGTTAATTGCAGGAATAGCCCATGAAATAAATACTCCTTTAGGGGCGATTCGCTCTTCTATTGGTAATATTCAAGATTTTCTTAAGCAAGATTTATATTATTTATCGTCATTTTTTAATAGTTTAAATAACTTGGAAAAAGAAATCATAACTAAGCTTTTAAAACAAGCTAATAATCAATATAATGTTTTGTCTAGTAGAGAAAAAAGAAAAATCAAAAAAAAAGTTATTTCCCAACTAGAAACTCAAGGAATTGATGATGCTGATAGCCTTGCAGATACTATTGTCGATCTAGGATTATCAGAAAATTTATCCGTAATTATACCCTTGCTAAAAGCACAATCTGGCATCAATATTTTTAATCAGATTTATCGTTTTTATTCTTTACAAAAAAGTGCCGATACAATTGCGATTGCCACTAATAAAGCAGCTAAAATAGTGTTTGCCTTAAAAACCCATGCTCGTCATGATTCGGCTGAAACAAAATCCTCTGCTGATATTATTCAAGGAATAGAAACTGTTTTAACTCTCTATCAAAATCAAATTAAACAAGGGGTAGAAGTTATTAAAAATTATCAATCATTACCACAAATTTATTGTTATCCCGATGAACTAAATCAAGTATGGACAAATTTAATTCATAATGCTTTACAAGCAATGCAATATCAAGGAAAATTGACTATTGAAACTCTAAGTAATCCTCAACAAATTATTGTCAAAATTACTGATAATGGACAGGGTATTTCTCAAGATATTTTACCAAAAATATTTCAACCATTTTTTACTACTAAACCCCCAGGAGAAGGTAGTGGTTTAGGGCTAGATATTGTCAAAAAAATCATTGATAAACACCAAGCAACCATCACTGTATCTTCTGTCCCTGGCAACACAACTTTTAAAGTTTTTCTACCAATTAACAATATACACTAAATCAAAAGGAGTCTATATTAATGCCTAAACCAATTATTATTTGTGTCGATGACGAAACTTTAGTACTTGATAGCCTAAAAATCGAGCTACGTAAATTTTTTAATAATAATTGCTTATATGAATTTGCAAGTAGTGGTGAAGAAGGGCTAGAAATAGTTACAGATCTCGAAAAAGAAGAACCAAATAGTAAAAAAGTAGTCATTTCCGATTGGTGGATGCCTAGCATGAAAGGAGATGAATTTTTAATTGCCGTCCATGAAAAATATCCTGAAATAACAACTATCATGTTAACAGGTCAAGCTAGCGAAGCAGCGATCGCAGATGTTCTGGAAAAAGCTAATTTACATTGTTGTATTCGTAAACCTTGGGAATATGAAGACCTGATGCACACTATCAAACAAATTATTTAATAAAAATTTAAAAAATTAATTTTAAGAACAACAAGAAAATATAAACATCACTCTTTTTTAAAAGTTTTGCTTTTACAATAAGTATTACTTAAAGCTCTCAGATATTAGCCAATTTTCTTCGGATGACATCGCTATCATCAAAAATCTTAGGAAAAGAAAGCTAAAAAACACGTACCAAGAGCTAAACCCTAAAAGCTACAGGATAAAGATGAGTGATGCTACTTTAAATAACCATCAAGATTGGTTTGTTCCCGAAAACAAACAAGATAGTGAATTTTTACAACAATGGGGCTTTATTCCTGGTGTCAAAGAATTTTTGATGCTGCGCCAGGTACACGCCCTAGAACACGCTACAGTGTGGGTGCTGAGTAGCCTAAATCAAAATCAATCTCAAGACGACGAAACCATTGGAGGACTGTCCACAGAACAAGGTTTTTTTCTCTATGGCAAAATTAATCCCTTACAATTAAGAAAAGCTGTAAAGTTGGCTTTAATGCGTCTGCAAAAAGGAGAATGGGATTTAGCTATTCATCCTCGTTGTGGAACTAACGCTTCAGTAGCTACTATGCTAACTACAGGAATGGTTTTAACTACTCATCTAGTACTACCAAAAGAACCCTTCACACAGCTACTAGGAATAAGTCTAGCAGGTATTACCGCCAATTATTTTGCTCCCGAAATTGGGATGTCTGTACAAAGATATTTCACCACTGCCATACCTTTCAATCTGCAAATCAGAAAAATTAGTCAAACTGTCGATCGAGGGGGTCGTCCAGCCCATTTTATCAGTTTAAAGTGGCAAAATTCCTAAGAAAAATGTTCCTTTAAAGTTAACTGAGCTTTGTCCCATTGGTTAATATTCAGTCTGACTGATAGGCTATTCTTAGTCCCCCATAACTAGGAGATAGTTCAAACTTTGCCTGAATTACCAGAAGTGGAAACAGTCCGTCGAGGGCTAGATAAATTGACAGTGAAACAGACCATTGAGGGTGGGGAAGTGTTACTAGAAAGAACCCTTGCCTATCCTTTTTCTGTTAGCGAATTTTATAGTAGTATTAAAGATAAGGCGATCGCTTTTTGGCAAAGAAGAGGAAAATATTTATTAGCTCAATTAGTAGACAATGCTCAAAAACCACAGGGATGGTTGGGAGTTCACCTCCGCATGACTGGTCAATTACTCTGGACAAAACAAACTGATACTTTACAAAAACATACCCGTGTTCGTTTATTCTTTCCCCATAATCAAGAACTACGCTTCGTTGACACCCGTACTTTTGGCAAAGTGTGGCTAGTACCACCCCAAACATCCCCCGAAACTATCATTACAGGTTTACAAAAATTAGGTGCCGAACCCTTTGCAGCAGAATTCTCTGCAACCTATTTTGCCGACAAATTAAGCAAGCGTCGTCGCAATATTAAAATTTTATTGCTAGATCAAGCAATTGTAGCGGGAATTGGTAATATTTATGCTGATGAAGCTCTATTTAGAAGCGGTATTCACCCTACAACTATTGCAACAGATCTAACCCCTACCCAAATTACTAAACTGCATCAAGCCATTATTGAAGTGCTGCAAACAGCTATCAATAAAGGTGGTACTACTTTCAGTGATTTTTTAAATCTGTTAGGTGTCAACGGTAACTATGGTGACTCTGCTTTAGTTTATGGCAGAAAAGGCGAACCTTGCCGTATTTGTGGGACTTCCATTGAAAAAATTAAGCTAGGGGGGCGTTCTTGCCATTTTTGCCCCAATTGTCAAATATAGGGATCACGAACAAGAAATGAAGGATGAAGATTGGGGATTGAGAAATGAAGAAAGGAATTTTCTTGACTCCTTATACTCTAATCCCGATCCTTAAAAAGTCCCTCACCGTCATAAAATTATTAAGAATAGACCATGAATGAGTCAAGATTTGCCAGATGATTGGCTTTCTGAAGATTCTTTCTCATCTTCCATGTCAGGGACAAAATCAGGGCGTTGTGCGTTTTCCCAACCAGCAGGACGCTTGGAATTGTACCAAGCAATTGAACCAATAGAAACAGCAGCAATAAAGCCCACGACATATACAGCCACGAAATAAATAGGAAACTCGCCTCCTGTTGTGGCAAGAAAATCTACCAGTAAAGACACCACGGTATCGCACTCCTTAATTAAACTTTACACAATACTACCAAAATTTAGTAATCTACACCTAACGAAAACTAGTTTAGAGTCTAATTCAAGTTGGATACATTACCCAAATTCCCGAAAAATAAAGGAATGGCCATGACTAACAGCTTGAGAATCCAAGGAGCGCAAATTAGAGTAACCAACCCAAAAACCAGAGCGACAAATGCCATTCCCACTTTAAATACTTCATCGTCTATTTTTGTAGTCAAATAGATGGCTACACTTGCAACAAATATACTACTTACAGAAACAGCTACCATTATTTTTTTGTCCTATAGTTCTAATTTTTTTTTTAATACATTGCGTTCCTTCAGTTTATTCAAACTTACTTCCGTCTCTCTCTATTTTGCGATAAAACAATTGATGAGATGAACGATCGCTTACTTTAATATTCAGTTATTATAACCTTTTGAGCTAACTCGAAATCAATATGTAGTAAACAGGAAAGAAGAAAACGGATTTCCCTCCTTCCTTATACCTTTACGTTCCAGCTTCAAAAGCTATGCCTTCTTCAATAAAGGTGTCGGAGAAGTTGTCTCGAATACTTGCGCTTTCTTGAGGGCTTGCAAACACAAAAGTACCAGGTTCTTCAATATTTTGGAAACGGGTAAATGGTGTTGCTTGGTCGGAACCCGCTCCAAAAACATAAAATGCGATGCCTTCTTCAACAAAGGTGTCGGAGAAGTTGTCTCGAATATTGACACTCTCTGTTTCTGCGGCAAAAAGAAAGGTTCCTGGAACTTGCGTATTTTGAAAACGATTTATCTGGATTAAATCCTCTCCTGGTTCATCTGCTACTTGGAAAGCCAATCCTTCTTCCACAAAGGTGTCGGAGAAGTTTTCTCGAATACTGACACTCTCTGCTTCTCCGGCGAAAAGAAAGGTTCCTGGACGCTCCGTACTTTGAAAACGATTGATATTGGTATCTAGGGGACCAAGTACTGGGCCGTCACTTAAATTATCGTCGCCTACGGCAATATCTTCGTCGTTAACCCCTACTCTAGCTGATTGTAAATCAATAAGCTCATCATCCAAAGAATCTAAATCAGCATCTTCGCTAACTTGAAAATCAATTTCTAAGATAGTTCCAGAGGGAACATTGCCATCCTCATCTGGTTGAGGTAAATCTCCAGTATTGACTAAGCTAATGCCAACTTCTCCTGTTTCCTCATTGACATTGGCTACAGGGTTACTAGGTTCTAATGCCCAATCAGCACTGATTCCTGCTCTTCTAACTCCTTCATTTTCTGGAGTATCTGGATTGGGGTCGGCAATACTTAAGATTGAAGTGTTATAGGTTAAGTCGACACTAAGGGACTGTAAGCTTTCTGCATCACTAATCAGGATCGGAATAGTAACTGTTGTTCCTGGGTTAATTGCAGCATTCCCAACACTCAACACTGTTCCTAGATTGTCAGGAGAAAGAAGAGCCAAAGACTCATTGGGAATACTGCTAGAAGTTCGATCTTCTTCTACTTCTACCAAATCAGTGGGAATTAATTCTTCTACAACCGGCTGTTCTAGTCCTGCCACTACTTCTTGATTATCTGTTCTGCTCATAATTGATTGATATTGATTTCTACTGGCGGTGGAATTAAATTAATTGAGGTAATTCGTCTTATATATAGTGGTTTGCTAGTCAAACTACATCAACAGACAAACAAGTGTGTCAAGCTTGAATAGATTTATTGACGGGGCGTACAAGCCAAGGGCGTGTGATTCGAGGTGGCCTCGAATCCCTGTGTCGCCCGTCCGCCCTTCGATGGCGGGGTCAGCCCCTTACGATAGCAAACGTTTTTTGTGGCACAAATATTACTTTGCCCCTTATGATGCCCATAATTACTGAGAAAGATTACCATAGTAAATCTAGATTACTGAACTAAAGGATTGATTTTAACTAGCTAACAGCTTCAAGCTCCAAGCTCCAAGCTTATCACCAGGTTCAACTCCTCCACTTCTGGCATAGTGGAACAGGGCGCGCGTGGAGGTTAACTCCTCCGTCTCAAGCGATTCAAACTTATAGCTTATAGCTAATGGCTTAGAGCTAATTTTAAATAGCATCGTACCAGCCTAGCTTGTACTGTAATTATTGTCATCTGCTGGATAAATACTCGATAAAATCAAGATTTTTGCGATATTTTAACTCTTTGATGGGAACTATAAATAGGTTAAGAAAATCTAGAAATTAAATTCTGAAAAATAATACTGATGATTGTTTCTTATCTTAGTCGATCGCTAGGAATGCTTTTTTTTATGGCTTGTTTTGGAGCTTTGATGAACCCACCACCCTATATACTGATTGGGATCGTCTTTTTCATCATGGGTTTAGTCTTATTGCCTTCGACCAACAAAATTACAAAACAAACATTTAATTGGGAAATTAAAGGGGGAACTAAAGCTACCGTTTTGTTAGTGGGTTTTTTGCTTGTATGTTTAGTTGTCCCTCAAGTAAACCTGAAAACAACTTCTTTTTCTATTAATTACTTAGAGCACAAGGAAAGTATTTAAACACCAGGAAATTTGAGAGTGAAAGTACTGCCTTTTTCCAGTTGGGATTGAACGCTGATTTTGCCTCCCATCCCCTCTACTAAAGTTTTGACAATAGAAAGACCTAAACCCGTTCCTCCTGCACGATTACGAGCTTCATCTAAACGGTGAAATCGCTCAAAAATACGGGCTTGTTGCTGTAAAGGAATGCCCACACCGCGATCGCAAATTTCAATAATTACTAAACTATCTTGTAAATAAGATTTGATGGTAATGGGGTACTCGGAAGCTGAATATTTGATGGCGTTGTCAATTAAATTTAGTAAAACTTGTTTGCAGCGATTTTTATCAACTGCGATCTCTAAATTACTCTTATTAGACTCAAAAATAATTTGATGGTTACTATATTGTTTAGTCATGGCGACTACTTCTGTAATTAGCTCATGAACGTCAATTTTTTCAAGTTGAAAGTGCATTGCACCACTATCGGCTCTAGCTAAATCTAATAAGTCTTGTAAGAGTTGTACGGTACGATCTGCTTCGGATGCAGCCGTAGTCAGGGCTTCTCTTTGGATTTCGGTGAGATTTGGTCCCCGCCTCAAAGTACTTTCTAGGTAGCCACAAATAATAGTTAAAGGGGTTCGTAATTCGTGAGAAACATTACTTAAAAGTTGTCGTTGATGTTCCCAAGATTGAGAAAGACGCAGCAACATTTTTTCAAAGGTTTCGGCTAATTCTTTGACTTCACTGGGAGGATTTTCCAGATTGAAATGTGCCTCACCAAGTCGCTCCGCAGAGATATCAGAAGTAAGTTGGCTAATTCTTTTAAGGGGTCGCAGCGATCGATTAATATAGAAAGCAATGGCGGTAATCATGATTGCTGTGACAATGATAGTGGCAAGAGTGAGGCTGCGGAGTAAACGCAGCAGCATCTTTTGATCTTCAGTGATATCTTGAGCAATATAAAATTTTCCCAAATTAACCCCTTTTACTTGCAAAGGAGTCGCACACAATAGCCAATAACGTCCTTCTAAATCTTTTACTTGGGGGATGGGAGGCACATTTTTAAGCGGTAAAAGCACCTGGGCAATTTTAGTATTTTGCAGTATTTGTGAACGAGCAGTTACGACATTACGATCGCTTTTTGCCCACATAATTATATTGTCATTGGATAAATTATCAACTGCCTTTTGTACTCCTTCCTCTAAGGACACCATGTCACTATAAATTTTGACATCGTGGGGAAAACGTTCGGCAATATATTTGATATTGTCTTTGTGAGTGGATACTAAAATCTGTTGCATCCGCATACTCGTCCAACTGGCTAAACCACACAAACCCAGAGTGGAAAAAAGAGCAATCCCCACGGTAAGGCGTAATTTTAAAGAAGCAGGATCGAGTTTGTACCAGAGAAGTTTCATCTTGAGTAAGGCAAAGAAAAAATAGCAGATGACAGATAGCAGAAGGATTAATTCTTCAAACTTTAGTTAACAGTTTGTCTTTATTTAGCCTGACAAAAGATACTGAGAATAAGATGATAAAACTCTGGGAATTGATTAAAACATTAATCATCGATTATTAATATTCTGTATTCTCAAAAACTTCTGACTCTTGACTCGATGCTCTTAATCTTCAGCATTGCATAGTTGCGGGATGATTTTTAAATTATCTGCTTTAAAACCTTCTTTGTTCGTCGTCTAGATTTTGCGACTTGCTACTTTTGCCTCACCACCTCATCATGATACAACACCTAATCTTCCAAAGAAACCGATGAGCCTCTAGGATCTTGAGGAATAAAAGAGCGATCTCTAGATAACATCGCAACTGGTTCAGTTAGAGTAAATTTTCCTGTGGTAATTTCTTGTTTTAATTCTTCGGCAATTTGTCTAGAGAAAGCAATACTCGCTAGGGGAGCTACTCTGACTTTTTTCCCATCAATGACAAGTCGTCCGCTTTTTAATTGAGCGTAGCTCACTAAACCAAAAGTTGGTCTAACTCGACGGGGAATCGAAAAATCAATTACAGGAGCAACAATATCTCCATCTCTTACAGCACAATCGCGAATTACAGACTCTTCTAACACTGGTATAGGAACACCCACTCCCAACATTAAAGATGAACCATAGTTACGAAAATAACAGCCTCGCACCCACTGCGCACTCATTCCTTTGGCATCACCAATTAAAGCTACCGTTGCAGCAGGACCAATAGGAGTACGATTTGGCAAACGTTTTTGCAAAGGAAAATGTTGTGTACCTTCCCACGCGATATAACCTACACCACCACCAAGCCAAATTTTTGTCCCAATACCAACTATCTTTAGCTCTGGATCGTTGAGCAATGGGGAAATTGCTCCTGGGTTAGAGTAAACCGCATTGCCTAATTCTGGTTGTAGTGTACCTAGATAGGTAGACAATTGGCGATCGCTGCCATTAACTCCCACAATGAAGTTTTGATAGAGATTTCGCGGATTAAAGAGATAAAATTGATTGATAGAGTCTTTGGTAATAGTGTTTTCAAAAGAAGCTCTGGGATAACAATCTGTGGCTTGTCCTAATGCTTTAAAAGAAACTGCTTTTCCTGCAATTAAGTCTTCTATGACATGACCCCCACCTCTTTGAGAATTGATTCTGAGTTGGTCGCGTAAATCATTGCTATCGTGGGATTCTGCGATCGCAGTTGCTCCTAAATAAATATCTACTGCGCCAAATCCCGCATAAGCAGGTACACCATCAAACCAACACTGACGAATTTTGATCGGTGGATCGGTATGACCCAAGTTAATAATTGCGCCAGAAGACTCCATCGGCTCAAAAGTCCCCGTGCAAATAACATCTACTGTTTTAAAAGCTTGAGTAATTCCGATATCTGCTACTTGGGCTTTTAATTCTTCTACCGTCCAAGCTACTACTTGACCCCGATGAATTTTGTCATTAATCTCTGCAATAGTTCGCATTATAAGTTAGTTTTAAGCAGTTATTTTAATAGTGATCGCTTAACAATGATTAAGACAGCGATTTAGTTGTCTTTCTTCTTTCCATCGTCCATTGTATTGATCTTCTTAATCGTTAAGATGAAACCCTATCAAAAAATTCTGATTCGAGAATGTAACGAGCCATTAATTCCCATTCCTTTGGAAAAATTTGCTGTCGAATTACCTCATCCTTACGAAAAATTGGGTGCAGAATACGGACAGCGATCGCCATATTGTTTGCGTCAAGGAGTGGTGGAAGCCTTAGAAATGGCTCAATTTTTCTTAGGGACAAGTCACCCTGGTTGGAAATTAAAAATATATGATGCCTATAGACCAGTGGGAGTACAACAATTTATGGTGGACTATACCTTTGACTTGTTGCTGAAAAAACATCATCTCACTCCCAGCACTGTATCAGCCCAACAAAGACAAAATATTTGGGAGCAAGTGTATCAGCTTTGGGCAGTACCAAGCATCGAAAAAGAGCTTCCCCCTCCTCACAGTACGGGGGCTGCGATCGATTTAACCCTGGTGAATAGCTATAACAACGTAATTGATATGGGAGGAGAAATAGATGAATTATCTGAGCGATCGCATCCAAACTATTATCAAAAAAGCAAACAGCTAGTAGAGCAACAATATCATCGACATCGCCAATTACTAAACCAAGTAATGACTCTCGCTGGTTTTATGCGTCATCCTGGGGAATGGTGGCATTTTTCCCTAGGGGATCAGATGTGGGCGTGGCTGCATAATCAACAGCATCCTGAAAATATTTTACAAGCTCGTTATGGCAGAATTTGAATTTAATAAGTAGTGTTTGAACAAAAGATCAAACAAAACAACTAGCTACTGTGAATTTGCTGATTTTAGTCCTAGCCACAAACTAAGTTTCTTGTTAATGGGTGAGAAACGATCTGAGTTAATAGCGATCGCTGGATAGTTGGGCGATCAGACGAAGCTTGGCACTAGGCGATCGCTAATAGCACTACGTATACAGGTTAGGACATTTTTTGAATTGCTACTCGGATGTTGTTAATCTTAAGAAATATAATGTAAATCCATCCTATAAGAATTAATTCCGTCCAAGTGAATAATCAATCTAGACAAATACCTGCGATATTCTCAATGTCAAAATAATCCCTTAAAGTTGTAGTGTATCCCTGACGGGGAGATTTGATAATGAATTACCGACGCGCCCTAAGAGCTTCGACCAATACAGGACTGATCGTCTTCCTAATCGTGGTGGTCGGTGTAATTCTCTGGACTACTGATGAAGCACTTGGTTGGAATATACTGCCAGATTGGATTGATAAGTATGCAGAACTTTTGGTGACTATCTGTTCCATACTGGCAGCTTTTGCGGTCGTGATCAGCATCATGTGTAGCTTTGCTCTCATAGCTGAATCTATGGCAGAAAATGCAGGAATCAGAGCTTCTGTAACTTCACCCCATACTAAGCGTTTGATTACTTTCGGAGTCTTGATGATGTTCGGTATCATGTTCGCATTACATAATGTAGACCAGTATCGTGCAGAAAGGAGAACAGATAAGATTCAGACAGAACTACAAAATCGAATGCCTGCCACTGTCGCTCTTTTCTCTCCGAT